>CAZVRJ010000047.1:0-19670 GCA_964629885.1 uncultured Chitinophagales bacterium | reverse complement strand
GAGCTTGTCCGACTCGGCGCAAACCTACACGTGGAGGGCAATCTGGTGATTGTCAGCGGACCAACGGTCCTCAAGGGCGCAGCCGTAATGAGCACAGACCTCAGAGCCAGTGTAAGCCTAGTGATGGCTGCAATGATGGCAAAAGGTACAAGCGAAGTGCTCAGAGTGTATCATCTTGATCGCGGCTACGAAAACCTAGAGCTCAAGTTAAACCGTGTCGGTGCACAGATTACTCGCACCAGGGACGAATGACACGCCTTTCTCTCCACACAACCGGAACAACAAACATTTTTAAGCCCGACCTGACCATTCAGGATCGTACTAATCCGACACCGAATCCTTTGAATCATTAAGCTTAACGGCGTCGAGTTCTTTTACATCGCGATCAGGCGGGTCTGATTTCAGACTCATGAAAAACCAAATTATAATCCACGCTTCGGGTAAGCAAACCCGTGTGGCGCTCATTGAAAATGGCGAGTTGGCGCAAGTGTTCATCGATTCTGAAGAGAATCAACGAACCGTAGGCGACATCTATCTGGCCGAAGTCCATAAGGTGATGGTCGGCATCAGAGCGGCGTTCATTCGTTTGAACACCGCAAAGGACGCCTTTTTGCACTTCTCTGACGTGGGCGACCACCTCGAAGACTACATTGTGATGCTCAATGGGGCAGAATCTATCCCCAAATCGGTGCGGATGACCCCTGAGCAACGGGCAGAAGCCGAGAAAAACATGTCGGGCTTCGACAAGCAAGACCGAGCCGGTAAAATACTCCAGACGGGCCAGAAGCTTCTGGTACAAATCGTAAAGGAGCCTATTGGATCGAAAGGGCCAAGAATATCGACCGACATCACCATCGCCGGCCGTTATCTGGTGCTGATCCCGCTCGGAAATTACATTGCCGTTTCCAAACGCATTCGCAGCTTCAAAGAGCGTAAACGCCTCCGCAGCATCGTTCAGAGCATGCTACCCGAAAACTACGGCGTTATTGTGCGAACTGTCGCCGAAGAGCAGGATGACGATGCGCTACGCGCAGATTTGAGGGATGTACTCGACAAATGGGATGGCATCATCAGCAAATACAAAGATGCGCAGCCCCCTGCCCTTTTGTATCGCGACCTCGACATGACCGACAGTCTCATTCGCGACCTCTTCGCCAAAGACTACGACCGAGTTCTTATCGACGATCCCAAAATGCACCGGTCGATCAAGAACTACGTTTCGAAGATCGCACCGAAAATGGCTGCCAACATCCAGCTATACAAAGGCTCAGAGCACATTTTTGATGCGATGAAGATATCGTCCGACATCGACGCCATCTTTAGTCCACGTGTTAAGATGCCGAGCGGCGGATATCTCATCTTCGAGCAGACCGAGGCCATGTATGTGGTCGATGTCAACTCGGGCCGATATGCCGCCAAGCGCGACCAAGAAGAAAACTCGCTGAAGACGAACCTAGAAGCTGCCAGAGAAATTGCCAAACAACTGCGCCTCCGTGATATTGGCGGTATCATCGTTGTGGACTTTATCGACCTCAAAGACGACGTGAACCGCAAGAAGGTTTACGACGAAATGAAGAAGGAATTCCGCAAAGACCGCGCCAAGACGAACTTGCTCCCGATGAGTGATTTCGGATTGATCCAGATTACGCGTCAGAGAATTCGTCCAAGCGTTGTGAACTCTGTGTCGAAAGTGTGCCCAATGTGCGGTGGCACTGGCGACGTCGTATCGCAAAACACACTTGTCAGCGACATCGAGGCATGGCTGAATAAGTTCAGACATACCTACAAATACCGCAGTGTAGATTTGTACCTGAATCCATACTTAAGAGCATTCCTTAGTAGAGGGATGTTCACCCAGATATGGCGTTGGATGTTCAAGTTCGGCTTGAGAATAAATGCCATGACCGACGATACGCTCTCGATGAACGACTTCAGGTTTACATTGCATGGCAGTGATGTCGACATCACAAGTGCATTGATTGCCGATGAGCCAATCGAGAAAGTGATCAAGGAAACCCAAGAATACAACGCAACATCGCGCCGGAACCGTCCTAACCTCGAAATTGAGGACTCCGACGAGGATGGATCGAAGAAGCTGGGACGTCAACAAGGCCAGCCAAGTGCTGACCGTGAACAACGTGATTCCCGTGGCGGAAGGGACACCCGCAGCAGGGATGACCGCAGCTCAAGAGATCCGCGCGACGGCCGAGATCAAAGAGGCGGACCCGACAACAGAGACCATCGTCAGCCCAGAGATGACCGCGACCAACGCACACGCCGCGAAGATCCGAGGGATCAGCGTGACCAACGAGACCAACGAGACCATCGTGACTCGCGGGATCAACGAGATACACGCGACCAAAGAGATCAGCGTGATCCAAGAGACCAAAGAGAACAACGGGATCCAAGAGACCAGCGTGACCAACGGGATTCGCGTGGCACACCCGATCAGAGGCCACCGCAACGCGATGAACCACGCAACGCCCCTAGACCGCAGGAGAAACGCGAGCCAAAAGATCCCCGTGAAGCGAAGGGCATCCTAGGTCCTTCTATTGCCACACCACCATCGAAAGATGCGGGCATGGCTAAATACTATAAGGGCGACCCACAATCACCTGAATCAGATGGTGATCACGAACGTACCAAACGACCACCTCGTCGCAGACCCGCACCAAAGCAGACCCCGCCAGCTGGCGATGTATCAGACCATAATGATACAGAACACACTAATGGCGACAAGGCCGCCAATGGTCGTAGCCGACGTGGTGGACGAGGTAGAGGACGCAACAACAAGAATGATGGCGCCGACAATGCACCCGAGGCAACATCTGAGAGTTGAAAACGTCATATAAATAAACTTTCGAAGTAAACCCATGTTTAATCTTGAAGCAACGACCGTCTTGGCAGTGATCCATGACGGCAAGGCCGCTATTGGTGGTGACGGACAAGCCACTCTCGGCAATACCGTTATGAAAAGCACCGTCCGTAAAGTGCGGAAACTGCACAACAACACCATTATGGTCGGCTTTGCCGGATCCACAGCCGATGCCTTCACGCTTTTTGAACGCTTCGAAGAAAAGCTTGGTCAATTCAATGGCAACCTTCAAAGGTCAGCCGTCGAGCTCGCTAAAGACTGGCGGGGTGACCGTTATCTGCGCAGGCTCGAAGCCATGCTTATCGTTATGAACAAAGAGCAAATTTTACTGCTCTCAGGCCAAGGGGATGTCATCGAACCCGACGACGCCATCATGGCCATTGGAAGCGGTGGCTCGTTTGCACTTTCTGCAGCCCGCGCGCTTAAAAAGCATGCACCTCAACTTAGCGCCCACGATATGGTAAGCGAAGCTCTGAGCATCGCTGCCGATGTATGCATCTACACAAATCACAATATTACCATACTGGATTTCGACACCCCATGAGCGTCAACCCGACAGTAAACCTTACGCCTCGCCAAATTGTATCGGAGCTCGACAAGTACATTATCGGTCAACACGATGCGAAAAAATCGGTAGCCATCGCACTCCGTAACCGTTGGCGCCGACTCCGTGCTGATGAGGATATCCGTGAAGACATCATCCCGAACAACATCTTGCTTATTGGACCGACCGGTGTCGGCAAGACGGAAATCGCACGTCGCCTCGCCAAAATGGCAGGTGCACCCTTCTTGAAGGTCGAAGCGACCAAATACACCGAGGTTGGATATGTTGGCCGCGATGTGGAGAGCATGGTTCGCGACTTGACCGAAATCGCCGTCAATCTGGTGAAAACGGAAATGCAGGAAAAAGTTAAAGGCCGCGCAGAAGAGATGGTGGAAGATCGTATTCTTGATATTCTGATTCCACCTATTCGGAAGCCTGCATCACCTGGTTACCAAACAGGCACCACGGTCGGTATTGAAGAGGAGCATGCATCCGACCAGGAGCTGAACGAGCGCACCCGCCAGCGATTTCGCGAAAAGTTGCGTGCCGGTGAACTCGAAGACCGCCAAATCGAGCTCGATATGAAGGCATCGACCCCAATGATGCAGATATTTGGCCCGCAGGGGATGGAAGAGATGGGCATGAACCTGCAGGACATGCTAGGAAACATTGGCCCGAAACGCACCAAGAAGCGCCACGTCAAGGTCAGTGAAGCGCGTCGAGCACTATTAGCAGAAGAAGCCGAGAAACTCATCGACCAAGAAAATGCCGTTGCTCAAGCATTAGAGCGCGTGCAGCAGGCTGGAATCATCTTCATCGACGAACTCGACAAAATAGCCACCAAGTCGGGCGACAAGGGTGGTCCCGATGTGAGCCGCCAAGGCGTGCAGCGCGACCTGCTCCCTATCGTAGAAGGATGCACCGTTACAACGAAATACGGCATGGTCAAAACCGATCACGTCCTTTTCATCGCATCAGGTGCGTTTCACACATCAAAACCAAGCGACCTGATTCCTGAGCTACAAGGGCGCTTTCCTATCCGCGTAGAGATGCAGTCGCTAACCGAAGAGGACTTTTATAAAATCCTTACAATTCCACGCAATGCGCTCACCAAACAGTATCAGGCGATGCTCGAAAGTGAGGGCGTGGAGCTCGAATTCATGGACGAGAGCCTGCTCGAAATTGCCCGTATTGCCGCCGAGGTTAACAGTTCGGTCGAAAACATCGGCGCACGACGTCTGCACACCATCCTGTCGTCGGTGCTTGAGGAAATCCTGTTCATGGTTCCTGATGAAATCCCTGCCGGTAAGGTCGTAATAGACAAGGCCTACATCGATAAACGCCTTGGGAACCTTGTACGAAATAGAGATCTGAGTCATTTCATACTCTGACGATTCAAGATTCTTTAAACTCTGTGAACTAACGTAAAAAAGAGTTCTCTCATGCAAATGGAACCTGTTTCGCAAACCTTGTGTTTTGTTTTTTGGTTACATTCCCAAGCAGATGTAACATTCGACCATAGCTTGCGTTAAGAAAACTATTGCTACTTCCCCTGAATTATTCGGAGACATGACTTTGAAACGCTTCCTTGCACCGAATCTGATTGCGATCACCGTACTAGGTATCCTGTGGTTCGCCGGTATTGACAAGATATTCACGTCGAATCCCGATCCTGACCAAGATCGTCGGAATCTGCAAAAATACATTCAGGTGCAGCGAACCATCATTGACAACTATGTGGAGTCGGTTGACGTCGCGGCATTATACAAGCAAAGCCTTATCGGTTTGGTGAAAGGAATCGGCGACTCGACAATGGTTCTCATCGGCACTCCGCTCGACACCGTTTCGGTAGGATCTATTTCGAATGTACGTGAGTCGTTCATGAACTTCGAGAAGGCGTACCGATTCGTGCAGCAGACCATGCCCGACCAAGACATGGCAAAACTGACTGAAAGTGCCGTCATCGGCATGTTTGCTGCATTGGATCCGCACTCCAATTATGTGCAACGCGACGACACGGAGCAGTTTCAAGAGGAAATGAGCGCCAAGTTTCAGGGAATCGGCGTAAGCTTTGCCATCATTGGCGACACGATCAGCATCATTAATGCCGTTTCTGGTGGACCAAGCGAGCGCTTAGGTATTCAATCGGGCGACAAGATTGTTGCAATCGACAACGAGTCCTCCATTGGTTTTAACAACGACCAAGTTTTCAAGAAACTTAGGGGACCAAAGGGCACCCAAGTCAAAGTCACGATTCTGCGTCCTGGTGCAAGCTCGCTGCTCAACTTCGACATCACCCGCGACGACATCAACCTCTTTACGGTCGACACATCCTATATGTTGGATGAGCAGACGGGTTACATCAAAATCAATCGTTTTGGTGCAACCACCTACGAGGAATTCATGAATGCCATGAAATCGCTCAACGACCTCGGCATGCAACGCCTGGTGCTCGACCTTCGCAACAACGGCGGCGGATACATGAACCAGGCCATCATGATACTCGACGAATTCTTCGACCGTGGCAAGACCATTGTATCGACCAAGAGCCGCAACCCGCAGTTCAACAGCTTCTACGCGTCGACCGACAACGGCATCTTCAAGGAGCAGCCGCTTATCGTTCTTGTAAACGAAGGATCTGCCTCCGCCAGCGAAATTATCTCCGGCGCCGTGCAAGACCACGACCGCGGCCTGATCGTGGGTCACCGCACATTCGGCAAAGGCCACGTGATGCTCCAGTATCCGCTGCCAGATAGCAGCAGCATGCTTTTGACCACATCCAAGTATTACACACCGTCGGGTCGCCTCATTCAGAAGCCATTTAACAACGGACGCGAAGAGTACGCTTGGGAGTTGGTTAAGCGTGAGCGCGATGCTTCGACCGATGCCGTGAAGTTCATCCAGAACATCCCAGACACGCTCATCTTCTCGACCATGGCAGGTCGCCCTGTATATGCGGGTGGTGGCATCGTACCTGACCATATCATTCAAGGCGACACAACCGGAAGCTACACGCTTGGTTTCATGCGTCGTAAGAGAATCTCTACCGAATTCGTGATGGATTACCTGGCACGTCAAGGCGAAGAATACCGCAGTAACTGGAAAAATCGGTTTGAAGAGTACCGCTCCGATTTTAGTTGGAGTAGCGGCGACAAATCTGATTTCCGCAGACGTGTAACTGGTAGTGGACTCATACTCACCGACACAACAGCTACGGTGCGATACACTGCTTCAGGCGATACACTTTACATGAACCCATCTGTCTACGAAAAAGAAATGTGGGTAATTGAAGGTGCACTGAAGGCCGAACTGGCTCAGCAGATGTTCGGTTCGTCGCAGTATTTCATCGTGTGGAACGACATCTTCGACATCACCCTTAAAGAGGCTGTGAAATTATGGCCCGAAGTGAGTGCACTTCGCGAAAACACTGAACGAATCAGAGTTCAACAGGGTATACTAAGACAGTAACGTAGACTAATCCGCAATAAAATGACTCGATTTTTGTCGGCAGGAGTAATTATCGGTTTCCTCATCGTTTTGAGGGTACTTCTGTTCGATGCAAATCCAGGTAAAGCACTCGATAAATATAGCCAAGCGCTGAATCGAGTCACAGAGAATTATGTGGATGAGCCCGACATGAACGTGTTGATGCGTGGAAGCATTACCGGTTTGATTCGTGGCATCAGAGACACCTCAATGGTCTATTCGGGGACACCTCTCGATACGGTTGCCCCACGTACCGTAAAGAATTCTGGAGAGCTGCTTGCCAATTTTTCGACAGCATGGAATTGGGTATTCACCCAAAAGCCCAACATCAATGCTGATACCTTGGTGGAGCATGCCATACGGGGTATGCTTCAAAGTTTGGATCCACACTCGGTTTACATCAATCCAACATCGAGTGCGAGAGTCTTAGAGGACTTCCAGGGACACTTCAGTGGCATTGGCCTCAGCTACGAAATAGTAAGGGACACTGCAGTAGTCATACATGTACTGGATGGTGGCCCGGCATTTAAAGCAGGGATGTTCTCGGGCGACAAAATCATTGCGCTCGACACGACATCTATTGTATCTGCCACGACCGACAAAATCCGCGAGCTTATGCGGGGGCCCGAAAGCAGCATCGTAAACATTGTCCGTAAGGTGCATGGGTCGGCATCGACCGACACGGTCGCAGTGAAGCGTGCATCGGTGCCCATCCGATCGATTGAGGCCCATTTCATGATCGACGCGCATACCGGCTACATCCGCATGAACCGGTTTTCGGCCACGACGCATGCCGAATTTGTCGAAACCACAGACATGCTCCGCAAGCAGGGCATGAAGAAGCTGCTCTTGGATCTTCGCAACAATGGTGGCGGCTACCTGCAGCAGGCCCTGCTTATCGTCGACGAGTTTATCGACGGAAGGCAGCTTGTTTTAAGCACGAAAAGCCGTCATCGCCAGTTCAGCAACAGCTACAATTCGAGCCGAAACGGTCGTCTGCACGAGATGCCCGTGATGATCATCGTCAACCAAAGCTCGGCATCGGCATCCGAAATCGTGGCCGGCGCGCTCCAAGATTACGACCGGGCCTTGGTTGTTGGACGCCGGACCTTCGGCAAGGGACTCGTTCAGCAGCAATATCTTCTGAATGACCGCAGCATTGTGAGGGTCACCACGTCGAGGTACTATACCCCATCGGGCAGGCTCATCCAGAAACCCTATGTGAATGGACGCGAAGCCTACGCCAGCGAAATACGGACGCGTAGTAGGGACGCCAGCTCCGATATTCAAAACTATGTGGAGCAAATTCCCGATTCATTGATATTCAGGACGCTTTCAGGTCGCCCCGTCTATGGCGGAGGTGGCATCATTCCCGACCATATCTTGGTCGACACCCTGCGTTCCCCCCTGCTCGATTTCGTGAGGAGAGATCGAATGCACTATTCCATGCTTTTTTCCTGGCTTCGCAACTACGGTGTTGATAAAGTCAAAAGCAACCTCTTGCCGAATCAAAACCGATTTGCGGCTGCCAATTTATTCAGCACGGCCGATGAAGAGGGCTTCAAGGATGTCATCCTGAAATCAGGCATATCCTTTACGGCCTCAGGCGATTCCACCACCCGCAGCACGATGGACCGGCTTGAGATATCGCGCGACAAATTCGACCGTGA
This sequence comes from uncultured Chitinophagales bacterium, assembly GCA_964629885.1. Taxonomy (GTDB): domain Bacteria; phylum Bacteroidota; class Rhodothermia; order Balneolales; family CAYWCV01; genus CAYWCV01. Next base: position 11,095 of record CAZVRJ010000047.1, on the reverse strand, counting down.
GTTCCTGATTGTAATGGATTTCATGCAGGTCGAACTGGCGCGTATGATCTGGGGCACGTCCGGCTACTGGCAGGCTTCGAGCCAACGGTTTGACCAAAGCATCGTCGAGTCGAGGAAATTGTGGGATGAGTATGATGCGTTGAGTAGCCGAGTGGTAGAGTAGTTAGTGGTTAGTAGTTAGTAGTGATGTAGCTTTCATTTTGGATTCTGACTCCTTCGAGTTGACAGGTTGAAATAAGTGATGTCAGATGGCGACAGTATCATAACAAACCACTAACCACTAACTACTAACCACTTTACCAACATCGCCAAAGCTGCCGTTTCGGCCCTAAGGCGTCTGGGACCTAACGTTACCATCGTGGCACCGGCATGTACGGCGAGTTGCACTTCGCGGTCACTGAAGCCTCCTTCGGGACCCACCAGAAGCAAGGGTGCGTCTGGAGTGTCGGCCAGGGGCATCCTGCTTTCGGATGATGCCTTTTCGTGGGCAATGTAGATTGGCTGATGCGCTAACTTGCCCTCATCAAGCACAGACTCGAAAGACACACCCGTCACCAATTCGGGCAGCCAGCTGGTCAGGCACTGTTTCATGGCGCTGACCTGGATGGCTCGAAGCCGGTCCTCGCGCACGTGCGAGCGTTCGCTGCGCTCGGTCTGCATCAGGATGAGCTTCGACACGCCCAGCTCAACCGACTTCTCGACGAGCCACTCAAGGCGTTCGCGACTCTTGATCATGCCGACGGCCAGGACAGGCAGCTGCTCTCGGGGCACAAACCGCCTTCCGTCGACCCGTAGTTGCACATCCTTCTTGCCTACGGAAATTACGGTCGTTTCGAAAAAGCTGCCCGTGCCATCCGTCACTTGAACCGTGTCGCCCACTTTGGCACGCAATACCTTCACGGCATGCATGGCCTCGTCTGCGGGCAGAACGACCGTGGAATCCGACTGTGATAAATTTGGTGCGTAGAAGAGGTTCAATGCACATCCCCCGGACGGAAAGCCGTCTCGCCGGTGCGCAGGGCCTTCTCGACATACGGGTGGCAGGTGCGGCAGCTGCAGCCGCAAAACCGCATCTGGATGAGCTCGTCCAGGCTGTCGAAATCCCTCTCCCTGGCAAACTCCAGTATTTCGACAAAGGTGCGCCAGTGGCACACGCAGTGCGTGACCGTCTTGAGCGGATCCCGATCAACCATCTGCAAAATGCTTGCTCAGCTTCAGTTCCTGCCCCTGGTAGTTGCTGCGGATGTGCTGCCCATACAGCGCCTCGGGCAACTCAGTGTTGGGCTCGAACACCATCCGGAACACGGTCTGCCCATCCTCGACCAGGAAGGGAACGTCGTGGATGCGCACCTCGAGCACGGCCTTGGCTCCGCCGTCGCCGGCATCGCCTCCAAAGCCGCTGTCGAAGAACCCGGCATAGTGGGTGCGCAGCTCGCCCGAACCCGTATCGTAGGGCACCATCTCTGCCGCCAAGGAGCCGGGGATGCGCACGCGCTCGCGCGATGCGAATATGTAGAACGCCTCGGGCTCCAATATCATGAAATCGTCCTTGCGGGCGTAGAGGGTATCCCAAAAATCCTGCACTTGGTAATGGCCGATCTTGTCGAGGTCGACGATGTCGCGGTTCTTACGGGCCTTGTACCCGATGATGGCGCCCTCTTCGGCGGCCATGCTCACGCTCATGAACAGCCCATTGCCCAACTTGAGCTTATCGACCGACATCGGACCCTCCTCATCAAACAAAATCGGATCAAGCTGATGGTGGCGCATGATGTCGTGGTCGCTAAGCATCTGGTTGCCGTGACGGATTCTCAGCTGGTTTAAACGCTGGCCCGTCCTAACACGCACGGGGAAAGATTTCGGGACGACCTCGAGATAGAGCATGCCGGAATAGCCGCCGCCGATCTCCTCAAAACGGTGCGAGAAGTCAGTGATGACGCGGGTGAAGATATCGAGTCGTCCTGTGGAGGATTTCGGGTTCGTGCGCGCCGTCAGCATTTCGTTGGTAAAGAACGGCACCTCGATCCCCTTCGTGCCATTGCCGCCCGAAAAGGGCTGTGGACCCGGCAACGGCAAATGCACCCGCTCGAGCAGCGGAATAATATAGGTGCAGTTCGGCTCGAGGATGGCTCCGCTCTCGATAGAGAAGCTGTGCTGAGTCAGCTTGTTCAGCTTGTCGCTCACGCGCTCGTTCTCAGGCAGAAAGCTGCAACGTACACGGTGTGCGATGGTGCCCAGCCTCAGATCGAGCGAATTGGGCTGATATTGGTCGGGAAGAATGGGGTGGTCGGCATCCGACGCGATAATCCCGGCATCCACCATCTGGCGGATGCGCTGTACGGGCAGGATGCCGGACGTGCGCAAGGTTGGTGTCATAATCAGCGCTTGGGTTTAACTCCGGCAAGCTGATGCACAGCTAACCATTCCTCTGATGTAACTGGAGTGATCGAAAGTCGATTACGCTTAAAAAGCATCATTTCCCCACAAATCGGATCTTTTTGCAGCGTTATCCTTTCAACTGCCTGCGGATAGGTTGTTTCGTATTTCACGTCAACCAAATACCAAATGGGCTCATCTTGGGTGGCCTTCTTATCGTAATAATCAGAAGTGGGATCAAACTGCGATGCATCGGGATAAGGCTTCGAAGCAACACTTGCAGTGCCAGCAATGTGGGGAGGCTTAGAATTGGAGTGGTAAAATAGAATCCCATCTCCCACTTTCATCTGATCGCGCATGAAATTTCGTGCTTCATAATTGCGAACACCTTCCCATGTAGTCGTTTTATTATCGGCGTTTTCAAGGTCTACAATACCAAACACATCAGGTTCGGTTTTCATAAGCCAATACTGTCGAGGTTGTCTGTTAGGCATACTTAAGTTCTCAATCGTCGGAATTGCGGTATTTTTCGACATACCAGGCAATCGTCTCACGCAAATGATCGTCGAAGCTGCCTACATGTTTCCAACCAAGCGAAGTTTCAATTTTTGTCGGGTCAATGGCATAGCGTTGATCGTGACCTGGACGATCGGTGACAAACGAAATCAAATTCGCGTAATCACCATTTGGTCCATCACCGACTAAATCGTTCATAATAGAGCAGATTGACTTTACGAGATCAATATTCATCCACTCATTGTGCCCACCAATATTGTAGGTCTCGCCTGCCTGACCATTGTGAAACACGATGTCGATAGCTGCACAGTGGTCTGACACATGCAACCAATCGCGAACGTTTTCGCCTGTACCGTATACAGGAATAGGTTTCTGGTTAAAGGCGTTGCGGATCACTGTTGGAATGAGCTTCTCGTCGTGTTGGAAGCGACCGTAATTGTTCGAGCAATTGGTGGTAACCACATTCATTCCATACGTATGAAAATACGCTCTCACCAACATATCTGATGCGGCTTTTGTGGCACTGTATGGCGAATTGGGTGCGTATGGTGTCTCTTCGGTGAATAGACCCTCAGCACCAAGCGATCCGTACACTTCGTCGGTAGATACATGGTGAAAACGGTACTTTTCGAGCCCACCCTTCGATTCGGACCAAAATCGGCGGCACTCGTCAAGGATGTTGAACGTGCCCACCACATTCGACTGCACAAATGGCTCAGGGCCCTTTATGGAATTGTCGACGTGCGATTCTGCTGCTAGATGGATAACCCCATCTGGTTTGAAAGTCTGAACGGCATCTTGCACGGCATCGCGGTTCACGAGATCCAATTTCTTGAAATAGTAGCGACTGCTACCCTTCAAATCGCTCAAATACTTGGGATCGGATGCATAAGTCAGCTTATCCAGATTCATGATCTGGATGGTCGGGTATTTATCGTGAAGGTGCAAGATGAGGTTGGATCCAATGAATCCGGAGCCCCCAGTAACAATTATACGCATGATTCTTAGTCGGTTTGTGGACTAGGAAGTTACGTAATATCAGGGGAAATCTTGTTCGGGAATTCGTTCTAATATCGGATTTTCGAGGTCTTTAGTAGAGAGCAAAGGCTCAACGATTGGCCACTTAATTCCAACTTGTGGATCATTCCACAAAAGCGCCCTCTCCCCGTTCCTGTTATAGTAGTCAGAACACTTGTAATGGAATACTGTATCGTCTTCTAATGACTGAAATCCGTGGGCAAAGCCAGCCGGAATGTACAACATCTCCTTATTACGGTCGCTGAGTAACACACTCACATGCTTACTAAATGTAGGCGAACCCTTTCGCAGGTCCACAACCACATCGACAACGGATCCATGGAGCACCGTTACCAACTTTATCTGTGGATTGACGATTTGATAGTGCAACCCACGAAGCACTCCCCGAGAGGATGTTGAAATATTATCTTGCACGAAATGGGTAATAAGGCCTTCCTTTTCGAACAAGTCGCTCCTGAACTGTTCCCTGAAACTGCCTCTGGCATCCTCGTAAACAGTTGGACGAATTCTGATTACACCCTCAATAGCTGTTGGTATGAACTCCATAAAAAACGTTGTTTACAATTTTTCCTCCGAAGTCGACAGAATACCAATCGAACAAATCTAAAACAAACCCATAGATGGATGCAACAATTTTGCCAGCCCAATCTTCCAATCCTCGATGACCACTCCATTTTCCGCTAGGGCTTTGTTCGTATTGAGCAAAGAATAACGAGGCCGTTTTGCAGCCGTAAGATACTCCTCTGTCGAAATACGCTCAATTTTTGTACCTAAACCAGCTTGAACCATGATCTCTTCGGCTAAATCGGCCCAAGATACTTTTCCTTTGCTTGTAAGATGATACACACCACAGTGCCCACCTTCAATCAATACCAAGGTGTTGGCAACAACCGATTCCGTAAAGCTCGGGCAGCCAATTTGATCGTCAACCACTCTGATCACGTCCCGCTCTTTACCAAGACGCAGCATCGTCTTCACGAAATTATTCCCAAATCGCCCGCATAACCAAGAAACGCGAATGGTCAAATGCTCACATCCTGATGCGAGAATCGATCGCTCGCCATCCCATTTGGTCTGTCCGTATACGTTTTGCGGGTTTGCGGTATGGTCTTCTGTAAAACCATCTGGGTAAACCTCTGCATCCATTTTGGAGCCACCAAATACGTAATCGGTGGAGAAATGAACCAGTTTGATGGCTTTCTTAGCACACAACGATGCCAAGCGTCCCGGTACGATGGCGTTGAGCAACCGAGCTTGTTCAGGTTCGGATTCGGCTTTGTCCACAGCCGTATAGGCGGCACAATTGATCAGAACACTTGGTTGCACATGCGACACAATGCGATTTACGGCATCATGGTCGGCCAAATCCAGATCTTCATACGCGTAAGCATAAACATCTTGGTCGGCCATAGTGAGTTTATTCACCCACTCTCGGCCAAGCTGTCCACCTGCTCCCGTGATGAGAAATCGGTGTTGAATCATTCGTTTCCTGAGTAGGCCAGTTCATTGGCCAAGCGATAAGAGTCGGGCGTACCCGCATCGGTCCACCAGCCGTCTAGCATGGCGAAGCCCATTTTGCCTTGAGCTATATAATGGTTGTTCACATCGGTGATTTCGAGCTCACCTCTGCCTGATGGCTTAAGGGTCTTGATCACCTCAAAAACGCCTGCATCATACATGTAAATGCCCGTAACGCAGTAATTTGACTTGGGATTCTTTGGCTTTTCTTCGATCCCCACAATTCGGTCACCATGAATTTCAGCAACACCGTAACGCTGTGGATCGTGAACTTCTTTGATGAAGATCTTTGAACCTGATCCATTCCAAGAGGTAACACCATCGGCGAGCGAAGACTCAAAAATGTTGTCGCCCAAAATGACGGTCATCGGATCATTACCGCAGAAATTCTCGGCCAGACCCAATGCCTGGGCAATGCCACCAGCCTGGTCTTGAACCTTATACGTGAAACGGCAGTTGAACTCATAACCGGAGCCTAAGAGTCCGACTACATCGCCCATGTGCTCAGTGCCCGTCACGATCAGAATTTCCTCAATTCCTGCATCGATGAGCTTTTCGATTGGATAGTATATCATTGGTTTAGTCCCAATCGGCAGCAAGTGCTTATTGGTGACTTTCGTCAATGGGAAAAGACGTGAGCCGGTTCCACCGGCAAGGACGATACCCTTCATAGGTGTAAAAAATTAGAGCAGCATGCTGCTTGGGTTCTCAAGGAGTTGACGCAATGTACTTAGGAATTCAGCAGCCGTGGCACCGTCGAGTACTCGGTGATCGCTCGAAAGTGTAACCTTCATGCGTTTGCCGGGAACAACTTGCCCATTCTCTACCACCGGGACGTCGCGGATGGCTCCGACAGCCAATATGGCCGCGTTCGGTGGATTGATGATAGCTGTGAATTCTTCGATACCGTACATTCCCAAATTGGAGATGGTGAACGTGCTACCTTCCCACTCTTCCGGCTGAAGCTTCTTGTCGCGAGCACGTGTTGCCAAATCTTTGGTCTCTGCCGATATCTGGCGCAAGCCTTTTTGATCGGCATTGCGAATAACTGGTGTGAGTAAGCCGTCTTCAACTGCCACAGCCACAGCCACGTTGACAGATCCGTTAACACGAATCACATCGTCTAGCCATGATGTATTGACCTTCGGATGGCGACGGAGCGCAACGGCACATGCCTTCACCACGAAATCATTAAAACTAATTTTGACATCACTGATAGCATTCAGCTGCTCACGGGCAGCAATAGACTGCTTCATGTCGATGTCGATGGTCTCGTAGAAGTGCGGGCTGGTAAACTTGCTTTCAGCGAGGCGACGGGCAATAGTCTTGCGCATCTGAGAGATACGAATGTCTTCGTCCTCAGCCGATGGTGCAACAAATACAGCTTTAGCTGCCGTTGCAGGCGTGGACTTAGCTGGTGCTGATTCGGCTGCGAGTACATCTTTCTTGACAATGCGTCCCTCAGGGCCGCTTCCCTTAATATTGCCTAAATCCAAACCCTGCTCTTCGGCCATTTTTCGAGCTAAAGGCGAAGCCTTCACACGCTCGTCGGATGCAACTGGAACGGGTTTCGACTCAAGATCGCCCAAGATTGGGTCGAATGACTTTTCCTGCTTGCCTTTTGTGTCGGCGCGGGCCTCTTTAGCCTCAGCTTTTGGTTCGGCTTTTGCCTCAACTTTTGCCTCAGTCGCTGGCGCTCCAGCAGACTTGCCACCCAAAAGGTCGCTAATGTCCTCGCCTGGTTTACCGATAATGGCCATAATACCACCAAGGGGCACAGCCTCGCCTTCTTTTGCCATGATCTTCAACACGGTTCCCGCATCATAGACCTCAACATCCATGGTGGCTTTGTCGGTCTCCACCTCGGCGATCACATCGCCTGAGCTGACTTTGTCGCCTTCCTTTACATTCCATTTCGCGATCACACCTTCCTGCATCGTGTCGCTGAGTTTGGGCATATCAATTACTATGGCCATGATCTTCTAGTTAGAAATTGGGGAACATGATTAACGGTAAGTTACAGCTTTCACTGCTTCGATCACCTGCTTAGGGCCTGGGAGCCAAGCATCAAATAAATTCTTAGCGAACGGTGCTGGCACGTCTGGCAATGTGACGCGTAGCACTGGGGCGTCGAGATAATCGAAGGAGTCGCGCTGGATCTGGAAGCCCACTTCTGCAGCCATACCACCGAACGGATGCGATTCGTCGACAATCACACAGCGATTGGTCTTGCGAACCGAATCGAATACCATTTGGAAGTCGAATGGTTTCATGGTACGTGGATCGATGATTTCGCAGTCGATGCCATCTTTTGCAAGCTCCTCTGCAGCTTTAACAGCCACATGGTACATCTTGCCATGAGCCACCAAAGTGACATCCTTGCCCTCACGCTTCACCTTGCCCACACCGATCGGAATAGTGAACTCGCCATCGGGCACCTCACCCTTCATGCCGTACATCTGCTCGGACTCAAGGAAGATTACAGGGTTATTATCGCGGATGGCCGACTTGAGCAAACCTTTGGCATCGCCCGGCTCAGAAGGATATATTACCTTCAAACCTGGGAAGTGGGCATACAGACTCTCAAATGCAATGGAGTGTGTCGCACCAAGTTGACCTGCCGAAGCATTCGGTCCACGAAATACCATAGGTACGCTTATCTGACCACCACTCATGTAACGCAGCTTGGCCGCATTGTTCAGAATTTGGTCGATTCCAACAAGAGCAAAGTTAAAGGTCATGAACTCGATGATGGGACGCAAGCCGTTCATAGCCGCGCCGACACCAATACCTGCAAATCCAAGCTCTGAAATCGGCGTGTCGATCACACGCTTTGGACCAAATTCATCCAGCATGCCTTGGGTTACCTTATAGGCGCCATTGTATTCTGCTACCTCTTCGCCCATGATGATGATGGACTCATCAGTGCGCATCTCCTCTGACATCGCCTCGCGAATCGCCTCTCTAAATTGAAGAACTGCCATTTTCTATCTTCTCCGGATATAAAATTCTAATTACTGTTCAGGATGGATCAGGTAGTCCAAGGGAAATCGTCCTCGACATAGACATCTTTATAGAGGTCGGCGAGGTCTGGGAATGGACTGTTTTCCGCAAAGTCGATGCTGTCGAGAACCGTTTTCTCAATTCTTTCATCGATTGCGTCGATATCCTCCTGCTTGGCGATTTTCTTCTTGAGCATATAATCTTTGAGGCGCTCAATTGGATCAAAGCTCTTGAAATCTTCCATTTCCTCTTTGGAACGGTAGTTCTGAGGATCGCTCATCGAGTGGCCACGATAGCGGTAGGTCCTAACTTCTAGGAACCATGGGTTATTGTTCTCACGAACGTCGGCCGCGACTTCCTTGAACTTCTCGTACACGGTGAAGACGTCCATGCCGTTTACGACGTCCGATTTCATGTCGAAACCACAAGCGCGCTTATAGAGGTCGGTTGCACTGTGGCGGTTTACTGCTGTACCCATCGAATAGCCGTTGTTCTCGACCACGAAAATTACCGGTAGTTTCCAAAGCTGTGCCATGTTGAACGTTTCGTTCAAGGATCCTTGGCTGATGGCGCCGTCACCGAAGAAGCAAACCGCAATGCGTCCATTCTCTTGGTATTTGTTTGCCATGGCCAATCCGGCACCAAGTGGAATTTGTCCACCAACGATACCATGGCCACCCCACATGTGCTTCTCAATTTTGAAATAGTGCATGGAGCCGCCCTTACCCTTACTCATGCCGGTTGCCTTGCCGAAAAGCTCAGCCATACACTCATCGGGGCTAACACCACGGGCCAATGCATGGCCGTGATCGCGGTAGGCAGTAATAAGATCGTCGTTGTCGTTCACTGCAGTGACGGTACCTGTCGAAACTGCCTCTTGGCCAATGTACAAGTGAAGAAACCCGCCAAACTTACCTTTTTGGTACATTTGGGCTGCGCGCTCCTCAAATCGGCGCTGCAATTGCATGGATTCATACATTTCAAGGACCTGCTCATCCGTCAGGCCAAGCTGTTTGTGTGTCTTCGTGGTCGCCTTCGGCAAAACAGTGCTTTTAAACACCGATCCTGTGGGCGTAAAACCGACGATTTCAGCGGTCTTGGACATAGTTATTAAATGAAGTCTCTATTTTTTGAAAATCAGTCGTATAGGCGGCGCACCTATCAGGCGTGCCATAGAACATGTACTGCACAGAATTGGGAATATACCCATAATTCGCAGCATTCGGAAACAAGATCAGCCTTTGAGTCGGACTGGAACCGATGCCAAAATCTCTCCCAGTTTCTCGGGAAGACGTCCACCAGCGGTTGCTAGGTTGGGTTGTCCACCGCCACCACCGCCGAGCTCACGGGCAAGTGCTCCAACAAGTTGGCCAGCCTTGAGCGACTTCGACGCAATTAAGTCGTCGGTTACCGTTGCAACTAAGTACACCTTGCCATTTGCGTCGTCGCGTGAGCCGAGCACTGTTACGGTCGAAACAGGACTCCTCTTGAGCGACTCATAACCCAACTGCTTGAGCACTTCGGTATCGGCACCTGTGATTTCGCCAGTGGCAACAGTGACACCGTCATGCGCGGAAGCACTACCTAGTACGCCAACTAGTTCGGATATAGATCGTTGCATGCGAATTACCTCAAGCTCTTTCTCCATGCGCTTGCGGTCATCGATGATCGACTGCAGGGTCTCGACTGGGTCGGATGTCTGTCCCAACTGTGCAAGTAGTCGGCTATATTCACGCTTCTCGGCACGGAGCGCATCATCGGCCGCATGACCAGCCACCGCCTCAACACGACGAACGCCGCTAGCCACCGAATTTTCGCTGACAAAGCGGAAGTATCCGATCTTGCCCGTGGCATTGACATGTGTTCCACCACAGAGCTCAACCGACCATGCAGGATCAAAGGTTATTACCCTTACGTGGTCGCCGTACTTCTCGCCGAAAAGCATCATCGCACCCTTGGCACGAGCCGTATCGATGGGCACATCGCGCTCTTCGAGCAGATGGATGTTCTCCTGAATGCGACGGTTTACGATCGACTCAATATCATCCAACTCGCTTTGCTCGATCGACTTGAAGTGCGAAAAATCAAATCGTAAGCGCGATTCCTCAACCAGCGAGCCCTTCTGGGTCACGTGGGTACCTAAAACTTGACGCAGCGCCGCATGAAGCAAGTGAGTAGCGCTGTGGTGCTTGCTCACTTCGAGACGACGCACAGCATCAACACGAGCCGTCCACGTGCCTGATAAATCTTCAGGCATATGATCGAGGTAATGCACAATCTTGCCTTGGTTCTTCTGAACATCAACTACCCTCACATGCACGTCGCCGTTGGTGAGGATGCCGAAATCGGCAACTTGTCCACCGCTTTCGGCGTAGAAAGGCGTTTCGTCGAGCAGTACAGCATTGCGGTCGCCCTCCTTACGGGCTGCCATGATTTTCGAGGTGCTCTCAATGAAATCATACCCAACGAAATGAGAATCCGATCCCTCATTGACGGTGACCCATTCATTGGTCGCCGACAGGTCTACTTTGAACTTGCCGGAGGAACGTGCACGGTCCTTTTGCTCCTTCATCCGCTCGGTGAAGCCCATTTCGTCAACAGCCAGACCCTTCTCGCGGGCCATCAGCGCCGTAAGGTCGATCGG
>CAZVRJ010000046.1:0-19732 GCA_964629885.1 uncultured Chitinophagales bacterium | reverse complement strand
TTGCGTTTTTCGGTAGGTTCCGGGTATATCTATCTTAGTATTCCGCCCCAGTTCATACTCAATTTCACCAGCTGATTCAAGGTGAGTGTATACATCCGTGCCATCTGGAAGCTGGCTTAGTAGTAACTGACCATACGACAACAACCAAAAACTTAATCCAACATTAGACTCTCGTAAACTGAGCATCATGACGTCGCCCGTTTGCAGCGTTGGACTTCCGGGAACAACAGCTATCATCCCATCCAAAATACCACCCAAATGATGCACATGAACCCGGTCGCCTATTGAGTACTTGCCTTTAAACGACTGTAAAATATGAAGGGTGGTACGCGTATATACAAGTCCACCAAATTCAATGGTCTCCGATGTTCGAATCTCGGCTTTCACCACAACATCGCTAAGCCGCACCATTTCTCCATAATCGGATGGTGGGATAATTGTGCTAGCCTTTGCCGTTGAAAACGACAGCACTACTAATAGGAGCGCCAGAAATGGCGATCGACAGCCCATTCGTTCTATTTCAATAGCGTGACACGCTGCTGGTGCAACTGGTTCCCTGATTTGACACTCACAATGTACACCCCGCTTGGAAAACTGCCAAATGCGATTTCAATATTATGGACACCCGGCTGCAATAAACCGTAGTTTCTGCTGTACACCATCCTCCCCATGATGTCGTACACCGAAATCAGGACGGCATCAAGATTCGGCTGACGAATTGGAATTACAGTTGATGGATTGAACGGATTTGGATAGGCATTGCCGACTTCAAGAAACTCCGGCAGCGTTTCCTCATCCAAGGCCACACTGACCCCAACCGCTACAGGAATATTCACACTGGCGAAGCCTCCGAATCCATCGGTGGCAAATACTGTGATCGTTGCTGCACCTGTTTCGAGCGGTGCCACTTTAAGTATGGCTCCTACAACTTCCACGGTGGCCACTCGGTTGAGCGACGATATTGCACTGTACGACAACACATCCGAATCTGGGTCTGTGAATACCCGTCGCTCGCCTTCAAGATTATACTCAAACACTACGTCGCCCGCACGAAGTTCAAATGCGCCGGGGTTGTTTGCCACCACAGGATTCAAATTCGGTCTCGCTAGAATCGTAATATTCAACGCAACCGTGTTGAAATTACCAGCTACATCGGTTGCCCTCACTGTGACCAATCCGCTGCCCGGCGATTTCGGTTTCAGCGTAATCACCATTCCGGATAATTCGGCATCCATAAACAACGGCGCGCTGTTCGTAATGGAGTACGTCAAGACTCCACCTTCAGGATCAGAAAAAAGCTGGGGCTGAGCAATATTGAACGTGCTTGTGGCCGACTGCGACACCATCACGATAGGTTGAGGCGTGTACAACAGACGCGGTTTGCCATTAACGGTCACAGCCACCTCTAACTCGACCTTGCCGCCGCTTTGGTCATCGGCTGTGATGATTATTTTGCCTAAACCGGGTCCACGACCCGTGATGCGTACCAGCGTGCCAACCACATCTGCTGTGGCAATCTCCGGATTTTGGCTGGAGACTGAATAGATCAACGTATCGCCGTCTTTGTCGATCACATACGGCTCGCTGCCTTCGAGCTCAAGCAGATGCACTGCGCCCTCATTCATGAAGACCGGATCAGGTGCCCGAACGATTTCCGGGACGACGTTTATCTTCGGTTCCACCACGACCTGGACCTCCATCGTTACGTTGGCTCCGCGCGGATCGGTGGCCCGAACTAAAACCGTTACCTCCCCAACATTGTTGGGAGTTAGCCTGATAGCCGTCGGCGATGCCATTTCTGCAAAAACGATTCCCCCTTCGAGCGAAAGCACGGAGTACACCAACGGATCACCATCGGGATCTGTGAAAACGGGTGTCGGCTGGGTAAGGCTCCTTACATAGGATGATCCCGGATAATAAAGCGTCAAAGTATCCAGCGGATTGGCAACTACGGGCGGATCGTTCGGGGGCAAGGTTCCGTATGGCAGTACGGCACAACCTACGTCAATTTGGCTCAACGAGTTGCAGCAGAACGCATTCATCAAGGCAGGCTCCGATGTATGATGACCGAATCCGAGTGTGTGCCCCAATTCGTGCGCCATCATTTGATTGTATTGAATCGGACCTAAAAATGCTTCACTTCCGTTGTTCACCACCACGAACGCAAGTGCGGATGTGCGCCAATTTAAGCTGTTATAGGCATGGGTCGTCAGGAAGAAGAACGTCCCGCCGAAAGCAAGGATTCCTCCATTCTGCGTCAAATCGGGGATTTCGTTACAAGGATCGTTGAACTGCACCATTCCGTCGCCAATCAAGAATTGTCCGGCCTCATCGAGCAAGGCGTCGGCCGCACTTTCATACTCTGCACAATTCGGTGCAAAATTGCGTTTCCCTTCATATCTCAACTTGTCTGCGAATCGAAAATCCTCCAAATCAGACCATAGAATCAAACCTGCCTGAACACTCGTTTGTTGCAGGTTCGTGGCCGTGTCAGAGATATAGAATTTGATGGGTTGGTTCGTATCGAAACGATTCCAGCGTATCGGATTTCCTTGATAAACGAGGTAGCTGCAACCAGGTGGTATTAGGTTCTGAATGATGTTGCTAGAACCAGTTTGAAAGCCGTCGACCACCAAACTCGACGAGTTCCACGCCGACCCATTCGACACTTCCCTGAGATGCTGCAACATAGCTTCACTCCGATATGGCCGAATCAGTTCTACCGACTGAAAATCCTTCCGAGGAACGAGTTCTAAGTCCCAAGTCTGGTCAATAGGCATAAAGACTCCGTCATTCATGCCGCCATTCAAGACCATTACTCCGTACGACAGCATGGAAGGACGCAGCTCACCTTGTAATCCCTCGCGCAGAAACATCAAATACGACTTACCCAGCTCAAATTCAGGGCTACCAGTAATCATGAGACCCATTTCACCACTTACACCCCCAGGTGTCTCAACTTCAATTACCCTTCCGGACGAAACCCCTTTTATGGAGTGCAGAATTTCGAATCGTGTGACCGTGACCAATGTACGCCCACGAAACTTCGTAATAGAACCAGTTGCTTTCGCAAGTGCCACATGGTCGCTGTCATGAACCATAGCACCTGGGTTTACAGGCGGGACTACTGACGATGAATGACCAGATGTTGGAAACAATCCCCAAAATAGACCAATGGCCAATAACAGAGGTGTTATACGCGACATAAAACGCAGCTCAGGTGTTTTTTAAAGACAAATGATGATTCAGTCGCCTCATTAGCTCAGGTACGTAGCTTCTATGTTCAGGTTTCATCAACACGCTGCGCAAGATGGCAATGCGCTCCAAACTCGTATCGTGTTCCCAATTTGGATGACGTTCAACCAACTGCATGGTGGGTACATTGAAAAGGCTGAGATAGGCACGATCATCTTCTGGTCCGCGCATCCCTGACTGCATGATACCCGAACAGAGCTGATGCACCATTTCAACATGTTGAATCGATGGTTCTGGATAATATGCAACGATGTCTAACTCAGGAGTTGCGAACACATTCCATTCGGGGCTCGATTTGAGCGTTTCGGCCATTTCGATGGCTGCCATGCGGCAATCGGCTAGAACAGTCTTTAATCCATCGTCTGTGTCGAGCGGTAATAATTTGAGCGTAAGCCACAATGCTGCGGCCGCAGCCCCAGGCCGAGAACACTCAAGGGAGATCTCACCCAAATGCAGTTCGTCGGATGTGAAATACGTGTACGGAGAGTCGTGTTTGTAGAAATGTCCGATAGATGGATCCCTGAAAAGGACGCAACCGCATCCATATGGCTGCAATCCATGCTTGTGCGGATCGACCACCAGGCTGTCGGCAAGGCCAATCATCTCCCAAGGGGCGTCGTCGATGAGTCCGGTCCCTACCAAAGTCTTGAAGAATCCACCATACGCAGCATCAATATGAACCCTGATGCCAAGTTCCCTGCAAAATGGAAGCAGTTTGTGAAGTGGCTCCACCCTGCCCAATCCCGTGGTGCCCATCGTTACCACCATGGTTCCAATTTTGCCCGAAAGTTCTTCGATATGTGCTTGGCTCGGCATGCCATTCTCGTCATCTTCTATGACAATGGCCTCGATTCCAAGCACACTGCACATTCTGGAATGTGTGTAATGCGCGTTTTTGCTGAAGGCCACAGCCTTGCCGGGATGGATGCAACGTGCGATCCACAAAGCCTCCAGATTAGCGATGGTCCCCGAAGCCGTAAGATGGCCCAATGTGTGTTCCGGGAAGTCGAAAAACTGTGCCAAGTCGCGAATAAGCTCTTTCTCCATGGCCGAGGTGTCGGGTCCACCATCAAGAGCGTGATTATTCGCATTGACGAGCATCGCAATACTGTACCCCAGCCAGGCGGCTGGATGAGGTGGTTTTAGCATTTGTCCGGCATAAGCCGGATGCGCAAAAGGATAATTCGACTTTATTCTGTCGAGATATTCGCCAACAACAGCTTTCAGCCGATCGTCATTAGCATGTCGACTAGGCTCAAAAGAGCCATATTTGCCGATAGAGCGTTCAAAATCCGACAGTGCGTCGGTGAGCAGGTTGAGATATAGGGTTTTCACCCCTCTAGAATACGTTGAAACTTAGCCCAACCGCAAGTACCTGCTTTACTTGAATTTGCTTGTTGAAATCACGGTCGTACATTAGGGAGAATTGGATGTTCGTGTTCATGAAGCTGTTGATCTTGCCAGATAGCTCGTTGTTGAATATCACATCGGTATGCTCCACGCTTTGTAGAAAGTTGGTGAAGGTTTGAACATTGCTGTTCAGAGTCAAATTTTTTGCGATGTTCTTCTTGAAACTGGCACCGACCGAAAATCCACCTTCGCTACGAAAGTTTTTACCTGACGTGACTCCATATCGCCTTGATAACAAGGTATCGGCAACAAACGTCTGTTTTAACGTGAGTCCAGACTGGAGCTGAACGTAATCGACTGGTTTATATCCTAAACCGGCTGTCTCCTGCAAATATCCTGGCGACATGAAATTCGATATGAAAACGTTGTTCTTGTCGTAGCCAGCATCAAACTGAGTCCTGAAATCCACTTCAAAGTAAGCTGTGTATTTCGTGGCGTGAAGCAGGTGGTTAACCCGGTTTCTAATATGGAACAAGTCGTCGGTCTTTCTGATCTCAGAACCATTGATCTTGGCTTGGCCATACCTAAAGTGAAGCAAAACATCGTATGAGTAGCGATCTTTTTTATAGGTGGCGTTAAACATGTTACCACCGGTTGCAGCAATGGAGTTGTTGTTGCCCTGACTCCAATTGCTGTATGATGCCTGGCTTCCATTCAGGCTCAGCACCCATTTTTTAGTCCAGTATTTCACGGAATCAGGCTTCTCGCTCGCTATCGATGCCTTGGCGAGCGAATCTGACTGGAACATACCGAACACGGGAGCAACGATTGCCGTGATCCCGATAATTAACAATGGGTAAAGTATTGCCTTTAGTAGTTGTGTAGAATGCATAATCCAGATACTCTTGGCCGCATGAACTCATGAGACGTTATTGCTCGCGGGCGCCCCAAGTTACCGATTAACCGTCAATAAGCCGAACGATTTATTGCGGCAGATAGTGTTCGGTGTCTTGAAAAAGGATTACTTGATCTAATTTTGCATCTGGAATCAGATCGACATGAACATGCTCCATCAGCTTGGTAGGGCATTCCAGACCCCAAAACTGAGGTTCAACAGGAAATTTTCTATGTCCTCGGTCGACAAGAGCCACACATCGAATGATATCGGGCGAGCTTGCTTGCATCACGAATGTGACTGCCTGTTGCATGGTTCGCCCGCTGAATATCACATCGTCGACGATGATTACCGTCTTGTTATTGAAATCGACGTCTGGGTCGTCAATTGTAGGAGCACCTTTATCGAGCACAATCCGGGCTAGTTCACAGCTGTTTGGCAAAATGGATGTGAGTACATGGCACATTCTAGAGGCCACTGCAAATCCCCTGTCATTGATACCCAACAGAACGACTCTGTTCTCGTGGAACTCTTCGGCCAAGCTGAACGCCATGCGTTGGATACTACGCTGAATGCGGTTTGCGTCCATTAGGACTACATGACGACGCTGCATTGGGGCACTCATGCCCTATTGGAACATAGCCTTGATGCTTCCCCAGGTTCTGCGAACCGTGGTCGAAGTGTATGTAAGCTTGGCCTGGTTGTTCATGGGCTCGATTATCTGACCGCTGCCCTTCATCTTCACTTGGATGAAATAGGTGACCTGCTGCCCGTTTTCGCTACCGTTCTTGTACAACGTATTGTCGTCGAACGTATACTTCTTACGAGGCTCACTTCCTGGTCTGGTTTCGGCTTCATGCACCTGCTTGCGGGTGGACTGGTCGGCAGACTGGCGAAGGATGATATAAGAGGCAACGTCTTGGTCGGCAGTTACTTCCCACGTGAGCCTAATGGCCGTACGATTGTCGGCCGAGATTTCAGCTGAGAACGAATCAAGCTTGAAGCTAGAGTAAGCAGTCAGTGCCAGAGTCGTAACCGATAAAAGTAAGATGTAAAATATCCTCATGGCGTGGGGTTGCGTGCTTTGCATGCAATGAGTTAAGATAGGAAAAAGTTATATTCCTTACAAGCAACAGAAGCGCACCCAGAAGCGGTGCATCTTGATATACACTTGAACGACCAAACTGAAATAAAGTTTCGAAGCATAGGTATAATCTAACGCTTGCCGAAACGTTTATCTGTTACGAAAGTATTAACAAACGTGGGCCTCATGTTGCGATTGTCGCCTTGGTCCACAGAACCGAAACAACAACTGAGGACATATCATGCGAAACGACGACAACAACAAAATATTCGAAATAGCCGCAGTCACCATACTTTCATTCACAGCCGGTTTAGCGGTAGGTATGTTGTTCGCCCCGAAGTCGGGACGCGAGAACCGCGATTGGATCAACGACCAAGTATCAGGCCTTGGAGATTGGGTAAGTGAGACAGGCCAAAAATCTGTGTTCCGCGCTCGCACTGAGCTCAATGATCTTCGCAGCAAAGTGAAGAGAGGCATTGAAAAAACAGTACCAAACCTCTATTCAGCAACCGACGGTATACAGCTCGAGGAAAAGGATCTGATCGAGAAGTAGGGGCCTAACCACAAATCGACCATGATAGGGTATTCCGAGCATGCATTTCAGCAGGCATGGAGCAGTGCTTCGATGCGGCTAACCAGCCTCCGAAGCGACATGGGGCAAACCATCGATATTATTGATGCAGGAAGTTGGAACCACTTGGGTGGTCCCGACTTCCTTGATGCCAAAGTCCTGATCGACGGGAAGCTTTTCCGAGGTGGCATAGAACTACATCTCAGACCCACAGATTGGTACTCGCACGGGCACCATCTCGACTCCGCCTACAATTGCGTGGTTCTGCATGCATCACCCATGCCGGCTAAGCGCGCCATTGTGCGCGCCGACGGCACCCGTATCCCCCACATTGGTCTCGAACGCCTGATGCCTTCATGGTTGCCAGCCGAAAGCATTCGGGGTCAGTCGTTGGCATGCAGCAACGTGATACAATCCAACTTTGATGTCCTTATCACACAACTCGAAGCAGCCTCATCCAACTATTTCGAGGAGCTTGTCGAAAGGCACCTGTTACTGCTCAGAAGCAGCAACGACCCTACAATTGAAACGCTTAGGGCCATTTTCATTCGCAGCTGCTCCGTGCTGGGCGCTCCGGCCAACCGCGAAACCATGACAGAGGCTGCGACACTATTGTGGGATGCACCCACACGGCAACTTCCGATGATGGCATGGAGGCTAAACAGCGGCCGACCTGCGTCGAGGCCAGGCAATAGAATGAAGCAGGCACGGGCACTACAAGCCACTCTGCTGGCATTTCCTGCATCCAGACTTCACATTACTACACCTAGCGAGCTGATGCGTCAACTTTTCGGATCAGTTGCCGAAACCAATACTGGCAAGGTTATCTTCACGACTGTACTCCTTCCCGCCCTCTGGGTTCATGCCACACTACAAGGTGATTTGACTACTGCCACCAGAATCCGAAAGCTATGGGATGATTCTGCGTTGCCACCTTCGCCCGACGCATCGAAAGCATTCGGAGGTTTGGTCAACCAGGTTGCCACCAAGTATCGCAAAGCACTGACATGGCAGCACCGAAATCTTTGTACTTCTCGCAATTGTGGATCCTGCCAAGTCGGAATTCGCATGATGAACTAAGTACGGCTTGACAGCGATGCTCATTATGCTTAACTTTGGAGTCTGTCGTTGAATCACGACTGCCCGGTCGTCTAAAGGCAGGACAGCGGTTTTTGGTACCGTCAGTGGGGGTTCGAATCCTCCCCGGGCAACTCTCAGCATCTAAAAAGGATGAATCTCATCAGAGCCATCCTTTTTTTTGTATTCCACCCTAGCCTCACTCAAAGCCGTGGACAATCCGATAGCGATTTTTGCCGGGCGCAGCAATGCCCCCCTAGCTCGGGCAATCGCATCGCAGTTAGGTACGACTACGGGCGAGGTCACTATTAAGCAGTTTTCCGACGGCGAACTCTACGTCAAGTACGAAGAGAGCATTCGTGGGAAAGATGTTTATGTGATCCAGTCCACACCGCCTCCAGGAGATAATATCCTGGAGCTTTTGCTGTTGCTAGATGCCGCCAAACGCGCATCTGTAAATAGGATGACCGCCGTTATACCGTATTTTGGTTACGCCCGCCAAGACCGTAAGGATCAACCTAGGGTGTCGATAGCGGCAAAACTGATGGCAAATCTGCTTACGGAGGCCGGTGCTGACAGAATCCTTACTATGGATCTTCACGCACCGCAGATTCAGGGTTTCTTCGACATACCGCTCGACCACATTTACGCCAGCGGCATCTTTACCGAGTATTTCAAGCAGAATCCCATCGACAACCTTGTTGTTGTAGCGCCCGATGTAGGCAGCCTCAAGATGGCGAGAAGCTATGCCAAGCGTCTTCAAGCTGGCCTAGCCTTTGTCGACAAGCGCCGACCGAAGCAGAATGTGGCCGAAGTCATGAACATCATCGGTGAGATTGAAGGCAAGAACGTCCTTTTGGTCGACGACCTAATAGACACGGCAGGAACCATTACCAACGCAGCCGTCGCCTTGAAAGAAAAGGGCGCGCTGAGCGTGGTTGCAGCCTGTTCGCACCCCATTCTCTCCGGACCGGCATACCAGCGTATCGAAGATTCACCCATCGACATGATGCTTATCACGGATACGGTTCCGCTGAAGAAGCCATCCCATAAACTTAAGGTGCTCAGTGTAGCAGAAATATTTGCGGAGGCCATTAGACGCATCCACACTGAAGACACCATTAGCAGCCTTTTTGACGACTAATCATTCCTGAAACCCACCACTATGGAAAAGCCAAACCACGTAACCATCGACGCAATAGCACGCGAGACTGGTCCAGCTGCCGCCGCCGAAATGCGCGTTGCAAATACAATCCCTGCGGTCATCTACGGCCCTCAGACCGAGAATATCCATTTTTCAGTTCCTGAACTTGAGCTTGAGCGCCTTCTAAAAGCTGAAGACGCGCAAATCGTTGATGTGAACATTGATGGCAAGAGCTACAGCTCCATTGTAAAAACTGTGGATTTCCACCCTGTTACAGACCGTCCGATTCACGCCGACTTTTACGCCTATAGCGAGTCGCACCCTGTTACCATTTCGCTTCCTATCCGTATTTCAGGCAGCGCCCCTGGTGTTCTGGCCGGTGGACGCCTCGACCACAACCTCAAGAAGGTAAATGTACGTTGCTTGCCTAAAGACATCCCGGCACACATTCGGGCCGACGTGTCTAAGCTCAACATCAACGATACGTTGCGAATCAAGGACCTAGATTTCTCTGGTGTATCTCCTCTGGTATCGCCCGAGCGCACCGTTGTTATCATCAAGCCTCCTCGTGGCGGCAAGAAGGTAGAAGCCAAAAAATAAATTGGATCGATGATGCGGGAGTTTAACAGACTCCCGCGTCGTTTCCAGCAATCCCTATGCCACTGATCGTTGGACTTGGAAACCCCGGAAGCGAGTACGACAAAACCAGACACAACATCGGTTTTGAAGTAGTAGACCGTATAGCAAGCGAGATCGGTGCAACGTTTGAGGCTAAAGGGGGACCGTGGTTGCTGGCAAATACCCGCCACAAGGGCAACACCCTTATTCTGCTTAAACCGACTACCTACATGAATCTGAGTGGTCAGGCCGTTTCAAAAGCTTTGCGTATCTTTGGTGTCGTTCCGCACGACTGCATGGTGGTTACCGACGACTTAAATTTGGCTCCTGGCAAGCTCAGAATACGGAAGTCGGGCAGCGACGGTGGCCACAACGGCCTCGCTGACATCATCGGGCGGGCAGGAACATCCGATTTCCCACGCATGCGCATTGGCATCGGTAACGATTTTCCAAAGGGGCGTCAGGCAGATTATGTATTGTCACCATTTAGTGTGGATGAACGTCCAATTATAGACGAGCTCATTCCAAAGGCAGCAGAAGCCGCCCTTTGTTTTGTGAGGGAGGGCATCGATGCTGCCATGAACAGATTCAATCGTTAGTTATTCACTGTAACCTGTAAATCAACAACATGCATACAATCATTTACGTACTTCCGGTAGCCGGTCTGATCGCGCTGCTCTACACGCTGTGGAGAAGCAATTGGATCGACAAGAAAGAGGTTGGCACTGAGAAGATGGCCAAGATTGCCAACTACATCTCCGAAGGTGCTATGGCATTCCTGAAAGCGGAATACCGTGTGCTGTCAATATTCGTGGTCAGTGTCGCCATACTTCTTGGCGCATCTGCCGATCCTACGGTATCGTCGCCATTCGTGGCCGTGTCGTTCATTTTTGGCGCCTTGTGCTCTGCACTTGCCGGATACATCGGCATGAAAGTAGCGACCAAAGCCAACGTGCGCACAACAAACGCAGCTCGTACCGGCCTAGGCCAAGCCCTTGAAATTGCTTTCGCCGGCGGTTCCGTCATGGGTATGGGCGTTGTAGGTCTCGGTGTGCTTGGTCTGAGCATCCTGTTCATCATTTATGGTAACATGTTCGGAACAGGTGATGCAGCATCAGTTAACAAAGTCATCACTGTTATTACAGGCTTTTCGTTTGGCGCATCGTCAATCGCCCTTTTCGCTCGTGTGGGCGGCGGTATTTACACCAAGGCAGCAGATGTTGGCGCCGACCTTGTGGGCAAAGTAGAAGCTGGTATCCCTGAAGATCACCCGCTCAATCCAGCCACCATCGCCGACAACGTAGGCGACAACGTGGGTGACGTAGCAGGTATGGGCGCCGACTTGTTCGAATCGTATGTCGGCTCCATTATCGGTACGATGGTTTTGGGTGCCGTATTTATGGCAAGCCCTAACTTTATTGATGCATTTGGCGGGCTGTCGGCCGTTCTTCTGCCACTCGCATTGGCAGGCACAGGGATCCTGACCTCGATCGTTGGCACGTTCTTTGTTCGCGTCAAAGAAGGCGGCGATCCACAAAGAGCTCTCAATATTGGTGAGTTTGGTTCATCCGGCATCATGATTGTTTTGTCGTACTTCATCATTACATGGATGCTACCTGCTTCATGGACGTTCACCGACACCCTCTACGGTGTTGAGCGTACCATCACTGCTAACGGTGTGTTCTTTGCAACCATCATCGGTCTGGTCTCTGGTTTATTGGTGGGTATCGTCACCGAATATTATACTGGTACTGGCAAAAGACCAGTTCTCAATATTGCACGCCAGTCACTAACCGGTTCGGCTACGAACATCATCTCCGGTTTGGGCGTTGGTATGATGTCGACGGCTATCCCAATTCTCATCATTGCAACAGCTATCATCCTGTCGTTCGAGATGGCCGGTCTTTATGGTATCGCTATTGCTGCCGTGGGTATGCTTTCCAACCTGGGCATCCAGCTCGCTGTTGATGCCTACGGTCCAATTTCTGACAACGCAGGCGGTATCGCCGAAATGGCTGAGCTGCCAAAAGAGGTACGCAAGCGTACCGACAAGCTTGACGCTGTTGGTAACACGACTGCAGCTATCGGCAAAGGCTTCGCTATCGCATCGGCCGCACTTACAGCCCTAGCACTCTTCGGTGCCTACATGACTGCCGCTCAAATCAGCAGCATTGATATTTCGAAGGCTCACGTTATGGCCGGCCTTATGCTCGGAGCCATGCTTCCGTTTGTGTTCTCGGCCATGGCCATGAACGCTGTTGGTCGCGCTGCTATGGCCATGATCCAAGAAGTTCGCCGTCAATTCGCAACCATACCTCCCCTCAAAGCAGCCCTTGCCGTTATGCGCAAGAATGAGGGAACCGAAATGAGCGAGTGGTCTAGCGCTGATGTTGCAACGTTCCAAGCTGCCGAAGGAACTGCAGAATACGGCAAATGCGTGGAGATTTCGACCAAAGCCGCCATCAAGGAAATGGTACTCCCAGGTCTGTTGGCCGTAGCGGCTCCTGTTGTTGTAGGCTTTGCGGGTGGTGCCGAAATGCTCGGCGGACTTTTAGCCGGTGTTACCGCATCGGGCGTTCTGATGGCCATATTCCAGTCCAACGCCGGCGGCGCTTGGGATAATGCCAAGAAGATGTTCGAAGAAGGTGTCGAAATCAACGGCCAGATGTACTACAAAGGATCTGATCCACACAAGGCAGCCGTTGTTGGCGACACCGTTGGTGATCCATTCAAGGATACATCTGGACCATCGCTTAACATCCTCCTCAAGCTCATGTCGATCGTAGCACTTGTTATCGCGACAATGATTTGATAGGGACTAGGGACTAGGGACTAGTGACTAGTGATTAGTGATTATTAGGTTTATTCGGGCTTGTCGTGCAAACGGCAAGCCCTTTTTTTATTGTTATCTTGGGCTATCTAACCTCCTTCCTCCTTCCTCCTTCCTCCTTCCTCCTTCCTTCTTCTTTCTTCTTTCTTCTTTCCGCCATGCATATCCTCAAACTCATCTTCGAACACGACATTCCACTCGACAGGCTGGAGCAAAGTCCGGACGAACGTCGGCAGGCGTCAAAGAATATGACGCTGGATGATTTCATGCGTCCGATGCCGATATTCTCCCATTTCTACATCAGCTCAACAAATCTAGGCTCCTCCGAACCAGAATTTGGGCTGAACATGCATCCGCAAGTGAGCACTATTCTTGACGCTGTAAATCGTCACATTAGCCGGCCAGTCTGGATAAGCTCCCTTGCAGAAACAGGAAGCCTGAAGGATGCTGTCAACCTTATGCGAGTCGGTGAGGCCATCATTGCTCCTTTCGGAACGGGATCGTTGGATATACACTCCATTCCGCCGTCGAATAATTCAGGAGAGCCGGAGGTGGTTTCTGCCCTTCACGATCTTATTAAAGAGAAGACCATCGTAGTATTCAAAGAGAAGGCCCACCACGGCTGGGATCTCCACATCTATAGCTTGGACAACATATACCCGGCATTGTTTCAGGCACTTCAGCCGTTCATTGGCGGTGACACACGATTGTTCAGTATGAACGGGAAGCGCATTCGCAGTGAGCGTCTGTTTTATTTTGAGACATGGTCACTCGACAACCCGCCACATGGCGCCGAGGAGGTCTTTGCCCATACCTCCATTTGAGCATCGATTGAATTTGATTTACAAGCATAAAAAAAGCCCCGACACATTATATCGGGGCTTTTTTATAAAATCGAGATATCGTCTCTTATCTGACTTCGAGTAATTCGACTTCGAAGATCAGTGTGGCGTTTGGTGGAATCACCTGGTTGCCTTGCTCGCCATAGGCAAGGAATGATGGGATGTAGAACTCATACTTAGAGCCGGCGCTCATAAGTTGGAGACCTTCGATCCAGCCGTCGATGACCTGGCCAACTTGGAACACGGCTGGTTCGCCACGCTCGAAGGAGCTGTCGAACACGGTGCCGTCAAGAAGACGTCCGCGGTAGTGTACAACCACTTCAGATTCAGCAGTAGGCTTACGACCGCTGCCCTCAGTGATAACTTTGTATTGAAGTCCGCTAGGAGTCGACATAACACCCTCTTTAGTGGCGTTGTCTTTTAAGAAATTTTCGGCTGCTGATAGATTGTTGCGCGACATTTCTTCCATTTTGGCCATCTGCTTCTCGTACATTTCTTGCTGGAGTGCAGCGAAGACTGTCTGCAGCTCCTCCTCTGTCAGTTTGACGGCAGTAGAATCGTCGTTCATGGCATCTTTGATGCCAGCCAGGAATGCAGCCAAGTCAATTTCCAGTTCTTGGTCCTGGAAGCTGGAGCCAATATTTACACCAATTGCGTAACTGGTGCTGTCAGCTTTGGTGCTGATGGTAGATTTTGGAGCGATCGACGATCCGCCGTTGCAGGCGACCAGACCCATCGCCAAAAAGGCAAATGCGGCGTATTTCATGTATACGGAATATTTCAGTTGTTTTTAGTCTCCCGCAAGCCATAGTGGATCAAGCGGACACAGATTAGAAATATAGGGCTTTTTGATGAAAGAAGTAAATCGAGGGCATCGGGGGCATCGAACTTCGATACCACTAACCACTAACCACTAATCACTAGTCACTAGTCACTAGTCACTTCCAACAGTTCGACCTCGAAGATCAAGAGTGCATTCGGCGGGATGCGTTGGTTCCCGTTTTGGCCGTAGCCCAAACTCGGCGGAATGTAAAACTCAAACACGGATCCTGCCTTCATCAGTTGCAGACCTTCGGTCCACCCTTCAATGACACCCGTTACCGGGAACGTGGCAGGCTGTCCACGTCGACGTGAGCTATCGAACTCGGTGCCATCCAATAATGTGCCGACATAGTGTACCGTCACACTCGACATTGGGATCGGCATTGGTCCGTTGCCCTCTTTGATAATTCGGTACTGAAGTCCACTGGGGGTGGTCATAACCCCTTCCTTGGTCTTGTTTTCGTCCAAGAATGCGTTGGCCTTGATCAAATTCTCGGCTTGAAGCTCACGCATCTTCTCCTGTTGACGGTACATCATCTGGTTCTGGATGCGCATGAGAATTTCGCTTATTGCTTCGTCGGTGAGCTTAAATCCATCATTACCACCGTTTGCATTAAGGGCATCTTGAATACCCGTTGCAAACGCCTTAATGTCAGGGATTTGAATGAGCTGACTGAGTAGCCCCTGCCCTACGTTAATACCCAAAGCATAACTGAGGCTGTCGGCATCCGTCTCAAGTTTTGCGAGGGGTTCGAAAGGTTTACGGTCGCCACCTAGTGATGTATTCATCGTTGCGTTGCTTTGTACGTTTCTGTTTTGCGCTACAACATTATTCGATGTAAAAACCACACAGGTGAACAAAAAAATGATCTGAATGTATTTCATAGTATGGAATGACGATCTAAATGCCGTGGACGATTAGGATGTTACGAGAACAAGATATGCTGTATATGCGATGTAAATGGTTAGTAATACACCACCCTCTAAGCGGCTGACAATATAACCCGATCTAAGAACAGGAAGTAAAAAAAGTGTCAAACCAAGCATCAGAAGAATGTCGACGGTTGTGATACCACCCTGAGAAACGGGCAAGATCATTGCCGTAATGCCTAGAATGCATAAGATATTGAAGATGTTAGATCCCACCACATTTCCAATGGCAATATCTCCCTCTTTTTTGATTGCGGCCATCACCGATGTAGCGAGCTCCGGCAGGCTGGTTCCTACGGCCACAATGGTCAAGCCAACTACTGCCTCACTCATACCGATTGATGATGCAATTTCGATAGCACCATCAACAAGCCATTTAGCTCCGAGGATAAGCAGGCCAAGTCCTACAACGATCAAAAGCACATTTAGCCATAAAGGCAGCTGCTTTTTAGGTATAACATCTTCAAATTCGGTCTTCACTTCAGCTGCTGTCTCCATCTTTGACATTCGGATGCTGGCTACTGTAAATACAACAACACCTGCGAAGAAAAAGAAACCTTCGAGTTGCGAAATCACACCATCCAACAAAAAAAGGACTAGAAGCAGACTAGTTCCAAGTAGGATTGGAACATCCTTCCGGATGATGGAAGCCTGAACCTTCAGGGGTTGAATGAGTGCCGCGATTCCGAGGATAAGCGCTATGTTCGAAATATTCGATCCGATGATGTTACCTAACGCAATATCATCGCTTCCATTAGATGCAGCCTGAATGCTTACGACAAGCTCGGGTGCGCTTGTGCCAAACGCGACGATTGTCAGACCAATCAGTAGTGGTGTTAGTCCAAAACGAAGGGCAGTGCCAACACTGCCCCTCACTAGTATTTCAGCTCCGGCCACTAGTATGGCCAAGCCGCCAAGCATTTGCAACAGGGTCAAGCCCATAGATGTTTGTTAAAATGTGATGCTAACACCCACTTGGAGTAGCAAAAGATCGGTTGCCGAACGGTATGCGTCATAATAGGCTTGACCGTTTTCGACAGTGATCGACCCTTTCTTCAGGTAAGTGGCGCTGTTACCGAACATGTAATTCGCGCGCATGTCAAGATACAAATTTGAACCACTATCGGCATAGAGCAATACCTTGAATCCACCGCCTAAACCGTAGCTAAAAGCTGTGTCGTCGAAGTTAGTGTCGGTCAACTTTTGCTCACTACTACCACGCTCGTAAATGGCCGTCTGCGTGAACAGATAGTTGAATCCGGCCAAGCCCTCAACGTACGGACGAAATGGTCCAGAAGGAGGAGTAAGGCGCAGATAGCCATGCCCCTGAACGATGTTATACTGGTTTTCGACCCGTACTGTAATATCTGGGATTGTAGTGCTGAGAGGAGCATTGCGGCGGTCGATGCCGTAGTTCATGAATCCGAACTTGGCACCAATTTGAACCGGGGTGCGTGGAAACTGGTAACCGCCGGTTAGCCCGATGCCCAAACCGGCACGCTTAATTTCATTCCGGAAGTCGGCCTGAGGCACGCCGACCAAACCCTCGATGGAGACTTCCCCCATCTGGGCGAAACTGTTTTGCGAGACCGAGAATAATCCTGCCAGTGCTAGTGCGAATGCAAATCGGATGATGCGTTTCATGATGATAAATATACGTGTAGATTGGTTACCTACATTATACGTAGCAAGCTAGGGTGAAAGTTACTCACACGAAGATGCGATAATCAACTCGATGGGCCGATGCTCGCCGCAGTGTGGCTGGAGCCGCTTAACTGATCCGTGCATCATGATCGTTGTTGTGGTATATTTCTAGGATCGACCCATTTTCAATCAACAACAGATTCATGATCAAGAAAATCAGCTTCGCGGCGTTGTCTGCCGCCTTTATATTCAGCTCGTGCGGTTCGCCTGGCGGCTCCGGCATCGGCAGCTCCTTCGACGCCAGCTTCGAGATGGAGCAGCTGGCCAGCTTCGGCAACTCCACCGACGTGATGATCAGTTCCATCTCCAACGTTCAGGTTGCCTCCGATGGTTCTGCCATCGTTTCGGACGGACGCGCCCCCGTCATTTACGTTTTCGATGCCGAAGGTGGTTATCAGGGAACCATTGGCGACATCGGGCAGGAGCCAGGACAGTTCGACTCCCCTCCCACCGTCTCCCTGTTCGAGAACGACAGCCTATTCGCCTTCGACCGCAGCATGCAGCGTGCATCCATCTTTGCACGTGACGGATATACCTGGACCTACGTTCGCGAGTTTCCGGTGAACATGGTGACTGACGACGGGTACAACGTCGCCGCACTCGTCAAGCTGGAGGGCCTTGCGGGCTACGTCACAACCGAAGTCGCCGCTCCGACGATGGGTGCCGACGGACAGACGGAAGAGCAATGGCTGCGGTACCGGATCATTGGCGAAGACGGAAGCGTGCTCAATGCCGACTACATCAGCCGGAGAAACCAGCAGACCGTAACGGGCGACATGAACGGGGCACCTGCTACCCGCGTGCTTCCATTCGGTCGAAACTCGTTCCTACGAGTAGAAAAAGGCGGCGACTTTTATTTGGGTGCCTGGAACGACGCTCTCAAGATCGACCATTTCTCGGCCGATGGAACCCCGCTGGGCGGAATTGAGGCTACTGTGGCCGAGCGCCCCGTAACCGACACCGACAAACAGCTGGATCCCCGCACGGCCGATCCAATCGTAGCCGACAGAGTCCCAGCCACGCATCCTGCATACGTGTCCTTCCTCGTGTCGGACAAGGGCAACTACTGGGTGAATATTGGCCAGATCGACGCAAACAGCACCTACTGGGTGGTCATGAGCCCAACGTCGGACGTGCTGGGCTCTACCCTGCTTCCTGCGTCGATTCGTCCTGTGCGCATCGTCAACGGCAAGATGTACGCCGCCAACCAAAGCTCAAGCGTTGAGCCGGAAGTCGTAGTTTTGAAGGCTGATTTCTAGATCCGTTCATGCAAACTATTCGTACGGTTCAACAATGAGCCGTAAGATCTCCGACAAGAAGAAGCCTCCTCTATTCAAGTGTGCAAAGCTCGTGTTAGAGGTAAAATAGATGACTTCGCCTTTTTGTGGCTCGATTAGCAACACGCTGGTCGAGCCATAATTTTGTGCGCCAATCACATGGTATCCTGCCAAGTTATATGAACTGAGTACTTCAATTGGAGCACGGTTCATATCGGCTGCAGTAGCATTTTGGAAATTTGGGATAGCACCTCCAAAAAGCGTCTTCCAGGATTCAGCCCTCAGCAATTTTCCACCTCCGTTCAAGCCACTCACAACTTCGCTCAGCAATATCTGTGCATCAGCACCCGACGACCTGAACCCAAGCGCCGGATACATGATCTGATTATAATCGGGTATGACATCCATGGTGCTGCCCAAATGAGGGCTGGCGATTTCGGAACCCGTAGGTGGTATAGTCCAAGTAGCTGTACCCATTCCAAGTGGATCAAATATAAACTCGCTGGCATACTGGTCGAAGAAAAAGCCAGTTGAAGATTCGATGATTAGCGCCAACAATGATAATCCGGTCGATGTAAAATTAACATCGTCACCAAGTGCATTCCTACTGAAAGTGCCCTTGGAATAAAATTCCCCTTTGGCAGTCAGCGATTTATCTAGGTATGCTTGCAATGAGAATCTTGCGCTCAAGTTTGCGCGACGAAGCATCCGTTTTTCGTCGGCGTTCAGTGCCTCGTTGTTGAAGTTTATATCTCTTGTGAAAAGGTAACTCCTATAAAAGCTGCCACTTTCATCCTGAATACCACTAGTTTGCCCCAGTAGATGCCCCACCGTAATCGGGGTGTTGCGATCGTTCGGATGCACCACTTGAAACGGTAGCAATTTGTTAATGGGAGTATCGAGATTAAAATGACCCTGCTCGATGGCCTTCATTGTCGCAATCGCGACCAACATAGGATTCAATGCGCCATGCATCATGATGCTGTTCGACGTCAGAGCTATTGATTCTCCAGATTTGAGTACTCCACCTAAGAATAGGTCGGGATCCGAACCATGCACCATCTTCAATGCCATATACCCCGGTGCTTTCGACACTTCTGCTAGACCACTCAGTCTTTCACTCTGTGAGATGCCAACATCCTGGGCCGATACCATCTCAATGTGCAATACCGTCGTTATCAATAGCGTAAGGGCTAGCTTACATCCAATTCGGATCATGTCTCTAAGGCTGGTTAATGGGATATCATGGTGCTGACAATACAAAACGTTCGATAACCCCATAGAGTGCGTTTCGAACGATCGGCTTTGAAAGATAATCGTTCATTCCCACTTC
>CAZVRJ010000045.1:0-20563 GCA_964629885.1 uncultured Chitinophagales bacterium | reverse complement strand
GACCATAGTGCTCGTTCGACTGCGTGGCCCATCCAGATTCGCCGATGTGAACCGGCTTATCCACACCGAGTCCCTTCATGTAGGCAACCACGTTGTTATACTGGTTTTTGGCATATGCAACCGACCGATCCATGGCGGCATGTACTTTTGCGAGATCCGTATATCCGTACTCCGCTTCGCGCACACCCCAGAATTGCGGATTGTAGTGTGTATCGTGCATTGGATAGGTGTGCATCGATATGAAGTCGACCGCACGGATCAAGGCATTCAGATCTTCGTTGTGATATTCTGATCCTCCGCCACCCCACGATGCAAAGTTGTCGGAGCTGGTGATCCAAAGCGACGATGGCAGCTCGCCCTGCTTCTTAAGAGCCTGCAGGTGGTTCACCCAGCGCAGGATAATGGACGGCTCAACGTAGTATTCTTGGGCCCAATGGACCATTGCCTCGTTACCGACAGCGATAATCTTTACGATATCGGGATATTCCTTTGCCAACTCGACGGCGCGATCCACCTCACCGGCACTACGCTCGCTTTCTTGGTTACGAATTCGCTCGGGCTCGTCGGTCCACGAGTTCTTGGCTTCAATCCATGCACCCAGCATGAGGTACATCTCAAAGTCTGGGTCCTCCTGCTTAATCTCGCGAATGGCTTTGAGCAGGTTGGAAGCTTCGTCGAGATACACGTTATACGTGCGAAGCAGCTTGATTCCCATCGCAGAGAGAAGCTTCAGATCTTCTTTCAGCTGCGGTATGGTAGGCTGGATGTCGCGCGTCGTGTCGCGGTAGGCACCGAACGAAATGGCTCGGTACTCGGGTTTTCCCAGAATTTCTTCGGCAGTCAATCCAACCGACGAAAAATCGTGCTTGGGTTGCTTATCACAGGCTGAAATGGACATTACTGACAACATGATTGTTAATAGGACCTTTGATTTCAACATGGTTCAAATTCCAGATGTTGTTAATTAAGGTGTGCGTCTTTCAGGTGAACGACGATCTTGGTCACTTTACCCGTCCGATTGAAAACATCCCCACTGTGGTGCTCGTCAAGAACCAGACAGTCAACTGTGGTGGTCGATCCATCTTGAGTGGCAACTTCGACACCATCACGATCAGACTTCCGATAAATAATCGGCACTTGGCAGTAAGTGAACGCAAGCGCGTCGGATGGCATCTCTATCATTTGGGTATGCTGGTAGACGTCGACAAACTCAGCCGACTTCCCTGTAGAATTAAAGTCGGATCTGCGAAGCAGTTTGGGATCAAAACGGATTCGCCCATCTTCAATAACGACACCCAATTCGCCGATGCTTACCAAGATATCCTCCTTCACTTGGCCAGTCATGCCCGGTTGCTGCGCACCGCGGTGCAACGGCGTGTGCGAATATGCATCGGTTGGAAACGCCCCGTACAGATTTGGCGATTTGTGTACCCCAATCCCTTCGCCGATTTCATAGAAGTGTTTGAGCAGGCGTTTCAAGACATCCTCTGTTGCACCCGATTTAAATGCGTGTTGGCACACTTCCATAACCGCAAGGTGAAGCTTCGACACCATGTGCCAGTAAATGGATCCAAGGCCCTCATAGGCAAAAAAGGTGCCAGAGCGTCCTGTGAATGCCTTGTGGTTAAATACATCCTCGAAAATTTGGAGTACTAGACTCTTTTCGTCGGCTGCCAACGTTCCATACGGCTGATCTTGAATGTCATCAAGTGCCTTCCTCAGATCGGCCGCATTTCTAAAATTCCCGTTAAAGTGGAAATCGCCGTTAATGTCGCGACTCACGATGCGCTGGTCGCCATCTTCAACAAGCTGCTTGAGCAATTTCGATGTTTGCACCAACTGTTTTGGGATGGTATTCTTCTCGAGAAACTTAGGCAGCGACTTGTTGGGATACAACATGTAGCTATTTTGATCTGGGCGGTACAGGCTGCTTTTCCGCATCGAGTCAAGCAGATCTGCCGATTCTATTGGGCTCAGATAACCAGAACTGAGCACGGCCACCTGACCTTCAAGGATTTCGCTCAGGTGGTCTACCGTAACGCCGTCCTTATCGAAACTCATTAAGTTATACGAGTGATACAGATGGTCATCGCGACGGTTTGCTTCGATGGAATGCTCGAGAAATCTCAAGGTATGCTCGATAAACCCTTTTAGCTGGCTCATTTCGAGGCTCACCGTTTCGCCGCTGAATCCTTTGTCATAAATATGGATTCGATACTCGCTTCCAGCCATCCCGAGTGTGTCGGTAATGTCTTTTCTCACCGAATCGGATATGGGGCCTTTAAGTGCCCCTATGTTTGAACTAAGCGTGCTCGAAATCCCGTCGAAAAGCTTGTGCAGCTCCGTGGAGACGCTGAAGGTCTGGGCTGACGATTCATTGAGAATTTCTTCGA
The DNA here is from genome assembly GCA_964629885.1 of uncultured Chitinophagales bacterium. Taxonomy (GTDB): domain Bacteria; phylum Bacteroidota; class Rhodothermia; order Balneolales; family CAYWCV01; genus CAYWCV01. The sequence continues at coordinate 18,170 of CAZVRJ010000045.1, read as the reverse complement.
AGAATTTCAGGAATCTTCTCAGATAATACAGCGTCACCATCGAAACCCCGTTACCCACCAAAGCATTGTTGGCATCGTTCCACTCGGGGCGCTGGGTGTTCATCCATATTCCACCCTCAGGAATGAAATTCGATACTTTTGCTAGAACAGTTGCCAGAATCTTTTCCATGAAGTTCACATGGTGGATGTCGCCCATGCTGCTGTTTAGCAGCGACCCATCCGATCCAAGCTTGGCCATAGATTCGCGGATCGACTTGTCGAGCGACTCGTCGAAGTCGATGGTGTTCTTGGGGTCCATCGCAATATCTGCATACGATTTGATGCGGTACGGTACATTGGCGTAGACAAAACAATCTTTCGAGAACAGCGCATCGATGGCCTTCGGCTGATGCGAGTGGTAAAACTCGAGAAACTTCAGTAGGTAGATGATCTGATGATCGCCCCAGTAGCCGATATACGACCAAGGATTATCGTGCTCAATAATTTCCCAATCAAAGCCGTCTTTGGTGACACGGTAGGGGTTGTAGCCGTCGAACGTGGAGGCATTCAAAAACTTGAAGATCATCCCTTCGATGAAAGCGGGATACGAATGAGCCAACGCCTCCCAGTTCTGGAAGATGTCGCGCCAATTACCCTCGTAATCAAGGATTTTCGAGCCGTCGAGTTCGTTGTGCGTATTGATGGAGAACTGGTTCCATGGACGACTCGGATCGCCGTGCCTGCGGCTGAACTTGAGGGGCAAATATTCTTTACATAGGCGGTACAAATCGGCGTCATCGGTATCTTGCAGGATGTTTCCCAGTGCGACAACATCCAAGTTTTCGGGAAGTGAGCGAAGCAAATCTTGATGAGCGTCAAAAACCGACTTGTTGGCTTTCGACAGGTAGACCAGCAGGTCGTTCTTGTCTATCAGATAATTTTCATCGAACGTGCCGCCCCGCATGATATTGAAGAGCACATTCGAAAAATGCCGCGAATCTTTCAAGGTGTCGGATGAGTGACGCAAACCGTCTGCGCCCGCAACAAGCTGCAAGAGAGCGCTTGTTCCAACTTGAATATCCTGTTCGATGTCGGCATCAAGGTCGGCAAACGTTTGAATATCGTTGTTCAACGAAATGATCTGGGAATAGTTTTGATTCACATTCGCCACAATCATCCAACTTTGAGTTGTTTTTGCTTGGAGATGGATGTCTTTTATGACAAAGTATGCCCCTTTTTCACCTTTGACGTCACTCTCGGCATGCACAGGCCGGCCTTTGCGAAAGTCATCGAGTTGCAATGAGGATAAAAGATGAGTTGGCCGATCTAAGCCCACAGACCATACAACATTCGCCTTCAGCGCCTCGCTTGGTTCGGTCTTGTCGACAATGATGGCGCTCAGAGCAAAGATTCCCAACCCAGATTCACCTACCAACTCGGTTCGCTTGTAGGCGTCAACCAGGTTGCTCGTGTTGCTTTGCGTATCTGGATCCACTCCGTATGGCAGCACGTTCTGCAAACCGTCGAGTAACGTAATCTGATATCGTTTCCCGGAAGAATTTTCCAACTCGGCTTTTCGTACGAAACCGTATTTGCTGCTACTATTCCACTGATATCTAAATGTTAGACCTAGGTCTTGGTTGACCTCCTCGAACATCACCTTGTTGCCGTAGAGACTTTTATAAAGGTTCTTCTTAGTGGTGAATGCCCCTTTGCAATGCTCGGAGAAAGGTTCCCATAAGAGTATGTCGCCATCAACCTTAATTTTGATGATGGTTTTGCTCCCTGTTACCTCCGCCAGGTCGATGAGCTTATCGTCGGTGTAGTATGGAAAAAGAGAGTAGCGGCTATTTTTTCGACCAGCGGTGAGTCCTCCGTTGCTGGCAATGAACATCCAGTGATTTGAGTCACTTACAATGTTCATCAAAAATGGCCGCATCAAGTCGTGGTCTGGAATTTTAAACCACGTCTCATGATCCATATTTACGATTTCGATGGGTGAGCTCATTTATAAACCCGTACGTAATCGATAACCATTTTTTGCGGGAATGGGGTGTTGGGGTTAGGAAAGCCAACGTAAGAACCGCCCACTGCCAAATTGATAATCATGAAGAAGGGGTGGTCGAAAACCCACTCACCCTTCACATCTCTTGGACGTATACGGTTGTAAAGGTAATCGTCTACAAAGAAGTCGATTCTGTCGGGAAACCACTCTACGGCGTACACATAGAAGTCAGCATCATAACGACCATTCTTTAGCGCATATGAGCCAGATACTGGATTTCCACCCGAGTAGCCTGGGCCATGTAATGATCCAGATATCACAGTTGGATCCTGACCACGCATCTCCATAATGTCGATCTCGCCCGCTTGTGGCCACCCGACTGTTTCGATGTTGCTGCCTAGCATCCAAAAAGCTGGCCATAAACCCGGTCCATATGGGTTCTTGATCCGTGCCTCGAAACGTCCATAGGCCTGCTGGAATAACCCCTGAGTTTTGATTCTGGCAGATGTGAACTGTCGACCACTGAAGGATTCTGCTCGAGCAGTAATTACTAGGTTACCTTGTCCGTCGAGCGATACGTTCTCAGGACGGTTTGTGTAAAACTGCAGCTCTTGATTCCCCCATCCATCTTGGCCTGTTCCGATGTCGAAAGACCATTTTGTGGGATCAGGCAAGACACCTGCATTACCGTTAAACTCGTCGCTCCACACCAGTTCCCAATTCCTCTCGTCGAGCTTCTGGAAATTATCGGGTGTGCACGATCCAACAATTAGCGATAGAACAAAGAGCGTGGCTAATTTGCCCATGGTTGTAAATAGGATATTCGTTTTCATATTCATCGTTACTGTTGGTAGAAGTAAACGTTGTCGACATAGATGCTCGGAATATTTCCGCTGTCGTTAATGAAGATGAGCTGAAACAGGTTCGACCTGTTGGTCAACCCTGAGAAGCTTGAAAGTGGGATGTCGAGGCTGATCCACTTTTGTGCATCAGAAGCAGCAATTGTACGCGTGAACGCCCCCGTGCCACCCGATCCACTGTTAACCATCTCAAACTTCAAACGGGCATTGCTGGTTAACGGGTTCGGCAGAAAAACATCGACATGCAAATGTGTCATAGATGTTGCATTAACTGTTGGTGACGAAAACTGGATCCCCACGAAATTGAAATTCGTGTAGTGGAGCACGTTGTCGTTCCCTACAGTGAAGTCGGCGGACAATGTCGTTTGGAAAGGCTCCCAATAACCGTTGTAGTAATCGACTGGCACATTCTGGTATGCATCACTGAACAAGGAGATGACTCTGTTGGCAGGACGGGTCGGAGTCGGCGCATTCACATATTGCCCCCTCGACTGGATAGTGAGCGAACCTCTGGCGTCTTGGTTGCCCAATTTGGCCGTGATGACGGCATTTGCTGGCCCACCGACAATAGAGACGCGTCCAGACGCATCGACTGTTGCGACTGCAGGATTTGAAGTCGTGAACTGGAAGTAATTAGGAGTAACATCCACAGCCAGATTAGTGCCATTTGGCAAGTTGTGAACAGACTGCAATCCAGTAACACTGGTCGAAACTCCTGCGAAAGAATTAATGACTTGATTCTGGCCACTCATGATTGCCGGCATTGGATGGGCAATAGTACCCAGCTTTTCAAATTTCACTTCGTCGATCCAAAAGGTGAAACCTTTGCCTTCTTTAGGGCCAACCGAGTAGAAGAACATGCCCCTTTCTGCTGTCAACCGGGCTGGGCTCGGAATCGGGATGATGTACTTTTTCCAGTTGGTGTTCATGTCGAGGTTCGGGACGCTTGCTTGATAGCGATTTTCTCCCAAGTCATTTCCGAATCCGATAATGTCGATCGAAGTTGACTGTGAAGCTTTTGCCCAAAAGGTCAGAGCATCATATTGGGATAGATCTCTTGGCGTAGAGGTGAAATAGACGCCACCGGCATAGGTCCCTCTCGAGTCGTTCACATCGGGCACTTCGATTCGCATGGAAGCTTTCGAGTTACCGTAGGTGACCTCGTTGTCTACCTGAAAGGCCGTGGGGACAGATCCGCCAAATGCGGCGTAGTTTAGTCCACCACTAAATCCATCAATAAAAACCTCTGGATTCGTCGGAAATTGAGGAGCATCCAAGCCGTCGACCACTCGCTCACAACTGCTGAAGAGCAGAATCAGTAGGCCACCAATAAAGAGGTGCGATGAAGATATTTTGTATTTCGCGTTCATGTTGCTGCCTTAAAGTCTCAAAATGTGATTTGTACATACGTTCTGATCTCCCACTCAATGCCATTGTCGTAACCGATGGCATTTGGGTTGGGTACCCAGGCACCTGAGGCGTCCCTGGCCATGACTGGAGCATATCGTGGCGAGTACTGGTCGAGGGTCCTCCATGTGCCACGCATACCAATTCGTGTTCCAGGTAGGTCAAACCAATCTGGTTTGCTAAGCGTAGTCGACACATCGGCCATCAACTGCATGGGGAACGTCAAGTTAAAGTCACGGTGGTAGTCATATGGCCCCCAGTCGTTCACACGAGCAAAGGCATTGACCTTGACTTGCTTGTAGATAGACCTTACATCAGCTCCGAAGCGATTGATCAAGCGCTCGTCGCTTCCGTTTGCTTGAGCTTCGCCACCATAGAGCACAGCAATGAGTCCAAAGTCACTATTCGGCTTGGTCACCAATCGAGCGTGGACTTCCCACAAATCTTTTGCTGGCGGTGCTCCGGGAAATGCGAACGTTGAACGCCCATTTGGCAAGATGCCGATGGCGGCGTCCTGTGTGGTTGGGTGGTGGCGATATACAAAACCTGCACTTAGGGCAAATTCTGCATCTTCAGTAAGATCGCTGTCCCAGTTGTACATCCATGTAGCTGGTGTAGGATCAAATGTGAACAGGATTTCGGCTGCTACTGTCTCACGGTTTGAGCGCACAACAAATGGATCGTCAAGAATGTTTCTTGGTCGCCCCGGGGCAGCAACACTTGCTGGAATTGGACCTTCGATTGGCTTTTGCCACAGGAAATTCGGGGCAATCTGAAGGTTTCCGATCGTGTAGGTAAACCCGCTTAGGGCGTTGTATTGATTGCCGCTTCCACTGTCCTTGAGCCTCCATCCGGTAAACGTCATCGTTTGGTCGGCGCCTCCGTTTGCAACGAGACCCATTATGGCAGATTGTGCATACCAATTAAATCGTCCACCCTCATAGGCAAACTTCAATTTTGCACCCCAATTGTCGGACGACTTGATTCGGTCTACATACACGTTGCCACCTGTAGATGTTTCGCGGTAGATTTGAAATTCGCGTCCGTTAAGTGGCTCGCCGGCCCAAATACCACCGATGTCGACGCCAAATTTGCCGTATTTCCTTGCCGCATGGAGCGTGAGCCTGCGTGTAAGTGGCTGCGGAATGGCAAATGAGCTCTCGGTCATACCTTGGCGATCGAGATCTTCATGGTAAATACCCGTCACTTTGAAGTTGCCCACATTCCTTCCATACTTGAGCAATACAGCTGGGTTAGCTCCCCACCAAAGTTGGGGTCCAAAGGCAAGTTTCAAACCGTTAAGATTCTTCTTGAAAGAAGCTTCGAAACCAAACGGTGCAACACCATTGTAAATGTCGATATTTGGACCATAATTCGCCTCTGGGTATAGACCGAAGAAATCGCCTTCGTAACCCCAGTGATAATGACCGGTTCTGTAGAATCCTGTTAGATCGAAGAACTTGTGATTCCAGTTGTAGCTAGCCTTGTAAACTTGAATCCTGTTCAAGTCGCTAATATTTACGTCGCCATTCCTACCTCGTAATTCCACTGGACGACCCCGATTTTCGTAGAATATTTCGTCTATCGGGTTCAACGCTACGTTCGCAAGCACATTGAACTCAATGTTGGCTCTCACATTAGCAGAAGGATTTGCCTCGACACCCACGTAGAAAGACTGCATGTGATCAAAACCCTGTTGATTCGGATACTGTGGATTCATCGCATCAGCATCCTTCGGTGTCGTGATCAGGCTGCCACCCGTGGTAAAAGTGGTGAAATTCGACTGGAAACGGCTTAGGCGGAGTTGGCTTGTCCTTTCACCCATCAGTGCGGCTTTGTCGCCTCTTGCACGCAGATACGCATCCATCATGTTGATGCTCTCAAAGTGCGCTTCCAGTTTTTCTATCGTGACTCCATTTCCGTACGGATCGAAACTATGCGCTTCCTTGAGTACGTAATAGGCGGCTCTTGGATATAGCTCATATAGCCCAGCAGAGTTGGTCTGACCCTTGGCTGTGATGCCAAACCACTCCTCGTTCATGTTGTTTTGGCCTTCAACATAGTCGCACTGGTAACCTCCATTGGCCCAAGATGCATTGTTGTTGTGCACGTCGAGATCTACCGTCTGACCATATTTCCACCATCCATCGCTGAATTGAAATGTGTACCCGCCAATGGAGTTGCCAGCTCTACCCAAACCAGCTGCATTTGCATAGATTTCCTTCCAGTTACCATGCTTGTAATAAGCTTGGCACAGTTGGTCTTCCTGGTTTGTTATTGCGTTGAAAGCATCGGCACCAAACTCGGTCAAAAGCAACGGTTTTCCGTACTCGTTCTTGACCCTATCGTACATGTCGGTGAACGTTACGCCGCGATAGACATTCGCCCCGAAGATGTCCATATCGGGAACCTCTTCTACGATGATGTCCATGAACAAAAGGTCGCCGTTAGCCATGGCAATTGGACGATTAGGATCGATCGCCTTCATGACAAGGGCACCTTGGTTGAAGAGTTTATACATGTGGCGGGCTCGGACTGTAGACTGACGGTCAGCCATGGGGATGTCTTCCGTTTCGGCACCACCCCAGAAAAGACCATAGTTGTTTTCGTTGCCAAGCAGGTACAAAAGAAGCCCTCTTGTTCCCTTGTATTCAGTGGCAATATCAGACACTTCTTTGAGTAGCAATTCAATTACACGTGGATCCGAATACTCCGTGTTTGCAACCCAAGCGCCGTCTAGCGTCAAGCCATATCGACCAAACGAGTGATTTAGCATGGTGTAAATGCCATGATTATCGTAGATGTACTCAATCCACTGCTTTGGAATACCCGTATAAACACGTATGGAGTTTACTCCCATGTTTTTGAGCAAGCCCATTTCGTAGTCGAGTGCTTGCTTAATCAATTCGGGCGACTGATTCCAAATGCTGTAGTTGAAGTTGGTACCTATAGGAAAGTAGTCCCAGTTCATCCCGTTCACCATCAACGGCTTGTTGTCGACTAAAAGCCGCCAACCGTCGGCGCTTTCGCGCACTTCGACTCGACCTTGCGCAGATAGTGATTGGGAGAATCCAAGCAACAGACACAGGAAGATCGCGATATGTTTGACTCTATTCATATACGTGGTATTGCAAAGGTTAAAAGAGGTATCGGAAGCGCCAACTACCGAGAAGAGGCGCTTCCGATTACCGACCGATTTACTTGACCAAGGTCATTTTCTTGGTGAGCACGACATTACCGGCCTTCAAGCGGTAAATGTACAGACCGCTGGAGAGCGAACTTGCATCTAAAGTTACTACATGGTAGCCAGCGTTCATGGTTCCATTCGTTACGGTCATCACTTTATGTCCAACCATGTTGTAAACATCTATCTGCACCTGGCCTGATTCTGGAAGTGCAAACTGAATGCTGGTTGATGGGTTGAACGGATTTGGATAGTTTTGTCCCAAGACATACTCGAATGGAATTTCGGATCCGGTCTCGCCCAAATTTGTGAATGTACCACCCGATGTTGCCGTTGCCACAGCTGGCTCTGGCGAGAACAACTTGGATGCCGTGTTATATTGATACAGCCAAAATGTATACGGCGTGCCTGCCTGTAGGCCGCTGATGACGAAACCAAATGCGTTCTTGCCATCGCCATCTCCCGCGGTACCACCAAATACATACTCGGTACCCAACCTAGGATTCTGAAGGTTTGCAGAGCTTTTGGCATAGTAGAGACGATATGCAATATTCTCTTGGGTCACATTATTTGGACCGGCGGCCAAGAATACCTGGCCCGATTCAACTGGGGTTTCTCCTATTCGGTTGAATGCGACAAATCCTACTGGTACAGGTGGTGGTGTCTCACCGGCATCGCCACCAAATGCCATGTCATCCCAATAGTACGTTTTCTCACCTGCTTGTGCACCCGTTGTACCAAAATTGAAGAAGATGGAGGCTTTATTATAGAAGTAGTCGAGGTTCAACGGAGCTGTACCCGTTGCTTGGTTTTTAAAGTCAAAAACCAACGTCTCCCACTCTCCTGCTACTGTTGTCTTTGTCTCGGTCTCAACGCTGATTGTTGGGTCGTTGAAGGCCTCAATTTTCAAGCGAACAGGAATATTTGCATCTGGTGACCATACACGTACGCTCATGGTCGTGTTTTCAGCCGTAAGCGGGATACGCGATGCGAAACCTTCCGGATCACCAACAGTAGTTCCAGCCCACAATTCTGCAGCTGACGTTTTGATTGTGCGGACTACCTTGTTATTAGAATCGGTTGGGTCAGTTATGATTTCGGAGGCTGTGCCACCAAAGTCCACTAGCTTGTAGTCGAGATTGGGATCGTCGAAGTTGGCTGGCAGGTCGACCCCCTCCGGCTCAGTCTCCATCAACGAGACATTGTCGATGAAAACGCTGGCATTGTTGAGACCCATTTCAAAACCCAACTTCATGGCAGTGAACGTAACCGGAACAGTGAATTTGACTGTATACGTCTTCATTTCGGTGGTAAGTTGGAAATCGCTGACCTTGAGGGGAGCAAAATCTCCGCCTTCCTGTCCGAAGAACATGCGAAGTTGACGTCCGTTCAACGGAGAACGAGCATCGAAGGAAATGGCGTAGGTTGCGCCAAGCACCAGCGAGTCGATTTGTCCTGCTGTCAAAACTTGGAAGAGCTGGACATGCCAAACCTCTCCTCCAGCGTTGGTAATATTTGTAATGGCTGCTTCACCGTTAGTCGATGCAATAGTTGCACCTACACCGGCAAAGTCGGCCACGAATGATGACCACCCAGTCAAATTGGTCGTGAATTGACCATTTCGGATGATGTTGTCGCCGTTCTGTGCTGCTGCATTGCCGCTCAATACGACTATCGACAAACCCACGGCCATCCAGGTAAGGACTTTAATGGATGCGCTCTGTAGTAAAGTTTTCATATCAGTTGGATTGTAAGATTTAGATGGAAGCGCTTCTGCTAACTTCAGATGGTATGTTGCGAAGAATTTTCATATTTGTCAATATATTTTTCATATTTATGAAATATTTTTTCACAATGTGCTAATTGTTCATCAGCTAGCTACAACCACGCTTTGGCCAATTTCCCGAAATACTGAGCCAATAAAGCCAATTCAAATAGTAATAAGCGGTATCTTTCTTTTAGCAGAGGTATAAGCGTTTCGATATATGTGGAGGATAATTCGCTTTATTTTGCCGGCCTCAAAGGCAAAAAAGGTCATATTCTGGTGTTTTTCCACCAAATTTTTCGCCTAAAATTGGCGTAGATGAAAAAATTTTCACATATTGAGAAATAAATTTTCAAATCTGGATGTTTGGTTATGTTAAAGAAGGTCACCTTAAAAGATATAGCACTTGATTCGGGGTTGTCGATTTCGACCGTGTCTAGAATTCTTTCAGGGTCGGTCGCCATCAACAACGACAAGGCCAGAAAGGTCTTCGAGAGCGCACACAAACTAAATTACCCGCTCACGACACAAGTTCGACCGATTGAGTTCAGAAGCAGCATCAATATTGCCCTTGTTGTAAGGCATTATACAGGTGAGTTTTTCGCATCCTTGTTCGAAGGATTTGATCAAGCCACAAACGACAGCAAGCTGAGGGTCAATCTTGTAAGCGTTAGCCATGCTTCATCCACCCCAGATCAGTTGGCCGCCTATCTGGGCCAGTCGCAGTTCGATGCGGCCATCATTTTCTTACCAGACTACAAGCCCGCCGACTATCAGTCCATCATGGATTGTCTTCCCACAGATTTCCCTATCGTCTCTATCGCACCGATCGCCAACCCAGTAATGGACACCGTCACTTTCGACAACTATCGAGGCGGTTACTTGATCGCAAATCATTTTGAGGAGCTCGGACACAAAAAGCTAGGGATCATTCAGGGTCCGGTGAACAAGTCGGAGGCCATGCTCAGAAAGAACGGCTTTCTGGACTACATCAACCAATCCGAAAATCTAAGCCTCGTCTGGGAGTTCAACGGAGACTATTCGTTCGAACAAGGGAAAGAGGCATTTAATCACTTTGCAAAATCGGACGACAAGCCGGATGCCATCTTTTGCAGCAACGATAGCACGACTATAGGATTTGTCCACAGCGCCATCAGAGAAGGTATGCACATCCCCGACGATCTGGCATTAGCCGGATATGATGACCTCCCGATCTGCAACCTGTACACTCCCACAATCACATCGGTGCATACTCCGTACGAGCTACTTGGAAAGAAAACTCTAGAGTTGATCTTCGACAGGCTGCAAGAAAAGAAGGGGACGCATCACACTGGGTATACCAGTCTTGTTCCCGTTAAGTTGTCGGTTCGGGAAAGTACAACAGCTTTGACTGAAGCGTTCAGGAACTACTATAAATAACCGCATCCTAAAAGCCGGTTTAGTGGACATTTTCAGCGAATAAATGGGTCTGACCACTTTTTGTCCATGTAAATATTGCTTCCAGTGAGAGTCCTCAAAAAGGCGACGACAGCATCCACTTCCTGTTGTGTCATGTTCAGCTTTTGTGGGTTGCCAGCTGGACGAAGCCTTGGGTCCAGCTCTGGGTTAACATTGGCGGTTAGATCATTGTAGTGAAATATTGTTGATTCCAACGATGTAAAAGAACCATTGTGCATTAAAGGACCATTCAAATTACCGTTCGGTCCGATTAGGTCACGCAGTGATGGTGCTCTGGTGTTGGTTAGGTCAATTTGCCCCGCTATCGACTGGATCACCCCGTTGTTTCGGCTGCCGGGATCGATGTCAAATTCTGGTGCCTGATGGCATCGTTGGCAACCGAGTCCACCTGAAACACGGTTTCCTACTGGGTTGAAAGTGGGCCCCATAGTGAACAACATTTTTCCCATGTTCTCCTGTGCCGTGAAGTTCGGGAAATTGATCATATTCCCCTGCACTTGGGCTCTACCCACATCATATTTCGAATCAAATGACTGGATACTTCTCACAAAATGTGCCAAGCTTTCTTGAATGCGTGCTTCGCTGATAGTGTTGTTGCCATAGACGAAACTGAAAAGGTGACGATAATAGTCGAGCCCCGATAGCCTGTTCACCAAATCGTCAAATGTAGAATTTGGGTTGTTCCCGCTGAACCCCATCTCAACATGATCTTTGATGGGCTCTGTAACTTGATGCTCGAGCGAAGCAGCTCGTTCATCCCAAAAAAATCTGGGCTCCTGTGCAAATCGAACGTTGATCAGACGCATCGAATGTCTTCCGGTAGTACCGGCAACCCCATCACTAGCGACTGCCAAATCACTAAATGCAAGCCCCTGCTGATGGCAGCTAGCACACGATACGGTTCTGTCTATCGAGAGCTCCTTGTCGTAAAACAAAACTCGTCCCAATGTCGCTTTCTCGTTCGATACCGGATTATTCGGTGCATTGTTTTTCGTAATGTATCCAGGAACAGGCTGCGCCGAGTAGTTTTCAAGTTGACTGAGGTTAATGTTGCTTCCAAATTTGCGTGAAATGGATTCGGAATCATCTGTTTCTGGACTTATAGTTGAATCACAGCTAAACAGATTAATTATAAGTATCGAGCAAATGATTGGTTGGAACCACGTGCGTCTCATTTTTCCCTCCCAGTTATTGATAACAGCTTATATTGTTGACGCTTGAGCATTAGCTTTGTTCAACTTGTTCTCAACCATTGCGACAACAATGTCCGACGAATTACGGCAATCCAATTTTTGGCGAATCTGTATCATAAACTGGTTTCTTGTGGGACCAGTTCTGCTTGTATTCGGTCTACCCTATTATGTGATAGCAAAGAATGTGATTGGTAATCATTACCTCTGGCTGCCAGGTTCCCTACTCTTCGCAATGCCTTTTATGTTGACTGTTCTACATGGACACGTCACCATGGCCGTAGGTAGAGCACATCGCGATCACTATTACCAGTGGCTCCAAGAACGCCCATATTCGGCAGGCCTCGGTTATCATCCAATGCTCCTGACCACACGATTTAGGTTCGGCATGGTATTGATGGCGATTCTAATTCTCATTCTGGGGTGATGCGAGACTCAGGAGGCGAGACGCGAGAAACGAGAGGCGAGACAATAATCCCCGATCCCTAATCCCCTATTACAACCCGCTCGCTATAAGCATCTCGATGTCGCGGTACGGCAGCTTCACCATCTGATGGAGCATCTTTTTAGCTAGGTGTTTCTTATAAAGATAGGTACCATTGCGGAGTGCGATGCTGGTCCATAGGGCACCATGAATGCCACCAGCGTCACCAATTTCCATCAAATACGGCACGAGTACGTTGTTGAGAGCATAGGTGCCAGTACGGGCGACTCTAGCAGGCATGTTGGGCACACAGTAGTGAACAACATCGTGCATTTTATAGGTTGGGTTGGTATGTGTCGTAGCCCTACTCGTGGCAACGCAACCACCTTGATCAATTACAGTATCTACGATTACACTGCCGGCCTTCATTTGAGATACCATGGGCTCGGTGACCCAACACGGAGCTTTATTACCCTCCTCCATGACGGCACCAATCACCACATCGGCAAATTTGAGGGAATTGGACAAATATTGCTGGTTCGCCATGGCCGTCACGATCCTGCGGTCGAGCGAATTTTCGAGATGACGCAAAGCCGTCAGATTATTGTCGAGCACAAAAACCTGGGCACCATATCCGAGTGCCGTTCGGGCCGCATACTCACCGATAATGCCGGCGCCCAAGATGACGACGGTTGCTGGTGGCACACCGGAAATTCCTCCCAACAGGATCCCCTGCCCCTCGTGGAAGCTCTCGAGATAGTGGGCGGCAATTTGGATGGCTAGCGACCCCGTAATTTCGTGGAGCATGCGAACAATAGGATAACTACCATCAGCGTCCTGAATGAACTCGAATCCGATGCCAGTGATGTTCTTATCGTACAACTGGTGGTACATGCTTTCTTTTGAGGAACCCAAATGCAAAGCCGATATCAGAATTGCTTGATCCCGCATCATGGCAATCTCCTCCTTACCGGGAGGGGCAACCTTTGCAACGATCTCTGCTTGCTTATACAACTCCCTTGCCCCATAGGCAATATGAGCCCCCGCATCTGAATACGCCTGGTCGCTGAAATGCGCCTGCTCCCCGGCCTTAGCCTCAACGAAAACCTCATGGCCGTTCGCAACTAATAAACTGACTCCCGATGGAGTAAGACAGATGCGTGTTTCGTCGTTGATGCGTTCTCTGGGAAGCCCAATCTTAAGCGAGACCTGTCCCTTGTTCCGAGTCACAGTCTTCTCGAGGGTCTTAAGTCCGATCGAAGTAATACCGGCGGGGTTCAATATCTCCATGAGGTTCCCGCAATGTGTATCTTATGGGAGTGTTTTCTGGCAAAATACGCCAACGCCCCTCACAATACAAGAAAAGCCCCATTGCATCACTCCATCAAGCCCCGTAAAAGCCTTGGTCAAAACTTCCTGACAAACTACGGCATTGTCGATCAAATTGTCGAGAGCCTCAGGGCCGGGAAAGACCAGCTTGTAGTTGAAATTGGTCCGGGCACGGGTGCATTGACTTCCATCTTGACAAAGAGATACAACCGATTTCGTGCCATCGAAATCGACAGCAGAGCCGTTGAGCTGCTCGAAAAGAGCTACCCAGGGATTGACATCCTTAAATTAGATGTACTTGAAACCAGGTGGCTCGATCAGATGCCGAGCGATGAACGAATAGCCATAATCGGCAATCTTCCATATTACATCACAAGTCCAATTCTGTTCCTACTGATCGACAACAGAGAGCGTTTCTCCGAAGCCGTGATCATGGTCCAAAAGGAAGTAGCAGAACGACTTGTCTCAACTCCAGGAAACAAGGCCTACGGAATATTAAGCGTGCAGGTACAGCTAGCCGCAACGGTAGAATATATGTTCACCGTGCCACGTACCGCATTCCACCCGCAGCCTAATGTCGACAGTGCCATCATCAGACTCACATTCGACAAGCCTGTGCCTGACATCGACGGAGAGCATTTACGGAGGGTTATCCGTCAGGCTTTCAGTCAGAAGAGGAAGATGCTACGCAATACCCTCTCCCCCATCATGAACGGCAAAACCTTGGATGGATGGGATTTGACACGTCGTGCTGAAACGCTGACCCTAGATGAGTTCGTACAGTTGGCTAAGGAGTTGTACTGAATGCTGCCAAGCGATTGCCTGCCGCCGACATTGGGCTAAGTCTTGCGATTATCTCTTCAATCGGGGATAGTATAAAAACGGCTGATCGGCGGCGGACGATTTTTCTGACACGGTTACATAACCGGCTTGTGGCATTCGGCTAAATGCAATCGATTCACCCTGAGTTTCGGGAATGTAGGGCTGCGGCCTACCATCTTGGGCCAACAGATTTGGAAGAGACATGGAGGTGTCACCACGCCGCCAGTAAAATACCTGGATATAGCTCTTGATCAGAACCTCTGAACCGTCGGACGAAATGTCGCCGGCAACTGCACCAGTGAACGGAAGCGTGAGATGGAACCTCAACGTGTCGACCGGCATCGTTCCAATCACGCCTGGTGGGCTGTTACCATCCAAGTAAGCCTGATCCATTCGGTCGATATAATCAGGGTTGAACTGGTATAATCGCACCTCATCCTCGCGTTTGGAGACGATATACCATGAGTGATCGACCGGATCAACCATCAAGGTTTCGGCATCACGATCACCATCGGGGTAGATGTAGGAATAAGTTCGCGTAGGTATGGGGGTGGGAGCTGTTCCCAAATTGAACGGTACATCACTGGGCTCATCAACGGCATATATATGCTTGACGCCGTAGATGGCCCTGTTATCGCCGATTTCAGCGATAAGTACTTCTGGTTTACCCGTTACTGGGTGGATCCGCATGGATAAGTCCTCCCAATCCCGATTTACAACTCCATCAATGCGAAAGTGAGCTGCTGCAATTCCTGTCGAATCAACCAGAAAGAGGGTGGGGGCATGTCCGCTGTCGTTGATGACCCACCACATTCCGGGGTGCTGGATGGATGCAACAATTCCTGAAGCTTCCGTCATGTCAGCGCCGGCTAGCGCGCCGATACGAACCGGCGATGAGAAAATTGAATCTGCGTCCGCTGGATACGTATCGGAACTTGCTGCACAACCACCAAGGTTGAGAAGTACGATTAGTAATATAACTGCGGACATTTATTCCAAGCTCTTCAAGCGTGCTGCTTCAAACTCATCGCCCGCACGCCACATGCGTTTTGCGTCGGCATTTGCCAACTTCTTGCCAAGCAAGAAATACAATCTGACATCGTCGACGGCGCCACTCATGTCCCAGTCGTCCGTAATTTCGTCGGTGACGGTGTGGTAATTGAGGCGGTTGTACGTTTCGACTACTTCGTTGAAGTATCCCTCAGGCTTGCCGATGAAGTCGCTGCCCATGCCGCCGTAGAAAGCTGGAACGCCAATTCTGGCAAATGCAAAGTGGTCAGAACGGTAGAAGAAACCTTGCTCTGGTTGCAGATCGGGATTCACGGACTTTCCAAGCGACTCTGCTAGTGGTAACAGGAGGTCGTCGATGTCTGATCGACCCAGCCCCACATAGGTGATATCATTTGTGCGGCCAAATACGTTGAGTCCATCGATATTGATGTTCGCAGCGATGTTGCCGGGTTCGACGGTAGGATTGGCAGCATAATACTTCGCACCTAGCAAGCCCTTCTCTTCGGCTCCAACGGCCAAGAAAAGAAGACTGCGACGTGGCTTCATGTTCATCTTTGAATATGCCTTAGCAATGTTCAAGAAGGCGCTCGTACCGCTTGCGTTATCGCGCGCACCATTGTAGATGGAATCTCCATTCACGGCTGGGCCCACACCCAAGTGGTCGTGGTGAGCTGTAAATACCACATACTCGTCTTTTAGATCGGTTCCTTCAATGATTCCACCTACATTCTTCACGGTCAAGTCTCTGAATTCACCTTTGAGGGTCAAATCCATTGTCACACCCTTAAGTGGCACCGGTTGAAAGTCTTGGCGCTCGGCAGCGTCCATGAGTGCCGGTAAATCCAGCCCAGCGGCAGTGAAAAGTTTTACAGCCAAATCGGAGGTGATCCATCCCTGAATGACCGATGTGGATTCGGTGTTGCCATCGGCAAGCTTAAACTGACCGGCACCCCAGCTATTTGCAACGACTGACCAAGGGTAGCCTGCTGTGCCGAGAGTGTGGATAATCAATACGCCCTTAGCTCCAACCGTTCTCGCCATTTCGAACTTGTAGTCCCATCTGCCATAGTAAAGGCGCGCTTTGCCACCGAATTTTGTGCTGTCTTGATTGGGATCAGAATTCTTGATAACGATGATTTTTCCGGTCATGTCCATGCCTTTGTAATCATCCCAATCTTCTTCAGGTGCCTGAATGCCATAACCGACATAAACCAACTCAGCTCCTACCAAAGTGTTCAGTACCTCGCTGTTTGCAGGAGTTGCCACATAATCCTTCGCGAATACCAAGTCGCCTGTGTTCGCGCCGTTGAATTTAATGGATGTCTCCTCTGGCACGGTGCGGTAACTCACAACAGGCACATCTTGGACAAAGCTTGTACCAAAAGCTGGCTTGAGCCCGTAGGAGCGGTACTGCTCGAGAAGGTAGTTGACTGTTTTTTCCTCCCCGATTGTTGCGGGTCCACGACCCATGAACTCATCAGAAGACAAAACCTGAATGTGCTCCATCAGACTCTCTTCAGTGATGGTTTCGAGTACAGCATCGGTATTATCGGTTGCAGAACATCCTCCAAGTACGAGTGCTGCAACTAAGGCAAGGCGCGGTAATTTCATGAGATCCGAGAATAATTTGTTAGTAGTCAATCTTAAATCTACGAAAAATTAGTGACTAGTGACTAGTGACTAGTGACTAGTGACTAGGGACTAGGGACTAGGGACTAGGGACTAGGGATTAGGGATTAGGGATTAGGGATTAGGGTAAGGTGGTTTTCGGAAATCCTGCTAGTCACTAGTTACTAGTCACTAATTACTAAAAAAAAAGCCGACCCCGAATGAACGGAGCCGGCTTCTGTCGTAATTGGCAACAGCCTTCTTACTTGCGGATCTTCAGCGTAATACGGTGCGTATTATCGAGGAGATCCATCTGTGTGAAGGCATAATCGATGGCGATGTTGTAACCGTTCATCGAATGCTGGATACCGCCACCGAAGGAAATGCCCTCGATCGTTGTATTGATAGCATCACGGGCACTGTTACCGCCGTCGTCATTGCCGCTATAGTTGAACTTGTAGCCGCCACGGAGGAAGAGTAAATCGTAGAACGACAGTTCTGCTCCACCATAGACGAGCTGCTGGCTATCCATAGGCTTAACAGCATCAACGGCAAGCATGAGACGTGTTGTCTCATTGCTTACAGGGTAGATGCTTGTACCTACGGCGAATGTCAAAGGAAGCGGGTTCTTCTGGTTGTAGAACTGCATCTTTGATCCAAGGTTATTAAGACGTGCACCGATGGTCCAGTCTTTCACACCTATGTGATAGACAGAGCCGAAGTCGAATGCGAAAGCGGTGCCGCTTACGTCGTCAATACGCTGGCTAACGAATTTGGCTGTAGCTCCGAGCGACAGATTCTCAGTGATGTACTTTGAGTACGCACCGCTGAATGCCAAATCCATATAGTCGTAAGTAGCCGAAGTGTTCGGGTCAGTCACCAAGTCGTTCAAGAATGGATCTGTGTATCCATTTTGACGATTTGCGCTGATATCGGACAGGCCAAAGACCTGCACACCGAACGATACGGTACCGGTGTTGCCGGTATTGTAAGAAACGGCTGCTGCGCTATAATTAATGTCAGCGATCCACTTATTGTATGAGAAGGATGCGCTGAGAGTCTGATCCTGTGCCAGTGCGGTACCGGCAGGGTTCCAGAACAACATGTTTGCATCGTAGGCCATTGTGG
>CAZVRJ010000044.1:0-20796 GCA_964629885.1 uncultured Chitinophagales bacterium | reverse complement strand
GGATGTACACCGAGGCCGACATCAAGACGATCATGGAGTTGAAGGTGCTGATCAAGGACGAGAAATACAGCACCGCCGGGGCGAAGAAGGCGCTCGACACCCGCGACAAGGTGGTTGACGACGCACCAAAATTGCCATTGCCTTTGGATGTAACACGCGACCTGCGCGAAATGAAAATCTTTTTGGAGTCCCTTCTCAAGCGCATCTGAACCAGATAAACTATGTACATCAACTCGACCGACTGGGGCCCTTTTAAGTTGTATTCGATAGAAACCGGGCGGTTTCGCCTCGACGGCGGGGCGATGTTCGGTGTCGTACCCAAGACCTTGTGGTCGAAACGCGTACCTGCCGATGAGAACAACCGCATCCCGATGGTTATGAGGTGCTTGCTGATCGAATCGCAAGCCAGTGGACGCAGATACCTGATCGATACCGGCACCGGACCAAAGTTTGACGCTAAAATGCGTGGCATCTACGAATATGACGATACGGAGTATTCGATGGACCAATCGCTTGCAGCGCATGGCTTCACGGCCGACGATATCACAGATATTATCTTCACCCACCTTCATTTCGATCACTGCGGGGGTGCCAGTGAATGGGCCGAAGACGGGGTGACGTCGGTGCCGAAATTTAAAAATGCAACCTATTGGGTGAACCGTCGCCATTGGGAGACGGCCACCAACCCAAACGCCCGCGAGAAGGCCAGCTTCATGCGCGAAAACCTCTCCCCTTTAAATGACCCCGAAAAGTTGCGACTAGTTGAGGATGGTCATACATGGGAGCCAGGACTGGCTACCTTCAACATGGACGGCCACACACAGGGCATGCAGTTGCCTTATTTCGATTCAGACCGTGGAAGAATGGTTTATTGCGCCGATCTGATCCCAATGGCAGCGCATGTCCCATTGCCGTGGGTGATGGCCTACGATATGAATCCGACACAGACACTGCTCGAGAAGCAGAATTTCCTTGAAAAAGCAGTGACAGGGAATTGGCTTCTGTTTATCGAACACGACGAATTCCACCAAATTGTGACCGTGAAGGGTGAGAAAGGCCGCTTCGAAATCGACCGCGACCTTCGATTGGACATTATTTAAGACCGCTGATCTATAAGATCATAAAATCATTTGACCTGAAATGTAAGATGTCTGCTACAGTATAGACCACTCGAAATCAGTGCAGATTGATTACCTGCTGAACTGCCGCCTGTTAAATTAATCTTTTGATCAATTTGATCGAATAGATCAGCGGTCATGAATCTGCGGTCATGAGTTCGCGGTCATTTAGCTGCGTGATCAGCCTTCAAGGTCGTGTTAACTGTGTCATGTTCACGGTCGTAGATGGTGTATACTACGGCGGCGAGGAATAGAAACGCGATGAAAACCGCAAGGAACGGATTTACCGGGAATTCATTTTTTGAGCTCATGAGCTTTATGAGGCTAGGGATTTAAGATGATAATAGTATGGATCGCGTCTGGCCAGTGCTCATGAACTGTAGCGACGGGTCTGGCGTGGTCACTCCTGTAAATGTATCAAAAAAAGAATATCCCAATCAAACGTCGTCTTCAGATTTATTTTTTGCCTGAACGCGTTTGAGATGATACACATCGTTCAGTTTTTGGGTGTACTCGTCCATGCTCATTGCGATATCCTTGAAGAACCCAGCGTATTCTTTTAGCTTTTTATGATCTATATGATCGGTCTCTATTGCTTCTACAAGCCCTAGCATAAGTACGGCTGGTCGCCTCATAACATGCGATATGTCCCACAAGATCTGCTCTAATGTATCCTCGTAGTTGCGGCGGTCGGTCATGTCCTGAAAGATGCCATACCAGATCACTTCACCATCGCTCCTTCTCTCGGGTCTGGCAATTGCTCGTACCCACTTAACTGCTCCGTCGGGCATCACCAAGCGGCTTTCAGCCTCCCATGTGGTTAATGTAGCGGACGCCTCTGTAAGTGATGCACGTAAATCGTGTACATCATCTGGATGAACGTGTTCAAAGCAGTATTCGCCGTTCCGACCCATCCGTTCTGGGGTGAATTCTGGATGTAGTGCGCAAATACCTTGACTGACAAACGGAAAACGAAGATGGCTCGACTCTTTGATCTCCATCTGAAAAATGCCAGCTGGTGCCAAGTCGGTGAGCTTCTTCATTAGCTTTGCGCTTGTTTCGAGGCTTTCGCGTTGGGTTGCAACCGTTTTATGCATTTCTAGAAGCTTCATCACGCGCTCTGATAGAAGCCTGAGAGCTCGGACCTCCTGGGTTGTCATTTCTCTAGGTACGCTGTCGAGCACGCAAAGTGTGCCCAATACAAAGCCATCTGGAGTCTGAAGTGGAGCACCAGCATAAAAACGCGCATTGGGTTCGTTGCACACCAAAGGGTGATTCATGAACCGAATATCCTTTGACATATCGCTTACAACCAAAACTTCATTCGGATTCGGAAACGTCGCCTCGCAAAAATTGAGTTCCCTAGGTGTCTGTTGAAAATCGACCCCCACAAATGCTTTGTACCATTGACGATCGGCGTCGATAAACGTGATCATTGATGCTGGGGTATTACAAATGGCGGCGGCTAGCTCGACGATTTCGTTAAACTCTGCCTCTGGTAATGTGTCCAGAATTTGATAGGATCTAAGCTCTTCGACGCGGGCAATGTCGTTCATAACACTAAATTTTGATCGAAAACGATGTTCGGTATTTTGGGTATAGTACGTTCAAAATACGAAATTGGTCCAACGACGATAATTGCGTTGTGGGGTAGGTTTTCTTGCTACCCGAAGTTGAAAATTATTTTTGTTAGAATATTTTAACAGTTAATATTTTTCTCCATATTTGCGTTACGTACTTACCATTCGACCACCCTGAGAATCAACTACTCCATGTGTGGTCATCACAGCCAAATGTCAAACAATATGAAAGCTAAAGTCCTCAAACGGTTGATGTTTCCGATGTTAGCGGCGATGGCCATGCTCGCCACATCGGGTTGCGAAAATCCTTCGACAATGTTACCAGACGACAATCAGCCAATGGCGGTTCAGTCAGCTCCATTCTCTAACAACCCCGGTGGTCTATCGGACGAAAAGATTCCTGGTCAGTTGATCGTGACCTTTAAGCAGTCGGTCGCAAATCCAGGGTCTACCGCACGAGGGTTGGCTAATGCAAATGGCGGGGAAGTACTCTACACCTACACCACGGCCATCAAAGGTTTTGCCCTCCGAGTTCCTGAGCAGGCAACAGACAAAGTTGCCGAAGCTCTGCAAAGGAATCCAAACGTGGAGCGTGTGGAGCAAGATGGTGTTGTTTATGCATTTACTACGCAGTCTCCGGCAACCTGGGGGCTCGATCGAATTGACCAGCGCACCAGCAGCTTAGACAACAGCTATACCTATAACCAGGATGGAACTGGGGTGAATGTGTATGTGATGGACTCTGGCATCCTGTACAGCCATGTCGATTTCGGTGGTCGTGCTGTTTTTGGCTATGACGCTATTGGAGGTCTGACAAGCCCCGGTTCAGATTGTAACGGACATGGAACACACGTTGCTGGCACTGTAGGCGGCACAACATGGGGAGTTGCCAAGAAAGCTACTCTGGTGTCGGTTCGTGTTTTGGGATGCAACGGTTCCGGCTCATGGTCGGGTGTGTTGGCTGGCATCGACTGGATTACAAAGAATGGAAGCAAGCCGGGCGTTGTGAATATGTCGCTTGGTGCATCGGGGAGCAACAGCACGCTTGAGAATGCGATCACAAATTCCATCAATGCGGGTTTCACCTATGCTATCGCAGCTGGAAACAGCAATGCTGACGCATGCAATTTCACACCAGCAAGGACCCCATCGGCCATTACTGTTGGTTCGACCACATCGACCGATGCCCGTTCATCGTTTTCTAACTATGGTAGCTGCGTAGATTTATTCGCGCCGGGTTCAAGCATAAGGTCGACCTATCACACATCCAATACCGCAACTTCTACAATGAGTGGAACTTCGATGGCTTCGCCCCACGTGGCTGGAGTCGCTGCCTTATTCCTGCAAATCAATCCTA
Source organism: uncultured Chitinophagales bacterium (assembly GCA_964629885.1). Lineage (GTDB taxonomy): Bacteria > Bacteroidota > Rhodothermia > Balneolales > CAYWCV01 > CAYWCV01. Next base: position 16,741 of record CAZVRJ010000044.1, on the reverse strand, counting down.
GCGCTTCTGCGACTCAGGTTCGTGATGCTATCGTAAACGGGGCAACTCAAGGTGTTGTGACTGGATCTCTAACCGCCAACAACCACCTCCTGTATTCATTGCTATCTGGATCAACTCCTCCACCACCTCCTCCTCCTCCACCGCCAAGCACTGATCCAATCAATTTGACGGCAACTGGGTTTAAGGTCAAAGGAGCTTGGGCAGCCACGCTAACTTGGACCGGTGCAACCACATCGACTGTCGATGTCAAACGAAATGGCACTAAGGTGGCGACGGTGCAAAACACGGGCTCCTATACCTACAACATGACAAATAAAGGTGGCGGATCTATTACTTTGCAAGTGTGTGAAGCCAATTCGGCCGTCTGCTCCAACACTGTAACAGTTACCTACTGATTTGAACTAGCCGACAGCATAATTAAAAGCCCCTTTAGTATACTGAAGGGGCTTTTTTGCTATTGCAATATGACACCATTTGAGTACCAACAAAAAGCCCCTTGCAACACATTATGTTACAAGGGGCTTATGTACCAGTGAAGGGACTCGAACCCTTACTTCCGAGGAAACACGATTTTGAGTCGTGCGCGTCTACCAGTTCCGCCACACTGGCGTGTAGGGATTGCAAATATACGAAGTGAATTGCTCAAGTAAAGCGATTATTTGCATCGTATGGGCATATTCTTGACGATATTTTACAAAAATCGGGCTTTACACGATTGCCGTTCACATTCTGTATGATTAGGTTTCCATGTTAATAACAACACAAGCCCTCAACACCTTAACTCGAAACAAATGAAACGATCTGCCACAGCATGGTTTTGGTCTTTGTCATTGGCCGTTCTGCTTGTATTTAGCGGAACAACCTTTGCTCAAGACACCTACCAGACGCCGCCACAAGCGCTGGCCAATCTTGTAAATAATCCCGGCACGCCCGGAGTCAGCTTTACGCGCGACGGAAAGTCCATGATTTTGCTCCAGCGTTCGGAGAGCCCATCAATCGAAGACCTTGCTCAAGAGGAGCTACGCCTTGCAGGTGTCCGTTTCAATCCGGCAAATCACTCACCTAGTCGTTCAGGCTATACGACTGGCATGACCATAAAGGACATCGCAACGGGAACTGAAAAACAAGTTTCTGGTATCCCAGCAAATGCGAAAATAACAAGCATGAGCTGGACTACCGACGGGAACATGATGGCCTTCTTGAACATGACCGATACCGGTAACGAGATTTGGCTCTTCGACCTCAAGGCAGCCTCTGTTCGCAAACTCACTGATGCCGTTGTCAGCAACGTATACGGACCCAACATCAGCTGGATGCCAGATAACAAGACGTTGATGGTGAGCCTTATTGCCAACAAAGGCCCTCGTCCGGCAAAGCCAAGGGCTCCAAGTGGACCGATCGTGCAAGAGAATTTAGGTGATGTCAATGCGGTGAGAACCTTTCAGGACATGCTCCAAAATCCGTACGATGAGCAACTCTTCGAACACTTTTTCACGACTCAGCCTGCTTTTGTGAGTTTGGACGGCAAGGTCACCCCATTTGGACCCCCGGCCATATATGCCAACATCAATGTTTCACCTGATGGTAAGTATATGCTCTCAACGGTCGTTAATAAACCCTATTCATACTTGGTTGGTGTCGGTGGATTTGAGCGTACAGTTAACATCCTCGATGGACAAGGCAAGTTGCTTCGCAAGTTTACCGACTTGCCATCTAGCGAGAAGACCCCTACGGGTCGTGGCGCTACCTCGGCAGGCAAGAGAGGCATCAACTGGCGTAACGATGCTCCGGCAACTCTAGTTTGGGTTGAAGCTCTCGATGGTGGAGACCCACGCAACGCAGTGCCCCACCGCGACGAAGTGTTCACACTCGATGCACCTTTTACTGGACAGCCAAAATCGTTTGCAAAGACAGAGCTACGCTTCGGCGGCATCACTTGGGGCCGTAACGACCTTGCCCTTTTGAACGAGAGCTGGGCTGAGTCGCGTATAACCCGTACTTGGGTGGTAAATCCGGCAAACCCTTCAGAGCGCCGTATTTTGATGGAGCGTTCAACCCAGGATGCTTACAACAATCCAGGCTCCCCAAGAATGGTACGTAATTCGATGGGCAACATGGTGCTGCATTTCACGCCAGACGGCAGTGGCGTCTATATGAGTGGACAAGGCGCCTCTCCGCAGGGTAACCGTCCTTTCCTCGACGAAATGAACCTTACAACGGGTGAGTCGAAGCGTCTATGGCAATCGCAGCCTCCATTTTATGAGACCATGTCGCAAATGGTAGACGATAAGCCTGAGAAGCTTATTATCAGCCGCGAGTCCACAGACCTCCAGCCAAACTACTATATCGTTGATGTTGCCAGCGGAAATCTTACCCAGATAACCGATTTTCCACATCCGACACCTGAGTTCGTGAATGTGAGCAAAGAGTTCATTAAGTACAAGCGTTCAGACGGCATCGACATGACAGGCACGTTGTATCTGCCCGAAGGGTACAACAAAGAGAAAGATGGTCCACTTCCGATGTTGATGTGGGCCTATCCACGTGAATTTCGTAGTGCCGATGAAGCCGGACAGGTTACTGGATCGCCCTACCAGTTCACGCGCGTGAGTGCCAATTCTGCCCTACCTTATGTGCTTGCCGGATATGCCGTGCTCGACAACGCATCGATGCCAATCGTAGGAACCGACGAAATTGAACCGAACGATGTGTTCATCGAGCAGCTCGTGTTAAATGCAGAGGCAGCCGTCAATGAAATGGTTAACATGGGAGTTGCCGACCGTGAGCGCATTGCCGTAGGTGGCCATAGCTACGGTGCATTCATGACTGCCCACCTGCTTGCCCACACAGACCTTTTCCGCGCGGGAATTGCACGAAGCGGAGCCTACAACCGATCGCTCACACCATTTGGCTTCCAGTCAGAGCCTCGCACGTACTGGGACGACACCGAGATGTATGTCAAAATGTCGCCTTTCACGTACGCCAACAAGATTAAAGAGCCCATCCTGTTGATCCACGGCACGGCCGACAATAACTCAGGTACCTTCCCGATCCAAAGTGAACGCATGTATGCGGCTTTGAAAGGTCATGGCGCAACGGCCCGACTGGTGATGCTGCCAGAAGAGAGCCACGGCTATGCAGCCAAAGAGTCCATCTTGCACATGATGTGGGAGACCGTTACATGGCTCGACAAGTACGTGAAGAATGCCCCACCACGCGATCCGGAACTTCGTAGGATTCCAACAACGGAGAGTGGCGGCGAATAGAATAGCAGCAGCTTGATATTATCGTCGAAGGGCGGCAGCATCTCCTACTTAGGTGAAGTTGTCGCCCTTCAGCTTTTAACGACCACCTCGTCGCCTAATTTGATGATGCTTCTTGAAATAGGAATGTAGTACGAGCCGAAGCATACTTTATTTTCGTCCTTTCTGTATTTGGAAAGTGTTTTCAACGGCTCCAATCCAGACTCGCCGGTTTCCTGGTCAATCGTAGTAACTGTGCATCGGCCACATTTTTTTCCATACTGCAACATCTGATCACCAATGCGGATGTATTTCCAAGTGTCTTCTGCATAAGGTTCGGCCCCATCGATGACCAAGTTGGGACGAAAGCGGTTCATGGGTATCGGGGTCGTTAACCTGCCGTTCAGATCCGCTAACGAGGCAGTCGTAGTCACCAAGATTGGACACGCATCGCCAAAATGCATTTTAGATGAATAGACGGTATCCGATATCTGAACATTCCTGTTGTACTTCGATCCAATTGTAACAAGACGCGCTTTTCGGCCAAGAGCCTGACTGAACCACAATGATGCTGCCTCACCCATATCAGTAGCCATCACTTCGTCATCCCAAATTTGAACAGGGATATAGTTCGTCTCCATCGATGGCTCTATGACCATATCAGGCAAACTGTCGAACATTGCCGTCAAGAACCCACCGTTCACTGTCGTTCGAATACGGCTCATCTCTGGGTGTTTCCGTTGCGACATGAACACCCCACGTTCGTCGACCACCATATACCTACGATCGCCCTTTAAGCCATATTCATCGATTTCGACGGAATCAAGGGCAACCGCCTCGCACCCTTTGATGGGGTACACGTGAAGTTCGGATACAAACATGGACTTAGGGTTAGTTCAACGGCATCGACGTATGCTCTGCAATGCTAGATCATCCGATAGGAATGGCTGATCTATATTAAGGAATTCTAATCATTATTGGTATAGAATAAAACATTTATAATTTTGTATCGGAGATGCAACGATTTATTTTAAGTCCAGGTTAAGATTTTTGAACACCCAAAAAATCTGACAGATATAAACTTCTTATTCAAGCATGAGATTGTCACACACAGCTTTAATGTTGGTCGGACTTATGGCATCCAGCTCGCTGGCTTTTGCATCAGACGATCCGATTTCGGTAAATATTTCACCGAAGAAGCATGCTTCGAAGGCGGCTGCGCTCGAAATTTCGACTTGCGTGCCTAGCCCTACTGTGGTTTGCGAATATGACCCAAAGTCAGCTTCAATGCTGATTAAGGACAGACAGTTCGGAGTTCGGGTTCTAAGCGAAGTGGCATCGCCCACACTTGACGACGCATTTGCAAGCATCAAAAGGATGCCGAACGTATCGTTGCGTAACGCAGCCCGAACTACAAACACTGTTGTTGTCTGGGATCGTCGCCTCTAACCCCCGTTTGAAGAGCATTCCGAACCAAAGGCAGATGTATCGGACAAAACCCTCGAAACATCAAGCAAGCGGAATGTTGTTGTCAACACACAATGTTAGATTTCTCTACTAATCACGCATTAGTTGAAATTAACTATAGTCGCCTCAAAATTGTCGGTATCATTGTACATCGCAACATCGATATCCCCTCAGCGGGGTTACACAATGCGAAATCACACAACCCAAATTTACAAAACTCAATTCTCCAAGACTACATGAAGAAGATTCTCCTCAGCGCCATCGCCCTTTTCATTGCAACTTCGACGGTTGCTTCAGCACAGGTCAATATTGCTAATTCACAGACTCCAAACGCAACAGTTGAAATCACAGCCCGTGTGGTTGCACCCCTTACGGTCAACAATGTGCGCGACATGGATTTTGGTATCATAGCTCAAGGTCAAAACCCAACTATCGAAGCAACAGATGCCGCATCTGCCCAGTTTTCTATTACCAAGTCTGCGAATGCTCCTGTGCTTCTGACATGGGTGCTTCCAGCCACACTCAGTGGACCATCGAGCGGCAGCATCGCCATCAGCTACCTTGGTAGCTACACGACCGACATTGTGACTGCAGCAACAGCTTATACTCCAGGTTCTGACGTTAACCTCGACACTGCAGTAACTGCTGCATCGAGCGTAACTTTGAACCTTGGCGCATCGCTTACAACTACCGGATCAACTCCTGTTGGCGACTACACAGGTACAGTCACCTTGACCATCAATTACAACGCCCTGTAATTAGCTGTCTTAGATTTCGAAGGACCAGGTTGATATATTCCCTGGTCCTTTTTTTTTGTCCTTCGTAATACACCCCTCGGAAAAAGAACAGATGCAAGCTGCCGTTGGACACAAATATTTTCGATCGGCACCACCCTTGGCTATGTTAGCATACCGAGGTCCCCAGCATTTGCTCGTGCTCCTGCGTCCTGCGACCCGCTTCCCGCTCTTGTTCTTGTTCTTGTTCTTGCCACTGTACTTGCTCCTGCCAACCTCATCCCTGATGGCACAAACCATCTACACCTCCGGAGTCGTGAACGGAAGCCTCAGGGTATTGAACGTGTTGACGATATCGACGGAGCAAAACTTAGACTTTGGCCGTATCGTGCAAAACTCGACACGCGAAGTCACAGCCAACGATCCGCTTGCGGGCAGGTTGCTGATAACAAAGTCTGCTAACCAAGGAATCACAATCCAAGTCAATTATCCGCCAAGCATTAACAGTGGACCCAACAGCCTGAACTTGACGTCAAACTCGAACTCAGGCAAATATGTAGCAGCCGGGAGTTCGACGGAGGTGAATTTTAATCCGTCTGGCTACACCTCTCCTGCAGGAATCCTTCCAGCAGCGACCTATTTATACGTTTATCTAGGAGGCATTCTGGCGCCGACGCTTTCGACTGTACCGGGAGCATACAGTGGGCAAATCACCGTTTCGGTAACGTATTCCGGAATTTGATGAATCCACTATTAGATCTAAATATCGTATATTGCAATATAATGCGGAGTACAAGATCCTATATTGTCATCTTACTTCTAACCGCTCTTTTGAGCCTGTTCTCAAAGGTAGCGCACGCCCAGCTATATCAGGAAATTTCTCAGGCTGTTCAAATTACCGTAACAGTTGTCGAGGGTATCGCAGTTGGACCCTGCTCGTTCGATCCAAACCAAATCTGTACGAACGAAGACGAGAACAACAGCTTCAAATTGGGCACTTTCGGAATCAGGATTATCGGCATCGAAGAACGTCCTAACTTAACGAGGGCTCTGGCATCCATTACGTCCTTAATGGACCTGAATGCCCCGCCAATCCCAATGAGGGAACAAGCAACAGCACAGGTTTGGGATAAAAGGTTATGATAGGCCGTTTCATCACGCTGTTCTATTTTATTGTGGCGATCTCACTTGGTTCAGCGACAGTCAATGCGCAAACCTATTCCGTTACATCTGTTACACCGTTTAATTTTGGGGATGTGATGCCCGGGGCAACTGCAGTCATCAATCCCGCTTCGACTCAGGCAGCGGTGATCAGTATCAACAGAAGCAGCGCTGGAAACGCCACGTCCAATCTGAATATCGCTCTGCCGGTGTCCTTCAGTTCGGGAAGCAACAGCATCCCTATCACAATAAACACGAGTGATGTCCAGTTGATAGTTGACAACGGAAGTGCGATAAACCCGACCACTCTACCCAACGTCTCTTTTTCGCTTGGCGGTGGCCCTAACCGTACACTTCAGGTTCGAATTGGCGGGTCAGTAAATATTCCCGTTAACACAATTCCCGGTTTATATACCGGCACTTTCACGATATCGATATCTAATACCGAGCTTTAGAAGCATTACTATGAAACCAATGCACCTTTTAACTGCTGCTGTCGTCGTCTTTTCAGTACTGGCTTCTTCTGCATTTGCACAAATTTCGGTGGCCCCATTGGCTTACGAGATGGGCACAACGAAGCGCAACACCGAGATGTTCATAGCCAATAACAGCAATACTGTGCAGGAAGTCATCATCGAGGCCCGCTACGGAATTCCCCAAAACCTCGTGGACGGCTCAGTGGGCATCGTATTTCCCGACTCCCTGAACGGAAACGAAGCCAACGCGGCCCCTTGGATACGCTTTTTCCCGCGCATGCTCCAGCTTAACCCCGGTGAGCAGCAGACTGTAAGGATGCTCGTTCAACCTCCCGCCAACTTGCCCAACGGTGAATACTGGAGCCGCATCATCGTGTCTCAAGAGCCCGTATCAACCTCGCCAAGCGACACTTCCGGTGCTTTGGTAGCTCGGCTTAATGTGCGAATCCAGACTGTTTTGGGATTCCTTTATCGTCATGGCACAGTCTCGACCGGCATTGAGGCAACGGTTAGCGGTGTGGAGGCTTTGCCAGATGCCCTTGTGCTCAAATTCGACACTAAACGACTCGGTAACGCTGCCTATTTAGGTCAGCTTGATCTGATTTTGAAAGATGCTAATGGTTCTGTTGTTGGCACAGCAAACGAAATCGTGACCATATACGAACCACTGACATACACCGTGCGCATACCCCTCACCAACCCTTTAAATGGGTCATTCACGTGGGATGCAAATTTCAACACCCGTAGAACCATTCCCGACATAACCATCATCAGGTCGCCTGATGTGGTTCTTTCGGGTTCTGCAACCTGGTGATAAACTCCTTATGATGTTGCGCAGGCTGGCACTCGTACCAGCTTTACTTCTGCTTTTTATTGGGGTTTCGTACGGGCAGGTATTTGATACTGGCACAAGCTCAAAATTGACCCGCATAGTGCCTGTCTGTGAAATTGTGCTGATCGATTTGGTGGAGGGTCCATTCAACTGGGGGCTCATGGATGCCTGCTGGACAGGCGATCGTCTGTACCTCCCTCTCGACAGCCTTAGCTCAAAGCTAGGCGTTGCCAGTCTGCCGGGTTTGGCTGAGCTAGACGCTGCTGCGGTGCCGTTCATTCAGATGTTGGCAAATCAGGACTCCATCCCTGCTCTGTATTTTTTTGACGTTGATTCAGATAACAGACTGTTTGCAGACGGTGGAATACTTGGGATAGCCTTAGGTGTTGAGTTCGAATTCTCCTATCGAGAGATGCGGCTTAGGATTTTCTCAGCCAAACCCTTCCCCAAAAGAGCTCGGATCGACCGCTTGTCAACGTTGAACCAACGTGTACGACCAATCGATGAGTTTCCAAATGCATTGAGCATGAGGCGTAAGCGGTATTTGCTCCACCCTGGAATGTTACTGTGGAATGTTTCGGGTACGCAATCGTACGACGCACGTAGTGGTAATGCTTCTAGCGGATATTTTGGAAACCTGAATTATCGTACAGAGCTGCTAGGTGGTGCCTTCTCTGTGCAGCAGCCGTTTCGCGACAGCAGGTCGCTGTTTGATGAACGACCCGATATGTCGCTGCTATGGGACATCCCTTCTTCGAATTTGATCGAATCTGTGAAGATCGGTGTACAGAACGCTGCACTCTCGCAATCACAGCTGGCCGACGGGATAACAATAACGAACAGGCCAACCTATCCAAGATTAACCGCAGGGAACTGGTATTTAGGTGGGGTTCTTCCAGAAGGGTGGGATTTGGAAGTGATGCAAGGAAATTATCTTGTCGGCTTCGAAATGGCCACTCTCGGTGAGACACCCTACAATTTCAGCTTGCCGTTGAATTTCGGTCAGAATAATTACACGGCTCGCTGGTATAATGCCACAGGTCTTCAAAAAGAGGAGGCGTACTTACTCTATATCCCCTCTAGGGCGCTGCCAAAGGGTGAGTTTGAGTACACCTTTGCCGCAGGACGATTAAGGACAGGAAGTCGCGGCAATTTTGGGAATGCTCAGTTTGGGTACGGGGTGTTGCCGAACTTGACCATAACCAGCGATGTATATGCTGTGGAGACCATCCTGGATGATGTTTTCTACAATGTGAGATCAGGTTTCACTTTCACCGATCCGAGGGGGAATGCCCTGGAGGCCAAATACGGATTGAAAGGGGGATACGAGTTTGGGTATCAGCGCCTGAATCTCGGTTCAGGTAACGTTGGCGTAAGTTACACACGAAACAAGCCTGAGGATCTCGAAAGCGGCTTTTTACTTTCTAGCATTCGAAGGAGTATCACAGGCTATGCCGATCAGCGTTTTCGTGTTGGAAATACGTTCGGTAACATATCGACTAGAGGTAATTGGAGTGATTTTGGCCGCAATGAAAATCTTACAACCTCTGTCAGAGCACAACTTTCGAGGTCACGCCTTCAGTCGACCATATCGTACAGCAGAGCATTTACTCGCTTAGAGGATGCACGTTTTGTTTCTGCCTTCGACCAACTAAGCTTGGGCGCTTTCAGGTCGGTGAACCGATTTTGGTCCATGTCGGGAAATGTATCGGCACAACTCTCCAAAACACAATTCCAAAGTGTCACCATTGGGGCTCAACGTGGGTACAGGAGTTTTTACTTTTCAGGCGATGTGAGATACGATTATCAGTTTAAGTCGTTTGGAGCATTCGTCTCAGCGAGGTTCCAGTTGAATCAGATGGGTATCATAACACAAGTTCAATCTCTGAACAAGGTGACTCTCAGCAATGCGACGCTATATGGCAACGTAGCATACGACCCAAGTTACAATCGCGTATTTTTCGATTATCTAAACCTTCCTGATAGAAGCGGATTGGCAGTTGCAGCTTTCATAGATACAAATGGAAACAGGAAGTACGACAAAGATGAGCCTTTCGTTACAGACATTGATGTTAAAATGGTGAGGGGTGGGCGCAAAATCGCGAACAGCAAAGGCAACACTGTGACACGTATTGCCGACCTTTTCCCATACCAGGAATACTATGTAAAGGTCGGCTCATCAATGGATTACCCTGATTTCAAGCCAATCAATCCGGTGATCAAGTTTGTTGCAGAGCCGAATCGTTGGAAGACGATTTTGGTGCCAATGCAACCGACTGTAGAAGTCATCCTTTATGTGTCGTCTGCAAACGCCCTCGCACCAAACACAGCCTCACTGAAGTTAACCCTCGTGTCCATAGATGGCGAAGGTGATACGTATGTAACAACCGGTTTTAATGATGGTACCATTTACCTTTCGCAGGTTATACCGGGTAGGTATCGCATGGTTTGGGACGACCAGCAGCTTCGAATACGGGGGTTAGGAGTTCCAATGCAGGATATCCTGGAAATCAACATCGAAGATGCCCCAATGAAGGAAGCTAATATTGTGCTTCCAATACGTCGATGACGAATACAGCATTACCAAAAAAAAGTTCAACTTTTTTGAATTAACATATTGCATTGACGATGTGCCGTTAGTATAATGGGCTATCCGACCAAGAGCACATCCTGCAAGAGAGTCCCCATTCGCCCGCGGAGGAGTAGGTCAGGTCGGTGTTATCAAATAACCTACACCTAACTATGTCACAATGAGAAATCATCATCTCGCGGGATTACTATGCCTGCTATTCATCTCTCTGCTTGCATCGCCAACTCAAACGCTCGCACAGAGCCAAACTCACTACATGAATGTGACCGCAACGGTGCTTTCACCTATCAACGTGGTGAGCCTGACCCACATGGACCTCGGATTTGTACTTGCCGGCGGTGGAGAACAAGGCGTTTTGGCTGCCGACCCTGAAGCCGGCACGTTGTCCATTTCTAAGTCAAACTTAAATGGCCTGACGCTTCTTGTGCAATATCCAACGCAACTAGCCGGGCCATCGGGAGCTACACTGCCCCTGCTCTACAACGGTACTGAGTACGGGAGTTACACACCGGACGGTGGATCGACCGTCACATTCAATCCTTCAAATCCGGGTACCAGTTTAGAGGATATTCTCCAGACCGATACTGCTGCCGTCTTCCGTTTTGGAGCCAAAGTGGATCCCCCGCTTGGTCAGACTCTTGGTGCATACTCGGCCCAGATAATACTGACGCTGAGTTACGCAGCTCACGCTTGATGAACAAACGGGCACCTAGTATTTAGGTGCCCGATACATCTCTGTGCATCATGTTGCGAAGTACACTTCGAACGATACTGCTCATTTGTGCAGTGCTATGTTATGCATGCTACGAATCGCGAGCTCAAACGTCAGTGAGTGGGATTCCACTTTCTGAAAACTCACGATTTATGCGTGTTGTGGCGATTGTGGGCAACGGCTTGACAATTGATCATACAATGAAAGACTTGTTTCTGACGGAGACACGTCCAAACCGAGCCAGCTACCTGATTGAAATCACCAGCTTGACGACCTCCTCTCATACAGTGTCTGTTGTCGGGAACAGTACTGTGATTATGTGTGACTACAGGTCGGATAACTACGAAATCGCAGGGGCTTATAGAATCAAATTGTGTGCAATTAACCCGTACCTGCAAAATGCGGTCTATCAAATTGTACTGTCAGAAATCTAGCAATGCGTTAAATGCAACAACCATGAACTGTATTACTTGCCTGAAACCATTTCTTCCATATACCATACTCTTGCTTCTTTCTGCGCAATCGATAGCTCAAAGTTGTACCACAAAGCCCCTCCAATTTGGATACTTGGTGCCGGGTCAAACTTCGAGCGTCGACAAATACAGCAGCAATGCTATGTGTCTGGCACGAGAACGGATTATCACTGGCACCTACCAAGTCACAATATCTTTACCCAGCACCTTGGCGAACGGCGTCTACAACCTGCCGTTGACGTTCGCACCTGACGATGCCGTTTACTGGTATTTCAGGGGTACTTGGATAGGCCCGATTGAGCATAATCCAGCAGCCAGTTTTACGACCCAAAACTCAACCAGGGACATTGTCCTCAGGTTGGGGAGCACTGTGAGCGTCCCCATTGGCGCCCAAGCTGGTTTGTATACTGGCCAAATTGTAGTCACACTACTTAGAACAGGGTCCTGAAATCATCCAATTTTTTTCTATCCATGAATCCACTTACCCAAATTTTCAACCTAAAAGCATTGATCTTCGCGACAACTGCAATCATGCTCATGGTCAGTTGCAATCAAGCAATTGCACAATACTCCGTTGCTCCAAACGCATTTGTAATTGAGACCCCCTCGCGTTCAACCGAAATGTTCATCCGGATGTCACTCGATGCCGCACCTATGGAGTTTGAATTACGCGCATATTTTGCCGTGCCCGGCACGGACTCATCTGGTAACTTCAAGCTGTTCGAGTTCGACTCGCTGGCCCACAGAGATGCATCTCCCTATTTGCGATTCTCGCCCAGAAGGTTCATACTGAATCCCGGCGAACAGCAGGTTGTCAGAATTACAATCACGAGCGATTCATTGCCAGACGGCGAGTATTGGTCTAGAATTATGGCCTCCGCTAAAATGGTCACTATCATAAACTCTACGATGGATCAGGGTTTAACTGCGAGTATGGGACTCGAAATTCGAACCGTATCTGGTTTGCTCTATCGAAAGGGAAAACTTAGCTCGGGCATCGACCTAGGCGATAGACAGGCATTTGTGAAAAACGACAGCTTGTTCGTCGACCTACAAATTTCGAAGGCCAGTTTAGCTGCCTGGCTAGGTACAGTTACGATAAGCGTACTTGATGCGAATGATGCAATGCTGAGGCAACAATCAATGCCGACAAACGTGTACGTAGCCTCCGGATATCGATATGCCGTCCCACTTCATGGTGTTGAATCTGGACAATACTCGGCACACATCACATTCGCAACTCAAAGGGATGATCCATCAATTCCTCTGATCAAAGCCCCCGATGTTTCTGCGATAATACCTTTTGTTGTCACGAATCAATCGAGATGATGTATGATTTCTATCGCCACCTTCATCGTATTGATTCAGATCTTGGCATTCCATTCGGTCACGAATAGTAAAGATCCTGACATTAGGTTGTATGAAGAGTATGATATGATGCTTACAGATGGGATTTCATATCTAGGCTTAGTGACTGTGAAGGTGGTAAACGAGGATTTTTGTGTCGTGGTCAACGACGTAAAGAAGCTTCTCGGCTACACAATTGATATGAATCGCAATCTGTGCGAGAGTCTTGAAATACTACGCGTGAAGTATGGCATTTCGTTAACTGTTGACATGACAAATGTCGAGTTGCATATGTCGCAAGATTTCGACTATCCAGCAAAAGCGTTCAGTAAGGCAATGGAACGAGTCAATCAAGTTCAAAAAGATATAGTGCTACCAAATTGGGTCTTGTCTGGTTACCGACCAGCTTTACTACCGAGCGCAAAACGGATCGATATCACACTCAGAAACTACAACAGCACTTTAACTAAACCAGAATTCCACTCGGCTGTCGCTGGCGAATTGTTGGGCGGCACAGTGAGAGCAACAGGCATTGCGGCCGGAAAAGCATCGAACGATTCATACAGACTGGTTAATTACGAGTATTCTTGGTTCTGGAGGCCGCAAAAACAATCGAGTACCCTATCTGCAATAGAGTTGGGTTCAAGATTGTATGATCCTTCATTCAGACATGCAATACGTGGCTTTAAGATCACAAACAAACCTATCTCATCACGCAATACACAGATATTTGAGAGCATTAAACTCAATGCACCACTGGGTTCAATCATTGAGTGGAATACCCCATTGGGTAACAACGGTCACCAAATCATGACCGAAACTGGCGATTTCATTCATAACACCACATTGGGATATGGTTTAAACAAACTGAATTACCTCATAACCGTTCCAGGAGAGTTGACGAAAGAAATGGATAGGTGGATTCGGATTCCGAGCCAACTTACACCCAAAGGAAAGTTGGATTATCAAGCAATAATTGGCACAATCGACCGGATGCCTGATGCACACATTGCCCATGCAAAAGTAGATTATGGGATTAACCACCGACTCAGTATGGGGGTCCAGCACATAGCCGTAAAATTTCATGGTAATATGCAGAGCCAGTTTGGCACAAATATCGTCCTTAGACCGACATACACATCAGAATTTCATGGCAGGTTCAATGCTGATTCAGAGTACTCGGTTTCAGCATCCTATTGGAGCCCGAAGAACGTGTCAGTCGAACTCACCGATACTCGTCAATCAGCAAATACGGTCGACAGAAACAGATTCGGCCGGCGATACAGTATGCTCAGAACTACCTTCCTTGGTGGAAGTACAGTCAGGCCACAATTGAGTGTCGTGAGAACTGCGTATGACTTGAATTCGAATGTATCTGTTATTGGAAATTTGTCGGCTCACACAAGCAAGTGGATTTTCGCAACGAACACTGCCTATCAATGGTGGGCTAACAGTGGAGCATCAACAACAGGGTTTGCAACTGTTTTGGGGCATATCAGCTATCGAGCCAGCAACAAGCTTGTTGTTGGGTCTGATTTAAATTCTATCGTGGACAATCAATTTCGAATGGATTGGATCAGGTTCTTTTCCTATTACAATGCGACCAAACTTCAGATTGGTACCAGTTTGACCATAAACGCCATTACACGTCAACAAAGTTTGGGCTTATCCGCTCGAATATACAACAACTGGTTAACTGGAATCTCACAACACGAATTCAACAATCACCAACATTATGGATCACAGACTTTTTCAACTTCTTGGATGAAATCACAATCGTCCGATTGGCATCCATCTACACAAAGTGGGCAGCGTTCAAGCGGACTAGTTTTTATACCCTTCCATGATGCTAATGGTAATGGACTAAAAGACCGAGACGAGCCTGAGCTAACCGGATTGATGGGCAGCATCAAGGAGGGAAGAATTGTGCATCCCAGAAAATCGCCTGAGAAGCTGATGTTCTCTGAACTTCAACCACATCGCAACTATGTGGTACATCTATCTGCCGATTTACGGGATGAAACCGACTACATGGTGCAGTCGACTCATATTTCAGTCGACACACCTGGCAGTGGATTCCGGGTTATCTATGTACCCGTCGTCGAATCGTTCGAAATCAATGGAATTTGGGAATTCGGAGATAAATCGGTCATACAACCAGGACAAACCTACCTTATGTTGACAAAAACCGACGGAAGTCACAGAGTGAAGGGTACTATCTTTAGTGACGGGACATGGTTAGTTGACAAGATTGCTCCCGGTGCATACAATGTGACAATTGTCAATGGCAACAAGAATGATCTTGTCGCAGTACCAGAGGTCGTCTCTGTGGATGGCCATTTCAATAGGAGCATTCCGAAAATCATCGTCTCAACAAAATCAGAACGATGACCAGCGATCCCTCACTTATATGCTGTTTCTATCTCACCTAGCTTTTTACTCTATCGTACGTCACGAAACTAAATCCATCGTGATCTTCTCGGAATGTCTCTAACCAAACTGAACCAATCTCATCTCTGTACTCTGGGAAGTATGTGTCACCCTCATGCGAACCGTGCACATGCGTAAGTACCAGCCTATCTGCAATAGGTAGCGTATCCATATATATACCACTCCCACCACCAATGTAAACCAAGTCTTTATCTTTGAGATAGTCCAATGCTGCATCCAACGACTTAAAAACAGTCGCATTGTCCCATTTACCGGAGCGCGATATGACGATGTTTTCTCTGTCTTTGAGAGGCATAGACCCGATACTCTCCCACGTTCTACGGCCCATAACGAGCGGGTGTCCCTTGGTCTTCTTCATGAAGTACTTCAGGTCAGCCGGAATGTGCCAAGGCAAATCTCCATCTTTGCCAATCAACAAATTATCGTCATGTGCTGCGATCAACGCCAAGATCATACGGCCACCTCAAATTTTATTCCGGGATGCGGGTCATATCCCGTGAGCTTGAAATCCTCAAGCGTGAGCTGGTCGACTGGCTTCTTCGCGATTTCCAGGCGTGGCAAGGGTTTTGGCTCGCGCTCAAGCTGCTTCCTGAGTCCGTCAACATGGTTCACATAGATGTGGGCATCTACAATAGTGTGCGCAAATATACCCGGTTCCAAGCCTACCTCTTGGGCAATGGCCATGGTTAGCGCCGAATAACAGGCCATGTTGAATGGGATTCCGAGAGCAATATCGCCAGATCGCTGCGTGAGATGGCAGTTTAGCTTGCCGTTTGCAACATTGAAAATGTACATAAGGTGGCATGGTGGCAAGGCCATATTCTTTAACTCACCAGGGTGCCAGGCCGACACAACGATCCTTCGACTATGTGGATTCGTCTTCAGCAGGTCGATGGCATTTTGCAGCTGGTCAAACTCCTTCTTGGCCCAAGTTGCACGCTCGAGCTTGCCGCCTACACCTTCGATGGATACAATTTCCTCCTCAATGTAGGGAAATCGCCGCCACATGACAGGGTAAATTGGACCCACATGGCCCGACTCGTCGGCCCAAGCATCCCAAATGTGGCAGTCGTTTTCGTCTCGGAGCCAACGAATGTGATCCTCGCCACGCAAATACCACAATAGCTCAAGGATGACTGATCGAAACGCCACCTTCTTGGTGGTGAGCAATGGAAAGCCTTCCGAAAGATCGACTTTATAAAACTCGGAAAAGGATGATATCGTGTCGGTACCTGTCCTGTTCTGCTTGAGGACGC
>CAZVRJ010000043.1:0-21074 GCA_964629885.1 uncultured Chitinophagales bacterium | reverse complement strand
ACCAAGGGCATGCACTCATTGAGGCTTGGCAGCACAAAGACATCGTGCCCCACAAATTGCCGGTCTTTGTCGGATCCCGAGATACTGCCACGGTAGGCTACACGGTGATTCAAGCCGCGTTGATCGATGGCTTCAGTTAGGTCGCGGGACGTAATGTCGCCTTCATTTCCGAACATATCGAGCTGAAAGGATATCCCTTTCCCTACAAGCTGAACACAGGCATCCAAAAGGACCAACACCCCCTTCGCCACAAGGAGATTAGACAAAAACAGCAATCTGATGGATCCAAATTCCGACTGATCGTTACTGCTTCGCTCAAAATGGACATCGGGAATGCCTTGCACACACATGCGAGTGTGCCTCGGGCACGTATTTCTTCACATCGTCGTACAGCAACTTCGACACAACGATGACGTGTGCATTTCGGAAGATCCGGCGATAAAGAAAATTATCGAAGCGGCGGTGCTGGTATTCGGCCACCCCCTTGTTGTGAAAATGATATGCAACACGGCAACCGAACGCCTTCACCAACAGGGCGATGACGGCGTCTTTGTAGAAGCCGGGGCCTTTAGCAGTCAGCGTCATATACACCAGATCTGGCCTGAATTGAATGAGCTGGTACATCACCTGCCATTTGATCCGTACCAGGCGAAGCCATTTCGAGGGGGATGAGCGACCAATGCTGCCAATGTCGGTGGAGGTGCCCAAATTGACGTACCGGCACTCAATGCGACTGTTGATGATGGCGCTCGACTGGATAAAGCTTCCCATCAAGGATGCACCGTGCACCGGAGGCGGGAGATGGAGAATGAGAAGGAGTTTCACCTAAAACTTAGATTAAACCGGCCGATATCTGCCGAGCCAGAACCTGATGATCAATTTGGCGATAGGGTTGAGTTTTCGCCTTTTTGACTTCTTGACATACTTCAATGCATCGTTCACTCCATTGCAAAACCGGTCTAAACCCCACTGCGAAATAATAACCCGAGATGTTATGCCCATTGCCGCCCTATCATGTTCTGTCAGGTTTGCCATGAGCTCGATTTTTTGAGCAATATCCTCATGATTGTCCGGATCGAAGATGTACCCGTTGTCACCGTGGGCAACTAACGTCGACGCACAGCCGACCTGGTTACTCACGAGCACCGGAAGTCCGCAAGCCATGGCCTCGTTCACCACGAGTCCCCAGGTTTCGCCGTGGAGGCTTGGCAGTGCCAAAAATGAAGCCCTTTGATAAATGTGCCTTAGTGCTTGCTGAGTCTGGAAAGGCAAAAAGACGACCTGCTTGAGCCCGACTTCACTTGCATACGCCTCCAATTTTGAACGCTGGTCGCCCTCGCCAACAAGCAGAAGAGGAATCGGTTGCTTTGAATGCTCAACATACACTCGATAAGCTTGGAGCAGCGTCAGAAAATTCTTCTTGGGAATTTGTCTTCCTACCGCCAACATGTATGAATCAGGCAACTCGAACCCAAGGTCGACATCCATGTTGGTTTGCCAAAAATCGTTGTCAACAACGTTGACACCATAGAAGATCTGCGACTTATCGAACCCAAAGTATTCGAATGTTTTGTCCCAAGCCGGAGCCGGGCAGAAAACAGCGTCAACAACGGAGTATATCTTTTTCTTTACCCAATCCACGAATGCCGATCTTCGAACATCTTCTTGACGTGCATTGTCGAATATGACAACTTTCTTCTTATTGCGACTGGCCCAGCACACGGCATTGGCACCCGACGGAAACGCAATCGCCCCGGCAAATACGACATCGGGCCGAAGTTTATTGAGTTTGGCAATCACAGCTCGCCGCACCTTTTTCAAGTCGAGCTTTTCCATCTCCGATTCCGGGAACAGACAGTTCCACCATGTGGACCTTTTTGACGACCCTGCAAAGTGGTAGGGTGAGCCTTGGCCGGCAATTTCGATCACCTGAAGATCTATTCCCTTTTTTTTCAGGACGGTTCTCAAGGCTTGCAGTCGAGCGGGCCAATAGATACGGAAGTCGGTATGGATAAAAACTACTCTCATGTGGATCCAAATCGCTTGAAGACCCTGTTGGCTACCGATGTAGGCAGCACTGTAAGAAGCAAATACGTATACAACTTGGGTTGATAGGGTGCAAATCGAAGGGACTTGAACACCTGAACCACACTTTTAAGCCGCTTGCCAAGCCGAAGATAGACCGAAGCCCTCATTTTGTGCCAATGGGCAATGTATGAACCGAGTCCAAGGGTGTCAGGGTCGCTTTTAAACAACCCCTTCAGTCGTTTGCCTACTATGTCGACATCAGCCGGAATCCGCGTAGGTTTACCTGCGTAGCTATGGGCGGGATCGAGCACGAATACCGACAGGGGACGCGTACTGTATGCAATTTCGAAGCGTGATGCCAAAATTGCCCATACAAGGAGATCCTCGCCTGCGGTTACGCCAACCGGAAAGCCCCCAACATCAAGCATGGTCCGTCTTTTGACCACAACTGCCGATGAGCAGATGGGTGGATTGGAGACGGATGCCACCTCGAAATAGTTGTTCAGCAATCCCCTTTCGCCTGCAAATGATAGCGCATTAAGAGAAACAGGTTTTCTGTTCTGGAGATGATCTTCATACAGATATGCAGTTGCCAATACAACAGCCCTCGGATAACCAGTATGCAATGATGAAATCGTCTCTAAAAAAAGGGGATCCCAAATATCGTCGGCATCCAAGAAGGCGATCCATTCGCCTTTGGCCATTTCGATGCCCTTGTTGCGGGCCGCCGACACCCCGGCATTCGATTGCTGAACCAGTCGGATCAACGGATGGTTGAGCTTCTCGACCACCTGCTCCGATCCGTCGGTGCTGCCGTCGTTCACCACGATGATTTCGGTGGGGAGCACCGACTGTTTGAGCACCGATTCGATGGTCCGTTGTACAGCACCCGCTTTGTTAAAGAGTGGTATGACTACGGAAATGTTCATGCAACCCTCGGCCGCGATACGGCATAAAGCATGCTACTGGCTATGCCAACCAAGGCAAAAAAGTAGAATGGGAAATAGATGGTGTATTTCAAGATGTTATCTGGGTACATAAAGAGGAGGAACGATGCGAAAAGAGTGAGTGTGGATGTGATCACGACCTGATAATTCGGTTCCTTGTATCGGCGATAGCCTTTGTAAAGTGTCCAAAACGTGCCGGCAAAGCCGAAAAGCAATAAACCGAGACCCAAATAGCCGTAGTTGAACCGAACCGATAAATAATCGTTGTGTGCCTCACCTGTAGATAAGCCAGTGATCAATGTCAGTTGCTCATTATCCGCTCGGGGGCCGTTGCCCAACATGGGGCGCTGCTCAAGTCCCTGCTCCAAAGCGATCAGCCATGACAGGCGTCCACTGGAGTTGAGCTCCATGTTGTCGTAATAATCGAGCGACAAGTCTGTAATGCTTCCCGATCCGTAGTAAAAGGTCTTTTCTTGGAAGGAAGGCAGATTGAAAATGGCGATGGCCAAAACCACGCCGACCGTGCCAACGAGGATTCGTCCACGTATGCTTTTATTGGCAAAATGGAGTAGGTAAATCACCAAAAAAACTAATATCCCCATGCGAGTCAGGTTCGAAACGGGCATCAGCATAAGCAGGAAAAACCCCATTAGGAACTTGGGTTGCCTGTATACAAAAAAGAGCCCCAAAAAGATTGCCCCCATTACGCTGAACAGCATCGGGGTGGCTGCCATGGCTGGTGTGAAACCATGCAGAACGGTGTAGTAAACAAATAAGGCATACACTACGGCAATGAGCTTCAGAAACTGCCTGAACATCCATTTTAGTCGTGCCGGTGTATATAAAAAGGTGCTCATCACCACCCCTACCAAAATAGGTAAGGTGTACTGTAAGCTGAGCTGCAACCCAATTACACTGAATTGGTAAATGATGTAACCAAATAAGTAGACGATCCATGGAAGCCAGAAGCGAACGGGAAAGGAATCAAGCTTAAATCGACCGAGGTAAAACAGCGAAACCAGCATCATCGTGACCCATGCGATGCCGGTCCAATTAAAACCCAGAAATTGCTGTGGCATAAAAGTGAAAATGCTCCCCAAATACGGCAATAACGTTGTGAATAGGATCATCCCGAAATACCAGTGAAACGACTTATTCTCGCGGTTTATCTTTTTTAGCGCATATTTGAATTCGGGTGTCATGACAGCGTCAGACCGCAAAGAGCGGCAACATTCCTTTCGTAAATCGGGAGATCAAACCGAGCCCAAATAGTGGTTTGAGCACGTTTCTTTAAAATGTGAGCCCAGTCTGAATTGGTAAGCAGCTCACTTAGGTGGTCTGATAATTGGGCGACATCGTCGACATCAAATACCAACCCATTCACGTTGTGATCAACCAGTTCAGATAGTCCGTGGGTGTTCGACACCACAACAGGCTTACCCATGGCCATGGCCTCGGCGGCTGTGAGACCAAAACCCTCTAAACGAGATGGGACTACAACAATATCCATCTGCGACATCCATTGCATGGCTTCTTCCCAAGGAGTCGATCCAATGAATATCACCCGGCTGGCTATGCCAAGTTTGCCTGCAAGCTGAACAAGCTTGTTACGGTCGGGTCCGTCGCCCACAATAACTAAATACCTAGGCATCAGATCGGTAGAAGCCAGTCGTGCAAAAGCTTGGATCAATATGTCGATGCCCTTTTCGTGGCGCAGCCGGGCGACGGAGCCGACGATCTGTGCACCGAACGGTATGCCGAACTCTTTTAGACTGGGCTTAGTTGCAAAATCTGATTGGATCTCCATTAACCGAGCAACATCGACCGCATTGTAAAGGGTGAGGTGTCTAGGCTGTTCCGCTATGGGCTTATTCGCATCGACGCGTTGCGCCGTGCCAAACCAACTGCGCTCCGCATTCTGAGATACCACTGTAAAACGCTCGCACAAGCGAGCTGCCGAGCGGAGAATACGCTTAGCTATTCTGCCGAGCGAGGGAGTCCAAGGTTGATGGACGGTTGCAAATATGCGTGATACACCTGCCAATTTAGCCGCCAAAATGGGCAAGGCACCAGGAGCCATATACTGTACATGAACAAGAGTGGGTTTGTGCTCCATGAAGACCTTGCGCAATTGCAACACGAAGTTCAAGGATGAAATACGTCGATTCCAGTTCAGACATTCAACCTCTATGCCAGAAGCCTTGAATTGGTTGAGCATTGTAAGATCATTCTCAAAGTAGACCAGTACTTTTGTTTCCAAACCCATTCGCATCATTGCTCGGGCTAGTTGCAAGGTCTGTTGTTCCGTTCCGCCATTCAGAAGGCAGGGTATAGTAATCAGTAGTTTCAAAGAGGCAGTCCTTTCATCGGATGTGAGTTACGATTCTGACAAGTTTATTTCGGAATAAACTGCCTGGTTGTGACGCTGAATGAGAATAATTGTGTATGGTTTTATATTCTTTGGCATAATTGAACTTGTACGCTTCTTCACCGCGAAGAAAATCAACTTTCGAAATTTGTTGATCGAACGCCGTTCTGACAGCATGCAGCAGGTTAATTGCCCCGGGCGAATACATGCGGTATGCATTGCCTATTGCAGTCATGTATAAGTATTTGACATCCTTGTACTTAAACATTACTAACCAAGCCATAACCTCTTCGTGCGCCTTCATCAGTTGAAATTCAAGGATTCCCGCTTTGTGAGAATTTCTAATTAACATTTCATGAAAATTTTCTGCTTTGTAAAATAATGGCCACTGCAAACAGTGATGCCTTAACATATTGGACAGTTCTTCAATATTTATACCAATGTCATTATTTGATATATCTATAATTGTTAAACCTTCAAGATCGTTTTTTGTTCTATTTTCGCTCTTTGTTATGTTTCTTTGAGTATTTTTTGATAGAGATTGGACATAACTCTCATAACATTCATACCTATTAATATCTATGTATGGGCATTTTGAAGTGCCAGCTACTTCAAAAATCGAGCCCATAGCATGTGCTGTCCCATTAAATTTTAGCGTGTCGTAGCGAATAGATCCACGAATCTCAACCAATAACGCATTGTAGAACGATCTTTCATCAACATGTTGGCGGCTGCCCAGTACAAGTGGATCATGGTAATCGAAGTCGGAAAATCCCACAGGCACCAGCAAACGCTGAAAGGCGTTCTTCCAATTGCGGTGCCATAACACGAGCGGAAAAAAGATGCGCATATCGCCGAGTGTAGCGATGCAGAACCAGGGCTCTAAATGGCGGATGGGTCGGTATGCATCCAGCCAGGCCATGCCAAGCGCTGGATGAAAGAAAACATGGGCTTCATCGGCTTGCTCTGCGAAATCAAGCCACAATTGCTGGAATGAGTCGCTGTAAATGGTATCCCAATCTGTAATCCATTCAAATTTCCAAGAAAGGGGACTAGACATCTACGCGCTCCAGAATTTCGTATCGATTGAGATGTGGAGCCAACATGGCTGACGGTAGCTTCCCACTCCAAGGAGTACCCGAGGGTGCCTTTGGATCCAAGTATGCGCCGATCATCAAATGTTTCGCTTTCAAGTGCTTTTCGATGTCCACCTTAAACAAGCGATTGAAGTTGAGCTGCCGCCATCGGCTTGGTCGCATATTGTACCAAGCCCAAACCCAGTAGTAGTACAGCTCGCATGATCTCCCCGAGGTCACCCAAGCGGCGGTTACAATCTCTGCAGCATGCACGTGGTCGAAGGGCCAATAATCTGCGGGATGCGTTACATACAACTTCGTTGGTGCAATCTGTCGAATGATTTGGAGCACTCGTGATGATGCATGTTCAAATGCCGGATCTTCTTTGCCCGGTACTGAACCATCTGGAAGGCTAAGGGCATGAATGTGGCTCAAAGGTATTCCCATCGACGCCAAAATTTGATCTCTAAGCTCTACTCGTTTTGCCCTGATACGCTCTGGGTCCGGATCAGCTCCCGATGCCTCCCCGTCTGTAAGAAACAGTACGAAAACCTCGCCACCTTGATCCAACGCCTCCATCATGATGGCTGCGAGGCCTATCACTTCGTCGTCGGGGTGAGGAGCCACAATCAGAATATGGTCTGCTGCATGAATATGATCTTGAACAGGACGATTGGACAATCGTCGGATCATGAGCTGATACATCAAACTTACCAGAATGTATTTGATGGCATTTTTCACAGTGCAAATGCCTTGCTATAGAAATCGACGTACTTCCGGGCTGTTCGCTCCCACCTGAACGTAGCAGCTTGCCGTAAACCCCGTACGGATATCGCTTCGCGGTCGATGGTTTCCGACTCAAATTCGTGCATGTACGAGGCCATTTCATCGATACCGTCCGGGCTGGTGTACAAGGCTGCCTCGCCGCCCACCTCTGCTAAAGAGCTGTTCCTGCATGTCACGACGGGTGTGCCGCATGCCATCGACTCGAGCACCGGCAGCCCAAAACCTTCGTATCGGCTCGGGAAGAAGGATGCCGTCGCACCGTTGTACAGCGAGCGAAGCTGGTCGTCGCTCATATTGGATAGGAAGACAATCTGTGAATCCTCCATTTCCTTACGAAATTCCGACAACAGGTTGGTTGGTGGATTCCACCACACCAAAACCAATTGATGATCGGCTCCTGGTGTTGACCTGTACCGACGAAACGCATGCATCAGGGCTTCTGTATTCTTACGGCCAACATCGCACGATACCATGAGGTAGTAGGGTTGATGTAGCCCCAAATAGTTTAATGCCACTTTAGACTCGTCCGGCTCTTCATTATAGAACGTCGAGTGATCGACCCCCCAGTAGGCAACCGTTACTTTTTCGGGCTCGACACCCATGTAGTGGACGATGTCGCTTTTTGATGAGTCGGAGCATGTAATAATCGACCTGCACGATTTAGCCAAGGGAGGGTAAAGAACGCGAGCCTCATCGTGACCTAAAAACGAATCGGGATATGCGAAGAAGAGGGCATCGTGTATGGTGAGGAGCACCCTGCTGGTATCGTAGTACTCGCCGTAGTTCGACGGACAATGAATCAGATCGTACCGGTATAAAATCTCCCTCACAGGCACGTGCTCTATGACCCGGTTCATCCAGAGTCGGTTGGGGAGGTATAGCTGGTGTGCCCGAAACCTAGTTTTCAGAGATACTGCTCCAATACCTCGCATGTTTTGAGCATACAGATGAATGTCGAAGGGGATGTCGTCGATAGCATCCAATGCCATCACAAGCTCACGTGTCGTACGGCCAATACCCGAGCTTCTCCCCTGTACAAAAAATGGCACAACCGAGTTCACGTCAATGAGTAAGCGTTTATTCAATTCAGTAGTAAAGAGCCGAATTTTCTTTCGATGTGCGATACTTAGCCCATAAGTACCTTACAACACCCTGCTCATGCTTCAAACTCCGGCGCAGACGACTTCTCTTCTTGGAGTCATAAACAACGGTCAACTTTGCAAGTATTGACAACCACACAACCGTCGACATGGCAATCGATTTCAGATAGCCTACTGTAAAATATTGCAGCTTTGAGTAGCGTCTCAGATTAACGGAACGGTCGCTTCGGCGCACTTTTGTAGTCGTCGATTTCCCGCCATGATGGATAACCGTTGCGTCGTAAACCAAATACGTTTTGTATCCCAAAACCCTTAATCGCCACCCGAATTCAGGTTCTTCCCCATAAAACTCCAACTCTTCGTTCAAACCACCCATTTGCACGTATCTATCTCTTCGAATCAGCATGCAGCTGCCCGAAATCCACCCTACTTCATGGTCACATGCATACAACCCTGGAGTGCCAGCGGGCACAATTTTCTTCGAGATTCGTGCTGGCAGCAGTTTATGGAGCTTGAACGCCAATACGGCGCGCTCCCATACCGATGGCAATGCGTAGCCTTCACTCTGCAGACTCATGTCTGAATGCAGTACTCTTGGTCCGACACAGACTGTGTTCTCGGATGCACCGTCTAAAAAGTCGACGAGCTTCTCCATCTGATTCGGAATCACAACGGTGTCGCTATTCAGCAAGAGCAGGTATTTACCCTTGGCAATACCCGCACCTTGGTTGTTCGCTACGGCAAAAAAATGGTTTTTTTTATTTTCTATCAGAACAGTGTCTGGGTAGTTTTGCTTTATCATCTCGACAGTGTCATCTTTCGATGCATTGTCTACTACGATTATTTCGTAGGCGTAGCTAATTTTTGCTGCTCGTATCGACTCGATGCATTTTAACGTGTAATCGCTTGTGTTATAAGAAACGATAATGATGCTTACAGCGATAGACATGCTTCTTTATCGGAATACAGTGATTTATATATTTGCATCAGGTCATCAATATGGCTTTGCAACGAAACGGTTGGTTTTGCATGCTCAGCCATCGTATACAGGAGATGGGGTTCGTCGATGAACCGTTTGATGGTATCGGCCAAGGCCTGTGCATCGTTTGTCGGAATAAGGAACCCGTTTTGGCCATCTGTGATGATATCCTCCGGACCCCCACAACGCGATGCAATTACCGGTCGCCCAACGTTTAACGCTTCTGCAACCGTGAGTCCATAAATTTCGGTGCAGATAGATGTAAGCAGGAGAATATCCATTTGATAGTACGCATCGGCGATTTCGTCGTGAGATACTTTACCATACCACGTAACATTCAAGCCTACCGAGTCTTTGAGCAAACCTTTGAGATATCTTCTTTCGCTGTTGCTTACAGCCTCGCCATATACTAGTAATTCAACTCTTTGTGGATTAGGAAGCAGTTTTAACTCCTTGAGAATGAGATGCACACCTTTGATGTAGTTGATGCGTCCTACATACCCCAATCGGAGTGGACGAGCGGGGTACCCTGCGAGAATGGGTTGGTTCTGAAATGGCTCAACACCATGAGGTATGATCACTACTTGCTTATCCGTGAAACCGTTTCGCAATAAGGCCTCAGCGATAGATCTCGACGGAGCTATGACACAGTCGGCATACGAGCGCATCACGTCGATCTGTTCCACCTTTTGCTCGATGTCCTGGGGCACAAACCAAGCCGAAGACACAAATGGGATGTTGGGCTTTCCACGGAGGATCTTCGTCACATTTTCGCGTACGTTTTGTGGACTTTTACCTACGAGAGGAGCCCAAAAGTTGCCCCCAGGCACGAAATGAAGCGCGCAATTCAGACAGTTTCTCTCAGAAACAGGCAACTGGCACAACTGTTCGCTGTTGTTCATCAAGAATCCGTTCGGACAGACGATTCCACCATGATGGGCAGTTATAACACAAGGGATACCTAAATCATGCGCCACCTTAACGGTGGTCGACTCCCAGCCATGGGCATGAATCAGGTCTGGCTTAATTTGGTCGATAGCAGCCTCAAGCGAGTCACAAGATATCTCAGTCAGCTGCAAGGGTTCGCCCACTCCTCGTAAATAGGATGGAAGCTCAATCTCCCAAATGGAAAGCTTACCAACTCGTTTCTGATGAAATTGTGCCGTCTTACTGTTCTCGGAAACCACAAGTGATACAACGGCAACTTCAACTCCCGTATGCTGAAGACTAGCCACGATGTTATTGAGGTAAACTTGGCCGCCTCCGTACGACGTGTCGTACCTTGCCGAAGTTGTAAGCAGAATCTTCATTTGCTGTCAGTCAACTTTGACTGCTCCTATGCTGTACAACGATATGATTCTTTCAGGTCCAACCACCGATAATACTTTCAGCCTGAAGCTTCTAATGACTTTGCATTTATTGAGATAGAACTTTAGTCTATTCAAATAATACGTTACCCCTTCAATGGTGTTGTTTTCGTAATGCGCGCGCCATGTTTCAAGCCAATAGTTGTCACTACTCGATACTCCACCCATTTGAAATATGGATACAATACGATTCGACGTTTTTATTTTGGCACCACT
The DNA here is from genome assembly GCA_964629885.1 of uncultured Chitinophagales bacterium. Lineage (GTDB taxonomy): Bacteria > Bacteroidota > Rhodothermia > Balneolales > CAYWCV01 > CAYWCV01. Next base: position 10,207 of record CAZVRJ010000043.1, on the reverse strand, counting down.
TCGGGCAATACGTAGCACTAAATCTAAATCTCCGGCAATTTTGTATTTCTCATTATAGCAACCTGCAGCCAGTATGGAACTTTTTGAAAAAAAGGTGCCTGGATGTGCCACCCCTTTCGCCAAATCGTTCGGGGTTGGTAACATCGAATTGATATACGATCCCTTACTGTCGCACAGGTGTATTCCGAAGATGTAAAGGTCCACACCCGATGTAGACACTTCGTCAATTATAGCTTTCCAGTTTTCGATTACGGCACGATCTCCCGAGTTGATCCAAATTATGTAGTCGGTCTCTGCTCTATGAACCGTTCTGTTCATAGCATCATAAATGCCCCCATCGGGTTCGCTCACCATTTCGTCGGGTTTATAAAAACTTGCCGCGATTTCGAGACTGCCATCGGTCGATCCCCCATCTTGAAACACGAACTTCACATCGGGGTGATGTCGCAGCGGACGAAAAGACTCTACCGTTTGCCTCAATCCCTCAGCGTTGTTCAGATTAATGGTTGCAAGTGTGATGCCCATGATGCTACTGACTCGCTTCAAGTTCCCCCGAGCGCCAAAACAACGCATCCATCTGTAGGAGTTGTCCAGATTCGGCGTTGCGGAAAACATCTCTCAGATCAAAAAGAGTAAACCCCTTCGCCGAAAGGTATTCGGTTAAGTCCTGCAGAAGCCACTCCCCCTTATAGTTACTCGAAAGAGACGCCTCAGATAGTATTCCCTCAATGAGATGAATGGATTTCCGCGCGCCATGCAACACTTCGTTCTCAAAGCCTTGAACATCCAGCTTCAAAAATATTCGATCCTTCTCGCCGACATAATCGCCGACGATGTTGTCGAATGTATCCATCTGGATACTTTCTGTGGCAACGTATTCGACCGATGGCTCAATGTCGATGATACGCTCCTCAAGTGGACGAATTGAACTGCTCCAGGTGTTCTTCGAAATGTTGATCTCACTACTCATGCGTTCTGCGCCTAGCGCTATGTTCAACGCATACCAACCCATGTCTTTTCGTGCCGCAAGTCGGAGCTGCTCAAAGGCTGCCTTAACCGGTTCGATCGATATGATTTTACCCTTAAATCCTTGTCTGCGCAGTTCTAAGGCAAACTGCCCGATATTAGCACCTACATCAAAGACAATCGTAATGCCATTAGATATAATTTCTTCGAATAGCCTGTTTCTAACAGGATCTAATCTCTTTCGAGCATTGATCACATATCCAAAATGCCCCAATACTTGATTAATAGCGTGTTTGATACGTTTCATGGGACATCTCCAGTTACATTGATCCAATTAAATATCGGTGCGAACGATCCCGGCCTGGAATTCTCATTCAACCCATTCCAGTAGGGCGATTGTCCATGGTTCAACATAGTGGTGAAACCAATGAGTGGTTCACTGCTCACAATCCATTTTTGGTTGTGTATCGATAGCCTGGGCGCAATTTGATAGGTGCCAGCGTTTAGCAATCCACGGGGAATAATGCATTGTAGCCTATTCCGTCCCGGCAGTAGCACGGGCATGTCGTTTGTGGATGGATCCGTGTTGTACGACCTTAATACCATAGAATGATTCTTGTCCGTCAAATCGAAACCGACGCATAGGCCAGAGAGGGGACGACTAAGATGAATCTCCATTTCAACGACGATATCGGCATTGGTCGGGAAGGTCTGGCCTAAAACGCCCTCTGCGGTTGAGCTAACAGAAATACTCTTGAGAGCGGCGTCTTCGTCGCCTATTCCAAATTCGTCCTGCCACTTCGTGGTGCTGTCAAACCCATCGGCACCTATGTAATGCGATATCACTTTTTCCGGTAATCCAATTTCTTGTAAACGACCTTGATCGAATAGGACGCAAGTGCTACACAGATTTTGGATTGCTTGCATATTATGACTCACAAACAGCACCGTACGGCCTTCTTTCGAGACTTCCGCCATCTTGCCCAGGCACTTCTTCTGAAATTGTGCATCGCCTACCGCCAACACCTCGTCTACCACTAAGATTTCAGGCTCCAAATGGGCGGCTACGGCAAATGCGAGACGCACGTACATACCCGATGAGTAGCGCTTTACCGGGGTGTCGAGAAACTTCTCGACCTCGGCGAACTCTACGATCTCGTTGTACTTGCGCTGAATCTCCTTTCGACTCATCCCCAAAATGGCGCCATTCAAGAAGATGTTCTCCCGTCCCGTCAACTCCGGATGAAACCCCGTCCCAACCTCGAGCAGGCTCGCCACCCGACCCTTGATCGTGATGCGTCCTATGGTTGGCTCCGTAATGCGACTCAAAATCTTGAGCAGGGTACTCTTCCCCGCTCCGTTGCGACCAATAATCCCGACACGGTCGCCCTGCTTCACTTCGAACGATACATCTTTGAGCGCCCAAAATTCCTCAACTTCGTCGCCCTGAATAATCGGCTTGCCCTGAAGCATATCTTTGGTTTTGCGCAGCAGGCTCTTTGCATTGCGGGCCATCACATCGCGCAGCGCTATGTAGCGCTCGGTCGGCGCTTTGATGTGGCCAACCATGTACGACTTGCTCAGACTTTCAATGTTGATAACGGTGTCGCTCACGTCCATTTATTTCCTGTTGCCGACCACGACGTTCGATTTTTCGTCGTTGTTGCCTTTATAAATGAAAACCATGTTGTGATAGAAATGTATCGATATCACTTTTTTGTCGTAATAGCTCTTTTCGTATCCGTCGAGCACAAATTCCTCGTTATTAAGCGAATCAACCATATCCTTAAAGAAGTTCATCATCGTCTTGGGATTTTTCAGATTCACACTGTCGCCGCCAAAGTCCTCCCAATAGGAGGTTTGCATATCCTCGACGATATATATGCCACCATCCTTTAATCTTGGAAACAGCATCTTGAAGGTCTCAATAACGTGCTCGTTAATATGGCTGCCGTCATCGATTATGACGTCAATTTCGCCGATTTGATCGCATACTACGTTTAAAAACGCTTTGTCAACTTGGCTGCCTTTGAAGATGGTTATCCTCTTTTCCTGAAGGGCCGATTTATCGTAGATATCAATACTAAATATGTGTCCAAATGGGAAGTATTTCTTCCACATTCGCAGCGATTGACCTCCATCTTGTGGATTTCCGTATCCCCCGACCCCAATTTCAAGGAGGTTTATCTTTTTGAACCGGAATTTCTTCAGGTGCGAGGCGTAGTGAGGCGTGTAGCTATGTGGACCAATCTTGTCGGCGCCATAGATAGCACCCAAACGGTTCAGGTTCTCTCCCGCCAACGTAGCCTGGATATCGTGGATAAGGTTCTTCACCGTTCGCTTGTGCGGCTTCGACAGCCGGCTGTAAACATTGTCGTAGAGTAGCTTTTTAATCATTTTTTATGTCCATTTAAGCGGATCGACGTGCGGAGCCGCTTATATCAGATCGGCAAAACTTTTCTCCATCTTCCGAAACTGCCGCACGCCAAGCCAAAGGAAGAAGAGGATCACCATCCAGCTGAGGATGAACCCGGGCCAGTAAATCGCCGACTCGCCACCCAGAATGGCCCACCGAAAGCCGTCGATCACCCCCACCACCGGGTTGATTGCGTACAGCAGCCTCTATTGGTCGGGCACCACGGCGGAGCTGAACCCCACTGGCGAGATATACAGGCCGAATTGGACGATGAAGGGGATGATGTAGCGGAAGTCGCGGTACTTCACGTTGAGGGCGGTGATCCACAGACCGGGACCCAGACTCGCAAGGAAAGCCATCGCCACGAATAGGGGAAGCGTCACGAGTTGCCAGCTTGGCAGGAACTGAAACCAGACCATGAGGGCGACGAGGATCACAAAGCTGACTAGAAAATCGACGAATGCGACCACGATGGCGGCCGCAGGGACAATCAGGCGAGGAAAGTACACCTTGCTGATAAGATTGGCATTGCCGATGAGGCTTCCCGAGGCACCCGTGAGCGAGGTGGCGAACAGTTGCCAAGGCAGCAGACCGGCGTAGACCATCAGGGCATAGGGTGCGGCGCCCTCTGTGGGCAGCTGGGCCACGCTGCCGAAGATCACCGTGAACACCACCATGGTAGCCAGAGGCTGGATGAGTGCCCATGCCAGTCCGATCACCGTCTGCTTGTAGCGCACCGCCACGTCGCGCCAGGCTAACACCAAGAACAGCTCGCGGTAGCGCCAGATGTCGCCCCAGTAGTGCCTGTCGGCGCGTCCAGGCTCGATGACCGTCACGGCTTCGCCAACGTAAGTCACAATTTTTAAGGGTGTAGTACGGACGGTTGTCCATCGTGAGCACGCAAATTCATTGGCTCATACTTGTTTTACAATGCCCAATGCCCAATGTTCCATTGCCCTACTTTTCACTGCCCATCGCTCACTTTTCACTGTTCACTGTTCACTAATCCCTAATCTCTAGTCCCTTATCCCTACTTCAAAATCCTAATCAACGCCTCGCCAGTAACAACCTGGATGCTGCCGTTTTTGATGCACACCGTCTCGAGCTGGAGGTTGCCTTTTTCCTCGTCGAACCCCATCACCGTGACGATGGCCTCGACCTCATCGCCGAAAAACACCGGCTTGGTGAACCGGAGACTTTGACTCATGTAAACCGATCCGGGTCCGGGCAGCTTGGTTGCGATCACGGCGCTGATAAGCGAAGAGTACAGGAATCCATGCACTATCTGCTGCCCAAAGATGGTGGTTTTAGCGTACTCCTCGTCGAGATGCACAGGATTGGTGTCCATGCTCAGCTGCGAAAACGCGAGGACATCTGCTTCGGTGAAGATCTTTTTTAAGCTTGCCGTTTGGCCGATTTTGTACATAATGATGTGTGTAATCGAATTACGTTTATGCCACCTGCCCAGCTAATGCCACCACCCCCGTACCCTCCACCGCTTCGCAGTGGAGGGGTGACAACGTAGATGATATTTCCATCGAAGTCACCCCTCTGCTGCTTTAGGTCCCTCCCAAAAGTCGTGATAAACTCCGGGGACGGGGGAGGTGGCATTAGTCAATTTTCACCCTCACCCCAACGCTCCAATGCACGCCTTGCATTTCGATCGGTTGGGTGACGCGTACGTTATTCTCGCCCTCGAGTTGGAACTGCTGGTCGTAGGTGCCGAGTACATGTTTGATTTGCACACTCAACGCCATCCGCTCCACGATCGGGATTTTGATGCCCGCCAGCACATGCGGCAGGAAGGCGGATCCCGATATCTCAGATCGGTCGATGGGGCTTTCGTAGGTGGTCTTGATGCTCATGAGGTCGAGTCCAGTACCGGCATACACCTCGAAACGCTCCACCCCAGTGTGCACGATCACCGTTGCGCCAATGGGCAGGAAGCGATAGCGTAGTTCCTCGATGCCAACGCCGGGGTCGCGCAGCACCGTTGCCGCCGTCGATCCACCCGCAGCGCCGATACGCAGGCGTACTCTCCGTGCCATGTCGAGATCCATGTCGATTCCGATCATCGTTGCCGGACCAAAATCCCACTCCGTGCCCTTCCAGGCATCCATAGATGGTTTGTATTTGCCGATGTTCACGCCGTATGAGTTCACCCCGAAATACCGCTGGGCGGTGGCGGCGGTGGGCAAGAGCAAGAGCAAGAGCAGGAGCAGGGGCAAGATGCGAGACGCGAGTAGACCCCTACGGGGTAGGTCCCGACTTCGTCGGGATGACATTGCTTTATGTAGAGAGTAAGATGCTTTCAGCATAGTTGCACGATCGATGTTAAATGTCCAATGCCCAATGTCCAATGTCCAATGTCCAATGTCATAGCAATTTCATCACTTGTTGTCCGTCAATATAATCAACATCCCATTCACCTATGGCGTAGACGGCCACGCGGATGTTAAGCATAGCGAAAAGATGCCTCACTGCGCTCGGCATAAAAAAGGGCGACCCCGAAACTCGGCGCCGCCCTCATTGATCGTCACTGATATTAATTGTTAGTCATTGCAAATGACTGTTAATGACTGTTATTGATAGTCACTGATAGTCATTGCTAATGATTGCTAATGATTCGCTACTTCAGTAGCGTGGCTTTCCCCGTCATCACTTTCCCTCCCGCTGTCAGTCGCACCATGTACACACCACTCGGCAGACCGGCCGCGTCCCAGGCAACGGAGTGGCGTCCGGCGCCCAACGTGGTGTTGACGAGCACGGCCACCTGGCGTCCGGTCACGTCGTAGACGGCGAGGTGGACTTGTCCGGCAGCTGCCAACTCAAAGGGAACCACGGTGCTCGGGTTGAACGGGTTGGGGTAGGCGGAGCCCAGGGCGAAGTCCCTCGGTACATCCGCACGGTCGTCGCCATCGTTGGTGCCGATGCTGCCACCGCCGCTGCCTGTGCCACCGTCGTCGTCGCCATTATCATCGGCGTCGAAACGGGTCGGCGTCAGTCCAAAGTCAACCCCCGGCGTGAGCACGTAGGAGGCGCTTAGCACCGTGGCAACCGCAGTGCCCATCGGATCGCGGATCACCGGCGCGTTGCCGGCCGCAGCCACGAACTCGGCCGCTTTGTACAGACTCAGCCACTGCGATACATCGGTATGCACCACCAAAGCCGGCACGTTCGACGCATTGGTAGCCGTCGGACCATACCAGGCCGTGCCCTCGAGGTCGAACACGAGGTCTAGGCCCTGGCGCCAGTGTCCATCTGCGGGTGCGCCGGAACTGATGGTCGCCACGCTACCCCCTGCCGGACTGTTCGCGAGGATGGTTCGTCCCAGGCTGTCGGTGCCGGCCATCTGCAGGGCTGTGTGAGATATGGCCATCGGCGATACCCCGCGTACGCTCGTGCGTGCGAGCACGGCTGGACCCGAAAAGAAGTTGCGGCGGTCGGCGCGTCCGTCGCCGTTGTCGTCGATGCGGGTGGCCAAGTTGGCGTAGGCCGCGGCTGCGTCGAACTTCCACGGCAGGTCAGCGTCGACAATCATAGGTGGGTTCGATGACTCCTGCGCGGCGAAGGTGGCACCCACGTGCTCATCCTCGCCCAATATCACCCGGTGACCATGGGCCCATGGCCAGCCCTGACGCAGGGTATCGGCCACGCTACTCAGGCTCACCACGTACTCGCCGGCGGGGAGATCCTCGAAGCGGAAGCTGCCGTCGTTGCCTGTCGTGACGGTTCTCTCCACCACCGCGCCGCGATCGCTCGCGCCGAGCAGACGCACCGACTGTCCGGTCACCATCACATCGGTCGCCTTGTTATACAAATGATCGGCCGTCGTGTTGCGGAACACGCTGCCGGTGATGCTCGAGGTCGTGACCTCAGGCGCCGCAAGACGGTCGAAGACAACCTCAAATCCCACCGATGCCGATCCGCCCGAAGGGACGAACACATCCACCGGATTCACGCTCGCCGCGTTCCAGTACTCGGCTAGTAAAACACTCACCTGCCAATCGCCAGGCTGTAAATTGTCGATGCCGAAGGAACCGTACTCGTCAATCTCGAGCACGATGGCTTCGCTCGCAACCTTACTTGGCTCGTCGGAGGCGTTCGGACCCATACGCAGCAGCTGCACCATCAGTTGGCGCGCATCGCGCAGCGTCGGGTCGTGCTCGGCCAGCTTGCCCTGCACCTCGATCACCTTGCCGGCGATGTCGACCGGCGTGTAGTTGCCAAAATCTCTGTCTGGATAGTTGCCGCCACTCTTGGTCACCACGTAATGGAAGCCGCCTTCCTGTGGACCCGGCTGGCTCTGACGCGTCGAGGTGTTGCCATCTTCGAACACGGCATAGTGACCCGGTGCGACGCCCGTAAATTCGTAGTATCCGTCGGCATCGGTGTGCGTGTGCTGCACCACGGCTCCCGTGAGGTCGCGAAGCTCGATGCGAACGCCCTCAACGGCAGGCTCACCCGAATCGCGACGGCCCGATCCGTCGGTGTCGGTGTACTTGGTGCCCGATATGCTCGATGGCTTCCAATTCCCGAAATCCAAGCGGGCGCTGCGCACCTGGCTGCCCAACTGTACGTTATAGAATCCCTCGCCGCCTGGCGCTGACTGGATCCATCCCAATTGATAATTCTCGCGCACCTGCCATACCGCCTGCGGCAGGCCCTCCATGCGGTAGTAGCCATTCTCGTCGGTCACCGCCGTGAAGGTGCCCTCGCTCGACTGGGCCACGATCATCCAGCTCTGAACGCCCGGCTCGCCCAAGTCGCGCACGCCGTTGCCGTTCAGGTCATTGAATTTGAAGCCCTCGATGAAATAGCACACGCTCTGCATCTCGTGCTCCGACGAGGCAACGTTCAGTGCCTCGTCATACCTAAATAGGATCTGGTCGAAAGAATTGCCGTTGGCGAGCTTGGCCGCACCATCGAATGGACGCAGATTATCGCCCGGCTTACGTTGCAGCGGTTCATCAGCCGTAATTTTGTTGGGATCTCCGGATCCAGTCCTATTGGTACTCCCACTCCGTATGTTGAACCGGTTAACCACCGATCCGGATGGATCCTCATCCGCATCGAGGCGGTACACGAGTTTCATTTTATCCATAAACAGGGGATTGTCGCCATCATATTCCAGAGGTACCTGATTGGCATTCTGAAAGGTTTCGAACGACCAAAGCGTGCGTTGCTGAGCAACGTAATACTCGTACAATGGTCCCGCAAAGTTCGGGTCGCCCGTCGGCAAGTAGCTTGTGCCAGCCGGATGAAGGTCTTCCATTATGGAATAAGCATACACGCTTCCGAGGATGATCCGGTCAATATCGACCTGGTAGGTCAGCTCTGTGCCCTCGCGCACGGTGCAATAATCGCCCACGGCGGTCTTTGTGAGGATAGGCGAGCAGACAGGTATCGGTGTGTTGGTGAAGCTATAGGCATCGACGGGCGGCATCACTGGAGCACCCAAATAATCTGTCTCCCATACATAAACCGTACTTGTCAGACTGCTTGGCGCGGCATATCCACTAATGTCGAAGTAATTGAAGTACAACAAGCTGGTATTGGCCGGCAGATAGATCGCATTCGATTGAAGGATGGCAAATTCGCCATTTGCTGTGATATTGAGTACATCAGATTCGCTAGAGATGCCAGAAAGCGAAGCCAAAAAGACTGAACGTGGAATCTGTTGGTACATGCCATCGAATACATAACCGGGTACTACGTCGCGGAAACGGATCCAGCGTCCCTGTTCGCTGGTGTTGGTGATCTGCCATAGGGCGATCAGTTCATCACCCATTCGGACGCAATCGTAGAGATCGTTGCCCATCAAGGTCTTTTGAATGAGAAATGGTCCGGGGAGGCTACCTTCTGTGATGGTGACGGAAGTCGATGCAGAGTAGTCGCAACCCAGCTCAAATTGGTTGTTCAACTGGAGCTGTATCGGTATTTGGAGGACGCCTGGAACACCGATGGCTCGTAGCCTCAGTCTGAGCGTAGCAGTTTCTCCTGGATGGAGCCACTCATAGAAAAGGGGTTCATTAGCAAACCAGTCCAAGGAGTTAATGCTTGTTTCCACTTCGCTGATATAAGAGAAATTGGTATATACTCTGCCCGTTGGATGGTGGGTGTCAACCACTTGGAAATTCTGTAGCATGCTTGTAGTTGGCAGCTCTTGTGGGTTGATAGAATCATCGAAATACCCGATCGATATGGCAAAGTTGTGAATCGTAGAGGGGGATGTGTTGGTGATGCTCACAAACAGATCGAATTCCTCGCCGACGGCAACGGAGCTTTGCGACGCATAGATATTGAGCGCTGCCGGCACACACTGCTGTGGACCATTTTGACCCGATGCGTAAAATGGGGCCGACAAAACGGCCATAAATAAGGTGATTGCGGCATATAATGCCTTCGGCAAGGTGCTGCCTTTGCTGGTTGACAGTATCGCGATTTTCATATCAGTAAATAATTGAAGCCATAGTTAAGAGGCTGCCATGTCTGCACTTGACCCGCAAGCCCGATCGTAAGACTAACCACGTATGGTTTAGTATACTAAAAAAAGTAAAATGAAAGAAGGTCCCTCCGGGATGACAGGCGTCGTTTTATGTAATGAAAAGACCCCTTCGGGGTAGGTCCTACTGGATGACAGGCCACGTTTTATATAGAGATAAGACCCCTTCGGGGTAGGTCCTACTGGATGACAGGCCACGTTTTATATAATGAAAAGACCCCTACGGGGTATGTCCTACTGGATGACAGGCCACGTTTTATATAATGATAAGACCCCTTCGGGGTAGGTCCTACTGGATGACAGGCCACGTTTTATATAGA
>CAZVRJ010000042.1:0-21799 GCA_964629885.1 uncultured Chitinophagales bacterium | reverse complement strand
TCGCAGAAATTGGTTCCGACCGTTGATGGGAAACGAGCCTTGGCGAAGGAAGTTCTGCTCACAACATCGTCGGTAAAAGCCGCCATCCGCAACAACAACACGGGTGAGATTTACCAGATGATTATGGAAGGCAGTGGGTTCGGCATGCACACCTTGGAGCAGGATTTGAAAAGATTATACAAAGAAGGTGTAATTTCGATGGAGGAGGCGTATAATTACGCTAACAATAAGAAACGATTCAAGGATTTGGTCACATAACGCAAACTGATGTTTGAGCTAAAATCCAAACTTACTACTGGTGTTTCTCTTGAGGATGACAAGCTTCGCGTAGCGACGGTGACATTCAACAAGGGCAAGATGAAAGTCATGCGCCTGAATACCGTAACGCTCGTCACTCCTGTGCGTAAAGGTGGAGCTAGTACCATTAATCAACCGTTAGTGAGTGACCAACCCATTGAGCCCTCGTCATTGCTGTTAGATCTTGACGACGACATGGGGTCGGCACCACCGAAGCCTTCAATACCATCGATCGATGGCGATTTCGACATGAGCAAAGACATTGCCATTGAGGGAATCGACATCGAGTCGAATGCTTCTCAGATGGCTGAAATACTGAACGGCGAAGATTCGAAATCGGTCAATATTGCGCTCAACATCCCGATCGGCGAATCATACTTCCAGGTGGTTAGCGATATGAACCACAAGAAACTGGGCAAGAAGAAGACTCATAAAGAGCTCAAAGAGAGGGTATCTGCCTATTACGGGCAAATGGTCTCCGACGCTCAGGTTAGGTATTATGTGCGTGATGACGGCACACTATTTGTGGCGTCGATTGGATCAAGTATAGAGTCGCTCGATATTCTCGATTCGGCCTTACCTATCTACATGGGCAAGGTGAATGTTCGCGAGATCATCCCTGATGAGGCCGTTCTTGTTGGTTTGACCCGAGCCAATTACAAGCTTCAAGATCAGCAGTACACGTGTATTATCCATGCCGAAGACAGTAGAACCGCCGTACTCTTCCTACAAGGTAAGCGGGTACATACGATACTTCCTGTCATCAATGAGGGTAGGAACAACCCGAAGTTCGTGCGTACGGTTTTCAGCAAGATCCTCTTCGAAATTGACCGTGGCAAGATTCCGACGCTCGACCAGGTGATCATCACCTCCGACACGCCCGATGAGCAGATGGGAAATTATCTGCGCGAGCAGTTTATCGACATCGATGTGGAGGCCTTCCAGTTCAATCCCGACATTTTCGAGATCGACGAGACGATCGAAATCGGCGAATTGCAAGACCATCTTCGAGCCATTGGTGTTGCATGGGCGGCTGGTGCAGGTAGTGAGTCAGATTTCCCTGGCTTGAGTTTTGTGCCCGAACGTGTACTATTGCGTCAGCAGGTGTTCAAATTAGGGTGGCATGGTTATGTGCTGCTTGCTATCATCGCCCTGTTTCCACTCGTATTCAACTACCGTTTTCAGAACATCAGCACGGAATACGATGCTAACCAGCAAACGATTGATTTCCTGGATACTCAGATTGCTGAAACCAAACCAATTGCTGACACAGTTGACCAGTTCATAACCGATTTCAACGATTATAGTGCTCGACTGGGTCTACTCGACGATTTAAGTGCAGAAACCCAGAAATGGTCGACCACACTTACTATGGTGAACAAGTCCACCCAAGAAATTAGGAGCATCTGGATTCGATCGTTGGCGTCTCAGCCGACGGGTGGCATCCTCATTCAGGGATCGAGCCTATCGCGAGACAGAATTCCAATGATCAGTGAGAGCTTTGAGAATGCGGTTATCCTCTCCGTTCAAGAGCGTGATGGCCGACCAACGGTGTTCGATTTTACCCTATTAGTCACCAAGATTGTGGCTGACGAATCCATATTCAATCCGCCGAGACCGGTTTATCGGGATCCGGCAACCGCCGCCGACACATTGGGAGTGCCTGTCGACTCAACCGCAATTAATATTCCGGGAGAGTAACCATGTCGTACGCCGTTCGAAATACGCTCATACTTTTAGCAACCATTATTGTACTTTTCGCCGGTGGATGGGCTTTTATTCGATTCTTCTACGAAGATCCCATCATTCAGCAGAAAGCCGACATTGAGCAAAAAAGGGCCGATTTGCTGGTATATACTGATAAAACAGCACAGTATATGACGGTCGAAGAGCAACTCCGCACAGCTCGTTTCCAATACGAAAATCACACTAAGCAGTTCTTTTCGAACAACAATGTTGCAGTGATGTTCGATTATCTGCGAACGATCAATCAAGGTTCGGCTCAGACGTCGATGAACTTCACGCTCATCGATTCGGTTTTGCAAGACCAGTATGGCATCATCCGCGTGAAGCTTTCGGGAGGTGGTTCGTATGATGCCTTTTTCAACTTCATGAGCGTACTCGAGCAGAGTAAGCCCATGACCAAGATCACTGAGATGAGAATTTCATCGCACGCCGATAATGCGGGTACTGAGTTCATTCTTTTCGAGTCGACGGTTAATTTCTACTTTACTAGGGCCACGAGCATTATCAACCCTGCACTGTTGATCAATTTCGAAACACTGCGAGCCATACACAATCCGTTCAATCCCTTGGTCAAGTTTGAGCCAAGTGGTGGTAGCTCTCCTGAACCAATTGTGACCGAAAACACTTCTCAACAGCCATCAAATGCACCGCCACCGAACAGGGAAGGGCTGCCCGATGTCTATCGTAGCACACTGGTGGGTCTGGTTCGTAGCGGGGTATACCTCGAAGACCAGCAGCGACAAATTGTCTACATTCCAATTGGCGGTCGCGTGTATTTAGGCACGCTCGAAGAGATTAGCCTGGCGAGGAAAACGGCGACATTCCGTCTCAACAGGGGCGGATCAACCGAATCAGTGACACTCCAGATCAGCGAAAATTAAAAGGAACATGCATATGAACAGGATGCTTAAAACGATTTTAGGAATGTGTGTCACCCTAGCGCTGTCGGGAGTGCTTGCGGTTGTAACACCGGTGCACGCGCAGGTGAATCCACCAGTTCGCGAGTACACAAATCCGGACGAAATGGTGACGCTTTCGAGCGAAACCACATTCCCGCAGGCTCTCCAGATATTGGGGGGATTCTCGCGCAGGTTTGCCGAGAAGCCACTCGTCGATCGCACCAATCGTACCGGTACTATTGGGTTCAGTATACCTTACATGCATTGGAGACAAGCACTCGATTATATAGCCAATGCGCATAATTTGTCCATCATGGAGTATGCACAGTCGATCGAGGTCGTGCTTCGCCCCATCGATTCACCACGGGTAGATACTACGCGAGCATCGCAGTTAGCCCGTGTTGAGCCCGTAAATCTCCGTCGACAAACAAATATGACGGCAGAGTTTATCCCTGATCTCGATACCCGCGAGGTGGAAATCTCCGCCATCTTCTTTGAGGGCAACCGCCGAGTTCTTCGCGAGATAGGCGTCGATTGGTCAGTTGTATACGACGGTGTTGTGTCTGTAACGAATATGAATGCTGGTGGAGTCACGTTGGAGAATTTCTTGGTTGGCATCACACCCGACATGGGTACATCCGATTGGGAGATTACAGCCCTCATCAGTGCCCTCGAGGCCAACAACGCAGGTCAGATATTATCATCGCCGCGAATCAAGGTTATGGACGGGCAACCCGGTGATATCCAAGTAGGTCAGGATATCTCCATTAAGCAGCGCGACTTCGCTGGCAACGTAACCGACGAGTTTTACAAAACGGGTACCATCTTGACGGTAACACCGAACGTAATATCCTACTCAGATACGACATTTATACTTCTCAATATTAAGGCAGAGCGTTCGACAGGTGCACCAGATCCAGTAAGTACGATCATCAATAAGCAGCAAGCATCTACGCAGGTATTACTATTTAGTGGTGAGTCGACCGTTATTGCCGGTCTCTACGAAACGGAAGAGTTAATCATCCGTCGTGGTATTCCTTTTTTGAAGGATCTGCCACCTTGGTTCTTTGGTCTGCGCTACTTGTTCGGCTACAACTCGAAGGATTATCGCGAGAAGGAGCTCGTGGTTGTGATCAAGGCCACATTGGTGCCAACTTTACACGATCGATTCAACCGCAAGCTCAATCCGATCGAAGATGAGCTCAATCGTGGTCGCAGTGTAATTCGTGAAGTGAACCTGCGCAAGTTAAAGGAGTAGGTCACTCAATAGTTACCAAACACCACATTTCCGTATCGTTTTAGCCAAGTCTCGGCCTCGCGATAGGGAGGGTAGTGTTCTGCTACCAGCTTCCAATAGTCGGCGCTGTGGTTCATCTCCCGAAGGTGACACAGTTCGTGGATGATGAGGTAATCGATCACCAATTCGGGGCACTGAATCAGTTTGCGATTCAGTGATAGGTTCCTTTTCGTGGAGCATGTACCCCATTTAGTGGTCTGGCTGCGTATGAACAACCGCTCGAACTCAAATCCATGCTGATTGGCTATTTCGTGCGTGCGTTTCGTGAGATGGTTTTTGGCTTTGTCGAGTAACCATTCACTGATTACCCTTCTGGCTTCGGCAATATTTTCGGGTAGGTGGATGTCGTCGGGATCCCAGATAGGGTAGCGGATCAACACATTTGAATCCTCAACGCTGATGTGCACATGTCCTTCACGTATGGAAGCATCTTCAATGATCGTAACTGGATGTGCAACACCTAAGTACAACAAATCGGGTAGGGTACCATTTGGATCCTCGATCAGTTCGCGCGTTCGTTTCTCTTTCTTAGTCAACGACTTTTGTACCCACTCTCGCTGATCTTCCAAAAACGATAGCAGATCTTTGTTGCTCACCCACCATGGACCCGATACGTAGATCGTATGATTTCGGATGGCTAGCCGTAGTTTGCGTTGGCCACGTCGGCGCGATAGGGTGACGGGTAGACCTTCGAACGTCACTGGACCTCGCTACAGATTGCGGAGACGTTCACGGGCGTTATTAACCGCCCATTCGGGTTTCTTAGCACGGCTGACCGTGCGGTAAAGATCTCGGGCTGCATCACGATTCCCATCATATTGCTCGATTTCGGCCAGATAATAGGTGGCTACGACTTGTTGACTACGATTGCTTCCACCGTCAGCTTTCGAAGCTAAACGACGTGTGTTCTCGATCGACCTTCTGGCTTCACTGTAGCGTCCTTGCTGAAATAAGAGTCGTCCTTTGAGAAGATGCAATTCCTCCGCTAAAGGGACAGGGGTGTTTGGTTTCAACGTCTGCAGAAGCCCCTCCATGATTCCAAGTGCCTGACTGTTGTCTGTCTGGTTGAAATGGATCCGGGCGTACAGCCGCGTGAAGAAAGCGTTGTTGGGGTACGTGTTGTGCAGCTGATCGTAGTAGGTCAGTGCCTGGTCAGGCTTTTTCTCGTAATTGAGAAGGATGTTACCCAGAAAATAGGTCGACTCTACTCTTAGAAAAGTGCTGTTCTTAGCTGCATCTTTGAGCATGGCTATGCCACGATCTTTGGATCCTTCAGGGAACATCCAGCTGAAGGTTTTCAGGAAACTGTACGTTTGAGGCAATGCCTCGGCATAGTAGAGGTATAGTCCGCGACCGAACTTGGTATCGACGATGTCGGGGTAGTGCAACTCGACCAAGGCAAGGGCGTCGGAGGCCGCTTTGCCGTACTGGAGGCTTCGAATCCAGTTATCGCGGTTGGCATGCAACCGAGCCATGAAGCCGTTACTGAGCGCCTTAAGCAACAGGGCGTCGAGATTCTTGCTGTCGCGCAACAGCAGGCGCGTGCAGGCGTAATCGACCCGACCGAAGGTGTTGAAGAATTGCTGGTCGTAGGTGGTTTGTTCGAGGTCGGGTACAATTTTCCACCATAGTTCCAGACCATCCCAGAAAGTCCAGAGCGGGTGATCGGGCTGCGACTTTTTCCACGGCTCGACCAGTTTGCGACCAGCCTCAAACTTTAGGTTGTAGACCGAATCGACCGCAGCCGGTGCTACTTGCAGGAACCGCGCATCACGAAATAGGTAGCTCTGTGCGCTGAGCTGTAACGGCGCAAAGAGGAAAAGGAGTGGTATGAGACAACGAGCGCTCACTTCATCGTATCGCGAAACCACGTCGTAGTGTGTTGGAGAACTTCGAGGAACTTTGGTGGCAGCTCATCTTCGGTGAATGGGTGTACTCCGCCGAACGTGTGCGTGCCGCCATCGATTAAAATCTTCTTTTTGTCGGAGCTCGGGCAGTTATCGAACAAGCTATTAACTTCGGTAAACGGAACCGATTCATCATCTTTGCCGTGGATGAACAGGCAGGGGATGTACAGCTCGCGTACTCGGTTGATGGCCAGTAATTGATCAGCGTTGTTGCGCAGATCGTCGTAGACTACGCGATCTACCTTGAACACCTGCTTGGTGCGCTCGTTGGTTACTTCGGTGTACCCTTGGGTGTCCCAGTCATTCTTGAGTTTCTCGCCCCAGCGCTGGGTATAATCGGCGATAGCCGCCCAGGTTACTATGCTGATGATTTCGGTGAACTCGGCCGCGGCAACGATGGCACAATGTCCACCACGAGAGTGGCCAATGATGCCGATGCGGTATTGGTCGAGTACTTCCTGTGGACCACGGATCTCTCCGGTTGTAATAGCATCTATGATCGAGCGGATGTCGTTTAGGTCCTGCGAGAAGGTTTCGCGCTCTAACAGGTCGGGTCGGTCGAAGGTGTCCGATCCACCCGAAACGCCGTTTAGGCTGAAATCCATGCCAATAACAGCCAAGCCTTCGCTGGCTAGCTCATAGCATACATCTGGGAACGGACCCCAGTCTTTGAAGCCCATGAAACCATGAACAAATATCACGACGGGCAGATTGTCCTGCGCCGGTCGTGGGAGGTACAGGTTATAGCGAATCGGCAATCCTTCGGTTGAGAGGATCGAACCTTCTTCTTTTCTGACGGCAAAACTCATGGCAATGAACTTACTTTCTTAATTCCGGAAGCTTCACTTTCGTGCGCAGGGTGTTAATTTCCCTCGTTTTTAGGAAACGCCAGCGACCTGGACGAAGATCGTCGAGACCAAGGCCGGCAAATTGGCTGCGTTTAAGTTTCACAACCTCAGCACCCAAAGCTTCCACCATTCTACGAACGAGGTGATTTCGCCCTTCGTGTACCGAAAGCTCGATACTGTAGGGATCCATCGAACCACGTACTGCATGATACGCTCTGGCGGGACCATCTTCAAGTTCAACGCCGCGTTTCAATTCTTCCAGCTCTGGATCGGTCAAAACCCTGTTGATTTCGGCATGGTAAACCTTGCTTACCGTGTATGATGGGTGCATAAGTCGGTTGGCCAAGTCGCCGTCGTTGGTGAGCAGTAGCACACCAGTCGTGTTTCGGTCAAGGCGTCCGACAGGATACAAACGCTCACCGATCTCATTTTCGACGAGTTCCATAACTGTCTTACGTCCTTTTTCATCACTTGTTGTGGTGATGGTGTTTTTTGGCTTGTGCATGAGCACATACTTGTAAGGCTCGAACTGGATGGCCATGTTGTCGACCATCACCTTGTCGGTAGTTTTCACCTTAGTACCGAGCTCGGTCACTACTTTGCCATTCACCTTCACCTTGCCCGCCTCAATCAGAAAATCGGCTTCACGACGCGCACATACACCGCTGTGGGCGATGTATTTGTTAAGACGAACATCTTCGACCTTAGCCTTAGGCTCAGATCGTCCCCCTCGAGGGGGTTCGTCATCTCGGCTGCGGATGCCCTTGGGTCCATAGCCCTTGAAGCCATCTCGTGCCGACGGACGTGCTGGTCGGTCGCTGCTCGTGTTACGGTCGGAACCGAATGGTTTGCGAGCCGGACGGTCGCTTGAATTACGGTCAGCACCAAATGGTTTGCGAGCAGGTCGCTCGGGTCGATCGGACCGCTCGGTACGATCGAATGGCTTGCGCGTGCCCGGCTTCGGCGCACCGAATCCAGGACGTTGTGGCCTATCGGCAGAACGCGGTCCATCGTTGTTGAACGGACGTCTCGGCTTGTCGCTGAACCCAGGACCGTCCTTGTTAAACGGGCGTTTCGGACGATCACTGCCGGCTTCGTCGCGGTTGAAAGGGCGTGCTGGGCGGTCGGCACCCTCGGTTGGGACACCACCACGACCAAACTTGCGGCGTGGCTCGTCGGCTGGTCCACGCGAGTCATCGCGATTGAAGGTACGCTTTGGCCTATCGCCAAAGGCTGGCTTATCGCCGAAGTTGCGCTTTGGTCTGTCGCCGAAGGCGGGTTTATCGCCGAACGTACGCTTTGGCCTGTCGCCAAAGGCGGGCTTATCGCCGAAGGTGCGCTTTGGGCGCTCCGCGCCGCCGGCTTCGTCACGGTTGAAGGTACGCTTCGGTCTGTCGCCAAAGGCGGGTTTATCGCCGAAGGTGCGCTTTGGCATATCACCAAAGGCTGGCTTATCGCCGAACGTACGCTTTGGACGCTCTGCGCCACCGGCTTCGTCACGGTTGAAGGTGCGCTTCGGTCTGTCGCCAAAGGCGGGTTTATCGCCGAACGTACGCTTTGGGCGCTCCGCGCCGCCGGCCTCGTCACGGTTGAAGGTGCGCTTCGGTCTGTCGCCAAAGGCGGGCTTATCGCCGAAGGGTCTGCCGGCTGGACGTCCACCAGGACGCGCGCCACTTCTAGGGCGGCTCTTGTCGGCCTCGGCGAAGGCGTCGAACGGTGGTGGATTCCAACCCTTCTTGGGTATGCGCTGCTTGCGCTTTTGTTCTTTGGATGCGTCGTCCTTGGGCGTCTCGCCGGACGATTCGTTACGGTCTTTGGATTTCATAGTGGATGTCAGGAATCTGATGTGTTGGCCGTATTCTGCTGCCGTTCCAATTCGGCTTTGAGTTCGAGCATGAGCTGTCGGTGTTCGGCCATGTCGTCGTCCTTGAGAATATCTTCAATCTCCCGTGGCTTGGGTAGTTCGGATACGGAATTCAGACCAAAATGTTCAAGGAATGTAGTGGATGTGCGATAATATAGCGGGCGACCCGGTGTTTCTGCGCGACCCGCCACCTCGATGAGGTCCTTCTCAAGAAGGCTGCGGATCACATAACCGGAATCGACTCCGCGGATGATGTCGAGCTCGGGTTTGGTGATGGGCTGTTTGTATGCCACCACCGCTAACGATTCGAGTGCCGACTGCGATAGGCGTCGTGCCGCATTGCGATGCTGAAAGATACGCAACCAACGGTGATGTTCCGAACGCGTCATGAATGCATACCCTCCAGCCACCATTTCGATGGCATATGGACGGTGTTGCTCAAGAAGCTCTTGGTTGATGGCATCGACCAACTGATCGACGTCTTTCTCGTTCAGTTCGACCCGCTCATCTGCCTCCCTTAGGGTTGCCAAAATGGAAGCGGTCGATAATGGCTCCGATGCTGCAAAAATAAGCGCTTCAACGGCATCTTGGATGTCGCGTGGATCGAATGGGCCATACTTTACAGGGTCGGAAATCATCTGCTAAAGGTACGGAATTTTCGATTGCCCCTATACAAAGGTGCTTTGAGCTATGCTACACAGCATCCACGTTAATAGCATATTTCACGGCATTGGCCTCTTTCGGTTTGTCGCGCTCGTAGGTTGCCACAATCACCTCCAACATCTGCTCTGTTTCACGGTATCGATGCATCTCGGCCTTGATTTGGGCCTCCCACCGAAACTGTCCGTGAAGTCTGACGATTACCGACGGTGCCGGACCCAAAAATGGCATATTTGCATAATGAGTCTTTACCACCATACCGAAAAATGTTGCCGCAATACGTACAGCGTTCGGATCGACGGCTCTAAACACAATTGTGATCAATCTTGAATACGGTGGATAGAGTAATTGCCGACGCATAGGCAGTTCCTGCGCAGCAAAGCCGCGATAGTCGTGCTTACTGGCCCAGATCAGGGCGGGATGATCGGGCTGCTTAGTCTGCAGATACACGAGACCAGGTTTCTCGGCCCTTCCAGGACGTCCAGAAACCTGCGTAAGCAACTGGAACATTCGCTCGCCCGACCTGTAGGAAGGAAAGGCCAGCTCAGTATCGGCATTTACGACCCCGGCAAGGGTTAGGTTGGGGAAGTCGAGCCCTTTGGCAACAAGCTGGGTTCCCACTAGGATGTCGGCTTCACCGCGCGCGAAGGCGCCTAGAAGTCGCTCGTGACCATAGCGTCCACGGGTGGTGTCCTGATCCATCCGTAGCACACTCGCCTCGGGGAATAATTCAATAATGGAATCTTCGACCTGTTGGGTGCCCGAACCTGCCATGGTCAGTTCCTCGCCGGCATCGCATGCGGGGCATATTTTTTTGGATAATTCGGTGTATCCGCAATAATGGCAGCGAAGCTGGTTAAAGGGCTTGTGGTAGGTCAGCGACACCGAACAGGACGGGCATTGGGGGATGTCGCCGCACGACGGACACTGCATATAGCTGGCGAATCCGCGCCGGTTGTACAGAAGCAGACTCTGTTCGCCTAGTTCGAGACGCTCTTTGATGGCATTGTATAAGGGGATGGCGAGCGGACCTCGCATGGCGGACCGATACTGCCGCAGATCGATGACCCGTACCTCGGGTTGCACGTTCGAGAAGGGTCGGGTGGGGAGTTCGAGCAGCTGGAATTTGTTCTCCATAGCGGCTTTATATGCGGCCATCGATGGCGTAGCTGAACCCATAAGCACAACGGCGCCTTCGCGATGTGCACGCATTATGGCCACGTCTCGTGCATGGTAGCGCGGTGCGGGATCCTCCTGCTTGTAGGAGCTGTCGTGCTCTTCGTCGATGATGACGATACCCAAATTCTTGACGGGCGCGAAAACGGCTGATCGGGCACCGATCACCAGTTTGAGGTGTCCGTTGCGAAGGTCGGTCCACGCCTGCATGCGTTCGCGATCCGATAGACGGCTGTGCAGAACGGCGAAGGTGTTGCCGAATACAGCAGCGAAACGGCGTACAGTCTGCGGGGTGAGGGCGATTTCAGGCACAAGAAGGATAGCAGTACGGCCTTGATCGAGCACGTTCTGGATGGCGTGGATGTACACTTCCGTCTTGCCGCTGCCAGTAACCCCGAACAGTAGGAAAGTCTTGTGCTGCCGACTTCGAATGGACTCTTCGATGCTTTCGAGAGCCTCTAGCTGCGTTTTGTTCAGCGTTTTAGGTTCCTCGAGTGGGACATTCAAGTTCATACGGAAGCGCAGGGCTTCTGTTGTCGAGGTAATCAGCTCCTCTTTAGCGATGCGTTTGAGCAGGGGCGTTGTTAGTCCCAGGATTGCGGCTTCGGCCTGCGTGATGGGGAACTCGCATTCAAGCAGGGTGTTGAGCGCGTTGACCCATGCTGGGGCTTTCTTGTGGGCGTACGATTCGATGATGCCAAGCACGTTCTCGGCGGTAAAGTTGTCGGTAGTGCTCCATACCAATTCCGACCCTGTGTTGGTAGAGAGCTCCGGGTCATCCCAAATTTCGAGGTATTCTTGGCGGATCAGATCTTTGAGGGAACGCTTTTCGGCGTCCCAGCGGCGTTCGGCTTCTTTAAGGTTATAACGACCCTTTTGACGGATTTCGTCGAGGATGAGGGCACCTTTTGTGTTCTTAGGAAAGCCGGTTTTCAGGGTCGGCTGAAGGTAGCTCACCGATATGAAGTTGTATCCTGCCGGCAGTGCTGCTTGTGTGGCCTCGCCTATGCTGCAGAAGTAATAGTGGTGCATCCATCGCACCAGCCAGATCATGTGCTCGTCGAGCACAGGTTCGGTGTCGAGCACGCGAGCAATGGGCTTGCACTCAAAGTCGGGCTGGGTGTCGTGCACCTGAATCACCATCCCGATCGCCATACGTCCCCTCAATGGAACCCATACCCTCATGCCAGGAGCCACTGCGTCCTGCAGGTCAGCAGGCACCTTATAGGTGAAGAGCTGCCTTACGGGTGATGGAAATGCGATGTTGGCGAACAAGAGTGGTAGAGTAGTTAGTGGTTAGTAGTTAGTAGTTAGTAGTAACTGTGACTACTTGAGACTACTTGAGGCTACTTGATGCTAGTTGGGACTAGTTGGGACTACTTGGGGATAGTTCACTGTTGAGCATAAGGTAAATAAACCACTAACTACTAACCACTAACCACTAACCACTAACTACTAACTACTCAACCATCCCCATCACTTCTTCGGTCACCTTGAGCCTGAAGAACCGTGCAGGCGGAAGGTTTCGGAACTCGTAGGAGATCTTTTCGCAGCAGCTGTCGACCACCTGTCGCTCAAATTTGGAGCGAAAGTTGACCACGTTGATGTACTTAAAGTACGTGATGACGGTACCAATGCGGCTAGCCTCGAGCTTCTTGCGCCACAATAATTTGGTCACCTCTGAGGGAAGGGCTTCGTATGGCACGCCCGAGAAGATAAAGTCGTACGGTGCTGTAATATCGAAGTCGAGCAGATTCAAATTATGGAAATGGATCGATTCGTGAGCATACCGACTACTCACATATTCGTGAAGCTTTGGGTTAAGTTCCACGACGTCGGCATGGTCGCCAGGACGCAGTAATGGTCGTATATGTTGGGTGATGGCGCCTGTGCCGGGTCCAACTTCGAGGACCCTGACGGGGCCGGATCCAGGAGTTTCGATATACTCGCGAAGGGGCTTCACCATCCTACCGGTCAAGAATCGCGAACTGGGTGCGACGGCTCCTACATGGCGGATGTTGCGGATAAAAAAGGCTACGTGCTTCAAGGGGTTTCAATAAAAGTGGTCATCCTTACAAGATAGCACATCATTCGTAAAAACGGTGAAGAAGTTGCGTGGACGCATAACTCACCCCCGGCCTCTCTATTGTTATAGAGAGGGGTGACTTAAAGGTCCTTCGCCGACATTTCAGCGCTACGCGCTTCAATGTGTCAGCTCAGGATGGTAACTTTTCGTTTATCGTAGAGGTAGTTTGACGACATCCAACTTGCACTATGAACTCAACCATGATCGTTGTAATATTATCCATTGCATCGAACAGTCGTCAAATAATCGTAACGATCCTACTGAAGCGCGTTTTTTACTATCATATGATCACCTTAAACCAACAGATCCGCGCTCCTCTTATCAATTGATCTTTTTGATCTTAAAGATCCGCGGTCCAATGTCAAAAGTCCAATGTCCAACGCCCTATGCTGAAATCAAACAAAATCTTGCTCTTGCCCTTGATCTTGCTCTTGCCTATGTCTTGCACCTCTCCGCAATCAACCGGCCTCAACTATCCCGAAACGCGCAAGGACTCTATTGTCGAGGACTATCACGGAACTCAGATTGCAGATCCATACCGTTGGCTCGAAGACGACAATTCCGATGAGACCAAAGCTTGGGTGCAGGCTCAGAATGCCGTTTCGTATCCGTATCTCGAGAGTCTGCCGGGGCGCAACGCCATCAAAGATCGAATTACTCAGCTTTGGAACTACCCACGTTACGGCAATACAGTAAAAGCGGGTGGTCGATATTTCTACACCTACAACAACGGTCTCCAGAATCAATCCGTGCTCTACGTGCAGGATGCACTCGACCAGGATGCCCGGGTGCTCATCGACCCAAACACACTCAGCGACGACGGAACGGTGGCCATGGGTGGATGGAGCGTATCCGACAATGGCAAGTACATCCAGTATGCGATTTCTCGAAGCGGATCTGACTGGACGGAATTCTTCGTCCGCGATATTGAAACAGGCACAGATCTTACCGATCACCTGAAGCACATCAAGTTTTCGGGTGGTACTTGGACTAAAGACAGCCGCGGCTTTTTTTATCAGCGTTATCCAGAGCCAGAGGCTGGACAGGAATTGAGCGGCCAAAACCGCAATCCTATGCTTATGTACCACGCAGTTGGTACCGATCAGTCGCAAGATCAACTCATTTATGAGCGTCCCGATCAGCCAGACTGGGGATTTGGTCCGTCGGTGACCCACGACGGACGCTATCTGATCATCAATATATGGCAGGGCACGGATCCGCGTTCGAGAGTATTCGTCAAAGATTTGAGTCGGTCAGATTCGGAGGTTCGTCCGTTTTTGGATGCATTCGACGCCAGCTATTCCATCATAGGCAACGACGGCGACCTCTTCTATGTGGTGACCAATAAAGATGCCCCCAAGTACAAGCTCATGGCCATCCAGCTGTCGAATCCATCCCAATCGGCCTGGAAGACCCTTATTCCTGAGTCGGACGAAACCCTGCAATGGGTGCGCATGCTCAACAACCAGTTTGTGGCTTCATATTTGAAAGATGCCTATTCCAAAATTCGGTTCTACACACTTGAGGGTAATAATCGCGGGGAGCTCATCTTGCCGGGAATCGGAACTGCAGGGGGATTTACGGGGAAACGATATGATACGGAGACGTTTTACTCATTCACATCCTTCAACTATCCAAGCACGGTTTTCCGGTACGATTTTTCGACTGAGCAGAGTACGGTTTACCGACAGCCGGAAGTGGCTTTCAACCCCAATGACTACATCGTTGAGCAGCACTTTTACATCAGCAAGGATGGCACCCAGGTGCCCATGTTCATCGCATACAAGCAGGGGTTGGTCAAAGACGGGAAAAATCCGACCTACCTGTATGGATACGGAGGGTTCAATGTGAGCATGACACCCTATTTCAGTGTCGACGAACTAGCATTGATGGAGATGGGTGGCATCTTTGCAATGCCAAACCTTCGTGGAGGTGGAGAGTATGGCGAGCAGTGGCACTTGGCCGGCACAAAAGAGCGGAAGCAGAATGTATTTGATGATTTCATCGCTGCGGCCGAGTTTTTGATCGATTCGGGGTACACCTCGCCACAGCATCTTGCCATTGGTGGAGGCTCGAATGGTGGACTCTTGGTCGCAGCCACGATGTTGCAGCGTCCTGAGCTTTTCGCCGCAGCCATTCCAGAAGTTGGCGTGCTCGACATGCTTCGCTACCATAAGTTCACCATCGGTTGGGCTTGGGCCAGCGATTACGGAACCAGTGAGGATCCTGAGGGCTTCGAGTACTTGATCAAGTATTCACCACTACACAATGTGAAAGAGGGTGTCGAATATCCGGCTACGCTCATTACAACAGCCGACCATGACGACCGTGTGGTACCTGCTCACAGTTTCAAGTTCGCCGCCGAGCTGCAAAGCAAGTATACAGGTGAGCGTCCGATGATCATCCGAATCGAGAGCAATGCAGGCCACGGAGCCGGAAAGCCGACGGCCATGGTCATAGCCGAGGAGGCCGATGTACTCTCCTTCATAGCGAAACAAACCGGATTGGACGTGAAACGCATACCAAG
This sequence comes from uncultured Chitinophagales bacterium, assembly GCA_964629885.1. Lineage (GTDB taxonomy): Bacteria > Bacteroidota > Rhodothermia > Balneolales > CAYWCV01 > CAYWCV01. Next base: position 6,492 of record CAZVRJ010000042.1, on the reverse strand, counting down.
TGGTGATCAGCCAGCGAACTGATCATGGCGCTAAAGAAGTCCCTGCCTCGAAAGACGGCCAAGCAGAAGGAGCATGCCAAGGAATTGGTCGGTCTTTTATATCAGTACTATCCCAACCCACATTGTGAGCTCGACTATGAAACGCCGTTTCAGTTGCTCATTGCCACCATTCTGAGTGCGCAGTGCACCGACGTGCGCGTGAATATCGTCACGAAGACCCTATTTAGCGAGTACCCCGATGCGGCCAGCATGTCGAAAGCGCCTGTAGAGGAGCTCGAAGAGATCGTGAAACCCACCGGGTTCTTCCGGAACAAAGCCTTGTCGATCAGTGAGACATCCAAAGCGATCATGGAGCGTTATGGTGGTGAGGTTCCACAGACCATGGACGAACTGCTCACCCTGCGCGGGGCTGCCCGCAAGACCGCCAACGTGGTTCTGGGCAACGCCTTCGGCATCAATGTGGGAGTTGTGGTCGACACCCACGTAAACCGATTGGCCAACCGGTTCGGGCTCACTAAGTCGGAGAATCCCATCGTGATTGAGCGCGATCTCATGGCCCTTATACCCCAGGAGGAATGGACCAACTTTTCGCATCTCCTCATTTTACATGGACGGGCGGCCTGCAAAGCCCGTTTCGCCAAGCCCTCTCATCACCCTGTGTGTGAACAGTTCGGGCAAAAATGCACGTGCAAGGAATAACTACTTAATTCCCATCTTGTCGGCGAAGTGCTCGCAAAAATCGCGCATATCGCCAGCAATACGCTCGTCGTTGATCGACTTCTCCATGGTGTCGGCCATGGTGAGAAGGGTGCGGTGCATGAAGATCTTCATCTCATCGACGGTCATCTTGCGGGTCCACAGGTCGAGGCGTAAGGTATCTTTGCTATTGTGATCCCATAGGGCAAGCATCATGGCGCGACATTCAGCGCGGTCGAAGCCCTTGGCATCGTCGGCTTCCCAGAGGATGCTCGAAGGTACATGTTGTTCGTCGGTCTCAACGGTGATCTTGATGTTCTTGGTCGCCATATTTCAAGGTTTGCAATGTTGTCGGAGCTTGGCAAGCGCATCGCGGAAGTCGCCGGGCAGCTCGCTGTCGAAACGGACGAACTCGCCGCTTGCTGGGTGTACGAATCCCAGCGTCTTGGCATGCAGGCATTGCCGTCCGAGATGTTTGAAGATGTTTTCGAAGAAGGTCTTGCGGGTTCCTGCTGGCGATCCGTAGCGGATGCGGTCGCCGCCGTACACAGTATCGCCAAGTACAGGGTGGCTGATGTGCGCCATGTGGACACGGATCTGATGGGTGCGGCCGGTTTCGAGGCGAACTTCCACAAGAGCTAGGTGGTCGAAATACTCGAGTACTTTGTAATGTGTAACTGCGCGTTTGCCATCCTCGGGTTTCACCACAGCCATCACTTTGCGGTCGCGTTTTGACCGACCAATAGGCTCGTCGATGGTGCCCTCGGCACTTGGCTGGCCCCACACGATGCACCAATAGGTACGCTCTATGCTGTGGTCAGCGAATTGAGCCCCCAGTTTGGCAAGCATTTCAGGGTTCTTGGCCACCACCAGGATGCCACTGGTGTCTTTATCGAGCCGGTGCACGATGCCCGGACGCATCACCTCGTCGCTAAACTCGTCCATGTCGTCGAGGTGGTGCATAAGCCCATTTACCAGTGTGCCGCTCCAGTTGCCAAAGGCAGGGTGAACCACCATGCCTGCGGGCTTATTGATGATCACGACCTGATCATCTTCATGAATGATATTGAGCGGGATGTCTTCGGCTATGGCTTCGGGTGGTGGCGGCTTCGGCAACACCATGTCGATGCGATCGCCGGCCTTTACACTGTACGACGACTTCTCCAAGCCACCGTTCACGCGAACATGACCAGCTTTGATCGCTTCCTGCACCTTGTTTCGGGTGGCGTTCTGTACAAATTGCGTGATATAGGCGTCTAAACGGGTACCATCACGGTGACCCGCTGGTACATCCAAACTCATTTCTGTAATAGACGGTGTGCTATTCAATTCAGTTTCTGAAGACATGTGGCATTGCCTCGTCAAGTGTTTTTACCCCGATGATTTCGAGCCCAAATTTTACTTTTTCAGGGATTTCGATGAGGTCTTTCAGGTTGTCGTAGGGAATCAACACCGTCTTGATCTTGTTACGCTGTGCAGCTAGCAGCTTCTCATTGAGTCCACCGATAGCATACACCTCGCCACGCAAGGTGATTTCGCCTGTCATGGCAAGATCGTGGCGCACTTTACGGTTTCGTAGCAGCGAAATCATGGCCAATGCCATGGCAAGTCCGGCACTTGGACCATCTTTAGGAATGGCTCCCTCAGGAATGTGGATGTGGAGTTCATTCTTCTCAAAGAAGTCTTCTTCTAGCCCGAAATGGTCGCTGTGTGCACGAATATAGGTAAGTGCAGCTTGAGCCGACTCCTTCATCACATCGCCAAGCTGGCCAGTGAGGGTAAATTTGTTCTTGCCGCGCATGCGGGCGACATCAATCTCGAGCACAGTGCCGCCTGTGCTGGTCCAAGCTAAGCCGTTCACGCTGCCGATTTTATCATGGCGATCGAGAGTACGATCGCGGAACTTCTCGACGCCGAGCAGTTCAACCACTTTGGCGGCATTGATGGTCACGGCGCGGGTTTTCTCGCCCCGTTGACGATCGAGTACGATACGTTTTGCAAGCTTGCGGCAACATGCAGCCAGCTGTTGCTCAAGGGCGCGCACGCCGGCTTCGCTAGTATACTCGCGTATGATCTTTAGGATGGCATCATCCTTGAATTTGGCTTGAGTAGCTTTCAGGCCGTGGGCTACAAGCAGCTTAGGGATAAGGTGATTCTTTGCTATCTCGAGCTTGTCATATTCGAGGTAACCAGGCAGGCTGATAAGCTCCATACGATCGAGCAGGGCTGGCTGGATTTCGCTGGCCACGTTGGCAGTGGTGATGAACATAACCTGCGAAAGATCGAACTCTACATCCATGTAGTGATCGGCAAAGGAATTATTCTGCTCGGGGTCGAGTACTTCGAGCACTGCCGATGACGGATCGCCGTGGTAGTTGTTGCTCAACTTGTCGATCTCGTCGAGGATGATCACCGGATTCATGCTACCAGACTTTTTCATGGCCTGGATAATGCGTCCCGGCATGGCGCCAATATAGGTCTTGCGATGGCCTCGAATTTCAGCCTCATCATGCACGCCTCCTAAGGCGATGCGCACCATACTGCGTCCAATGGCATTTGCGATCGACTTAGCCAGCGAGGTCTTACCCGTGCCGGGAGGACCCACAAAGCACAGGATCTGCCCTTTCATGGATTGGACGAGGTTCAACACTGCGATATGCTCGAGGATGCGCTCTTTGGCTTTCTCAATACCATAATGCTCGGCGTTGAGGGCGTCTTCGACAGTCTTAATGTCGAGGCGGTCTTTGGTATACGTGCCCCAAGGCAGGCTGATGAGCCAGTCGAGCCAATTTCGCGATACGCTGTACTCTGGCGACATGGTTGGCGTCTTCTTTAGACGGGTAAGTTCTTCGATTGCCTTGACACGCACCGGTTCTGGGAGATCTAACTTGTCGACTGTTTCTTTGATCTTGACCTGTTCTGGATCGCCGAAATCATCTTCGTCGAGTTCATCCTGAAGCATCTTGATCTGCTCTTGGATGAAAAACTTACGTTGGTTATCCTGCATTTCTTCCTGTACCCGGTCGGAAATCTCCTGGGTCATGGTAAGAAGCTCCAACTCACTGTTGATCATGCCTAGCAAGAAGCCAAGCTGCTCGTTCGTGTTCGAAATTTCGAGTAAAGACTGTCGTTGCGTGAGATCCAAATCCATGTGCGAGGCAACATAATAGATTAGGCTCTCGGGCTCTTCCATGTGGTCGAAACTGAGTAAAATCTCTTCGGGAAGCTCGGTGTTCGTGAGCACGTATGCCCCGAAACGGTCCTTCACTTTACGCATGAGATTGTCGAGCTTCTTACCGGCAGTGGTCTTTGTCGGACGCAGCTGCAATTTGACCCGAGTGTACGGCTCGGTCTGAGTCACTTTCTCAATGTTGGCTATCGAGAGTCCGCGCACTAGCACCTTCATCAGGTTGTTCGGCAGCTTTAGTACCTGCACTATTTGGCCGAAGGTACCGATCTTGCGAATTTCTTCTACCGCTGGTGCGTCGGACGTAGGGTCGAACTGGGCGCAAAGCATCACCAGTCGATCGCCAGCCATGGCGTCGTCGACGGCCTTAACGCTGGCATCGCGACCTACGAGAATCGGATATAATGTATGTGGGAATACCACGGAGTCGCGCAGGGGCAGCAGTGGCACTGAATCGGGTAGCGATTCGAGGGAAACGTCCTGGTCCTCAAGTTGTGAGAGCAGGCTTTGGTCAATCAATTCCATAGAAAACTTAGTCGGAGATTCGCAATAGGCGAACAAGCAAAATACGGATATTTCTTGAGGAATCAGATTTTCTGAATCGCTGTCGGTTCCGTACTTTAACATGTTGCCCGCCCACTACCCCCATCATTGCAACACGCGACAACTGTGATACAACAACTATTTATCCAGGACTTCGCACTTATCGACCGTTTAGAGGTGTCCTTCAGCGAGGGGCTGTCTATCCTTACGGGTCAGACTGGTGCAGGTAAGTCCATTATTATCGGAGCCCTGAATATGGTGCTGGGCGAGCGCGCCGATCAGGATCTAATCCGTAAAGGAACGACAAAGGCGGTGGTCGAGGCCGTGATCGGTCTCGGCAAGAACCCGGCCATACGTGCCATACTTAAAGAGCATGAGATTGAACATGACGATAAAGTCGTAATTCTTCGACGTGAATTACGTGATTATGGTAGCCGTGCCTATATAAATGACCATCCGGTACCCATTGGGGTGCTGCGCCAGGTCGGCGATATGTTGGTCGACCTTCACGGCCAGCACGAGCATCAGCTCTTGCTGAAGGAAGATCAGCATCGCATATTCCTCGACCGATACGCGCAACATCAAGATGTGTTAGAGGCTTATCGCAGCGCCCGCAAGGAGGCAATTGTTGCCGACCGTGAACTTCGTGAGCTGGTCGACCGCGAGCGGGAGTTGAGGGAGCGTCTCGATCTGAACCGATTCAAGCTTAAGGAGCTCGACGAGGCCGGTCTGAAGGAGGGCGAAGAAGAGGAGCTGCGAACCACTCTAAACAAGCTCGAGCATGCCGAAGATCTTGCCGAACACGCCGCTGCCATCGTGAACCTCGGTGGTGAGGGGCAGGTGAACGTGGTCGACCTGATGCGCCAGATTATTCGCGAGGTAGAGGCAATTTCGCGCATCGAGCCCGAATTTACGGGATTCCGAGCCGAGCTTGAGGCTGCTAGGGTAAGTGTGGACGAAGTGGTGAAGTTCGCCTCCCAATATGCCGATGGCATCGATTTCAATCCGTCGTTGCTCGAGAAGCTAAGGCGCCGTCAGTCGGACCTTAACAAACTGCAAAAGAAGTACCTCACCGATGTGGATGGACTCATTACGTTGCGTGAGCAGCTGAGAGATGAGCTCCAGCTTACGGAGTCTTTTGATTTAGAGATTGCCAAATTGGACAAGCGGCGCATCGCTTCGATGGATGCTCTTCGATCGGCAGCTGGTCGTCTCACAGAGAGCCGAATTAAGTCGGGTGAACGACTATCGGCACGTTTACTTGATGAGCTGAGCCAACTAGGAATGGGTCAAGTCCGATTTAAAGTGGCAGTCGATGCCGGCGATATTGCCGGCACAGCTGTCGGTGGCTTCGCCGACCATGGACCTGGAACGGTGCGATTCCTTATTGCCACCAACAAGGGTGAGGAGCTCAAGCCGCTGGCGCGCATCGCTTCGGGCGGAGAAATAAGCCGTGTGATGCTCGGCCTGAAGTCGGTGCTGGCGCTCGACGACGACATGCCTGTCATGATCTTCGACGAAATTGACACCGGAATCAGCGGCAGTGTGTCAGAGATGGTTGGCAGATCCATGCGCAAACTTTCGAAGACTTGCCAGATTCTTGCCATCACCCACCAGCCGCAGATTGCAGCGCAGGCCGACCATAACTACCGCGTCGAGAAGGTGGAGGATTCCGACCGCACCCTCACGCGCATCCGCAGGCTTGAAGGCGACGAGCGTGTGCGCGAGATAGCCGAACTCATGAGTGGCAGCGTGATCACGGAGGCGGCACTGGCAAGCGCGAAGGAAATGCTATTCGGTGAACGGTGATCAGGCTTGGAGATTCTAGTCAACTATCTTCGCATAGAAATACGACAATCCACTTGCCTTGTCGTCGTAGGTGAGGATCTCTCTGTCTTTATGAAATGCAAAGAAGCTGAGCAGGCCAAAATCACCGGAGCAAAAGGCAGCATGGACCAGTAGCGTGCCAAGAACCGTGAAGGTCCAGAAGATGTCCGTGAACAGTAATATGAGTAATAATGCAGCCGATATTGTCACAAATGGGGCCAATGCGACAATGGTGAATT
>CAZVRJ010000041.1:0-21939 GCA_964629885.1 uncultured Chitinophagales bacterium | reverse complement strand
TTTTTCTGAACTAGCAACCAATCTTCAATATACGGACGAACGAGCGAGGTATCGACCGCCGTTCCAACAGGAATGGCCCTATCAACCCAAAAAAAATGCCACAATTCGTCTCTATTTACTATTTCTGATATTCTTTTTGGGTTTGATGCATTCCAAAAGCTTCGAAGAGATGGAAATTCGTTAATCAAGACGCGCAGAGGTTTTGGCATCTGTTGGTCGATCCACCAATCTGAATCACTTTCTTGCAATTGTTTTAGCACTGCGTCCGATTGACCACGACGAGACAAAGCGTCGCGTAATGCAAAAATACTGTCGCGTTGAGATCCGAAAAAATGATATGCCATTAGTGAAGGTTCCGACACTTTGACCATAACGGGGTTAGACTCAAAGAAAGTCTGCCAATCCGAGTCGGTTAATTTGACAGTATCAAGCTGAGATTGCAAATACCTAAGCATTGCGTCGCTGAGTACCTGATCTTTGGCCAACTCCAATTGGCGTCGTATTTCCGGACTATCGGTCAATCCGTTCCTTTCGGCTTCCACGCTTAATATTGCGCGCCGCTCCCATGCCTCTATATAATCGCGTAGCGCCCTCACGCTGTCTAACTGCAGCTCGGTGGCCGTAATTCCGCTTAGTGCCTGCGTCAATGTCAGGGTTCTGCTACCGACCTTTGACAGCACTTCATCGTCTTTTTGGGCTGCATTCTCACAACTTGCTGCAACGAAAAGCAGACAAGTTAAAATGCAGACATATTTAGACATTCGATGCAGGGCAGTAAAATGAGTTCTACCTGATGTTGGCTGGATAAGATTGAATCCTAAACTTCTGCCTTAAATGATTATTCCAAGTGTTTTCGCGTATGGGTTGATACTCCGATACCAGTCGGAAGAAAGCCTCATCGAATGTCATCAATTCCGGCTCACGAATCTTCTCTAAGTAGAGCAAATTGCGGGTGCTTCTGAAATCAAAAGTACTAGTGAAATTGCCACTACTCAAACCTTGAAGTTTATTGAACGGCTCGTTCGACAAATCGCTAATGGTCTCACGAACTACGCTCAAGCCCTGCAAATCATTTCGTAGTGAATCGGGACTCATGCCAGATGTGATTTTTATCTGCGCAGCATTGAGCAAAGAATCTGTGCGAGCAGCCATCCTCACGACGTCGTAACGACGGGGGAATTGGTAATCTCCACGATTCGACTCGTACAACGAAACAAGTGACGCTGTGTCTGTGCGAGAATAATTCCAGACTTCGTCTTCGGTGAGTTTGAAAACGGCAAGACCCTCTAAATAGTTCTGGATGGTGCTACGATAATCGCTATAGCGCTCATTCGTGATTTCGAGAAGCTTCTCTTCGACCATCTTGTCTTTGAATGCATCAAACAAGAGGTCGTTTACTCCAGACCAGGTCATGGAGGGGGAGTGCACTTTTATGAATTCATGATAGTCGCCGATGGTGTAATTCTCACTACCAAGCTCGTAGATCACACGGCTCGCTACGTCAGCTGGGATGATGGAACTGGCCACTCGAACTGTGTCCCTACCTGAGTTCATGCCATGGAATAGTCTAACATTGTCGAGAAACACGAATTCCTTGACTTCCTGGCGAATGCGATTGAGCACTAAGCCCCGTTGGTCACGAAACGACGGGAGATTGCGAAGTGCGGCAAGTGCTTCAGCACGTTCTACTTGAGTATCGCTGTATGTACGCACAGAATCTACTTTTATGACGTGGATTCCATAAACGGTCTGAATGGGTGGACGAGCTTTCCCAATTTGGTCAGTTGGAACGGCAAAAACGGGGTCGGTGAATGAGTTGTCGTACGCTCCATAGTTGATCCAACCGATCTGACCATCAAATTCGAGGGATCGCTGGTCCTGGGAGTACTGCTGAACCATTTGAGCCCAGTCGGCACCGTTCTCCAACCTTCTGTATAATTCGCTTGCAACATTAAATAGCGAGTCGCCATACTCTTGCGTTCCACCTCGTGCATTAAAGTAGATATGACTCACAAAACGATCCATCCTACGCTCGCGAATGTCCTTCACAAGGACGATATGATAGCCAAACTGGGTGCTGAAAGGCATCGATACCTGGCCAACTTCTAGTGAGAACGCCGCATCTTCGAAAGGCTTGACTGCCCAGCCTGCCGAGAAGTAGCCCAGTGGACCACCCATACTACGGCCGTCGAAGATGGTGGAGTACTCGTTGGAAAGTTTCTCAAAATCTTCGCCGGCAAGGAATTTATTTCTCGCTTCAATTAACTGGTTGTATGCATGAAGTGTATCGGATGGTGATGCACCTTCTGGCACGGCAATTAATATGTGTGTAGCGTCGATCTCACGCTTATTTCTAAAAATGTACTCGTCAATGAGTTTGTCTTGTATTTCGTTCTCAATCCAATACGGAATGGCATACTGCAACTCATATTGGCGAAGCTCCTTTATGATATCATCCGATACAAAGAGACCCTTTTCTTCGGCCTCCATAAGCTTGGCACGATAGAGCAGGTACAGATCTAAAAACTCGGCAAGCTCACGAATCCTTGTGGTGTCGGGTTTTTCGCCTGTTATGTTGTTTCGCTCGTACTGCGAAACAAGCTCATCGAGGAATACTTGAGTGCCTCCCACAACTCCAACCACATTTGTGGAGACGGGACCTCTTGATGAATTGGAGCCAACCATGTTGCTGCCGGTTCCGCAACCAAAGACGGTGAATACCGAAGTGAGAACCAGAATAGCTGATATGCGACGCATGAAAGACAGTTTAATGAACATTAAATTCAAGCAGCCTTAAAAATCGCTTAAATAACGCAGAGTGGCAAGAATTAATACGTGGAGTGATAAATAAATCGCTCAGTATAGCATTCCGGCAATGGTTGCAGTCATCAGATTGGCAAGAGAACCTGCCAAAACAGCCTTCAAACCAAAACGGGCAAGATCCGATTTGCGTGATGGAGCAAGACCACCGATTCCCCCGATCTGAATGGCGATGGATGAAAAATTCGCAAATCCGCACAATGCAAACGTTGCCATTACAATTGTCTTCGGATCAAGCGTCTCGGCAGCGACCAGCGTTGAGAGATCCAAATAGGCAATGAATTCGGTCAACACAACCTTAGTGCCAAGCAATGTACCAACGCTCAAGGAGTCTTGAAGCGGCACGCCAATTATAAAGGCAACCGGCGAGAAAATGAGACCTAAGATGGACTGGATGCTTAGCTCAAAGCCGGGAAATGCCTGATTTAGCATCGTTAATTCGCCAACTTTGGTGAGCAAGGCATTGCCCATTGCCAATAAAGCAATAAATGCCAGCAACATAGCGCCAACATTTAGAGCAAGCTTCAAGCCATCGCCAGCACCAGACGCAGCTGCATCGATACCATTTGCGTCCGTTTTTTCAATACTCATCTTAACTTCACCCTTTGTAAGAGGTTCATCAACCTCGGGCACCAAAATCTTGGCAATGATCAACGCAGCCGGAGCGGCCATCAAGCTAGCTCCAAGGAGCTGTTCTGCGAACATCAGTCGCGCCTGATCAAGGGGTATATTAAAAGTCACTGCGTATGAATCACCCAACATCTGGATGTAAGCAGCCATCACTCCGCCCGCAATTGTGGCCATTCCACCGGTCATGATTGCAAGCAATTCAGAATTGGTCATACGCTCGATGTATGGCTTAACAACCAACGGAGCCTCGGTCTGGCCAACAAAAATATTCGCAACTACCGAAAGGGATTCTGCACCGGATGTGCCAAGCAATTTTTGCATGCCAATGGCCATCATTTTGACGATCCATTGAAGTATGCCATAATGGTACAGCAGGGAAGTGAGCGATGCGAAAAAGACGATGGTAGGAAGGACCTGAAATGCGAAGAAGAAACCTAGGGAGCCTTCAGTACCCGGACCCTTCGCCAAATCACCGAAGATGAACGTAGCACCCGCCGTCGTGTACTCAATTACCGCTACAAAGAAGCCAGATACCCAACTGAAAAAGTCCTTTGGCCAGCCAAGGGGCGCGAACCATTGCTCCATCACGCGACCTTTAAGGATGAATACGGCCAAAATGAACTGAATTAGAAGTCCTTTGGCTACGATATCCCATTTAATGGCCTTTTTGTTGTTGCTCAATGCCCAAGCGATGGCCACAATTGCCAACATGCCAATCACACCACGTAAAATGTCCATTATCGGTTCGTGTTAGAGTGTTCCTGTTTTTGCACGGCAGAGCGGGCATTTTCGTTTCTTGGGGTTGGCTTGTCGACAGGGGGGCGGTAGGCGAAACGCGACCGTGGCTCGTAGGCATCATATTCGCCCAATAACACCTTCGAATCGCTATCGATTACGCGTTGGGAGTAATGTGCCATGGTTCCGGTAACCGTACAAATTGCGTGCAGTTTCGTTACATACTCTGCGATCGCCATCAAATGTGGCATCGGCTCAAAGGGTTTGCCGAGGTAATCCATATCCAAACCGGCTAAAATCACCCTTTTGCCATCATTTGCAAGATCGTTCACAACTTCTACAAGCCTGCTGTCGAAAAACTGGGCCTCGTCTATGCACACTACATCGGCCGACCCACATAGCAATACGATCTGGTCGGCGGTCTCAACTGGGTGCGCCGGAATCATGGTCGCATCGTGCGACGTAATCTCTTCCTCGTGATATCTGTTGTCGAGCTTGGGTTTGAACAGCTGCACATTCTGGCCCGCAATAAGTGCCCGCCTAGCTCTGCGAATCATTTCTTCCGTCTTTCCACTAAACATACTCCCGCAAATTACTTCTATCCACCCGCTACCCGGGTGATGCAAGTTTGGTTCGTGGATCATAGTTATGGAATGGAGTCTATGTTTCAGAGATTCGAGAGGATAATGAAATACGCCGGCACAAACAACCGCTCACTCTAAATGCATCGCCTTGTATTGGCGTACCATGTCATACATGAGCCATCCAATTGGGAAGGGGGGAAATAACACACACAAAGCCACGTGCCAAAATTTCATGTTGCTGCTGGATCTGTCGATAAGGCCGGCGATGCCAGCGATCCAAAAAATGATGAACAGAAAAATGACCAAGGCTATTACGAGCGAGCCGAAGATGCCAAACGTCTGGTATAAATTTTCCAACATGTTGGTATGGCAAAAAATGCGTATTTTGGGCACTAGTACAGCTGTAAGATATCAAAGACCGCGATAACCTCACATACATTTCGTTCATCGTACGATAACGGATCAAATAAGTGACCGTTCATCAAAGCTGCAGTCTGTTTAAGGAACCATAGCACGTATAATGTTACCAGTAGTATCTATCGTCGGTAGACCAAATGTCGGCAAGTCCACGCTTTTCAACCGATTATTGGGAGAGCGCAAAGCCATTGTGCACGATTCGTCGGGTGTGACCCGCGACCGCCATTATGCCGAGACTTATTGGAATGGAATCGATTTCACAATCATCGACACGGGAGGTTATCTACCTGAGGGTACCGATGCCATCGTGAACGGAATACGCCAACAAGTGCGCCTCGCAATCGAAGAATCGGATGTCATCCTATTTTTAGTTGACGTAACGATGGGAATTACCGACTACGACTTGGAAGTGGCTAAGCTGTTGAGGGAGCAAAAACGTCCCGTACTTGTAATCGCCAACAAGTCGGACAACGAAGAACGCATGTGGGATTCACCCATTTTTTATGGTCTGGGATTTGATGAAGTTTTTGCGATATCGTCGATGTCTGGAATGGGCACTGGCGACCTGCTCGACCGAGTAGTCGATCTCTTTCCTGAAAAAGAACAGGAAGAAGAGGGCGAAAACATCCCAAAACTGGCGTTTGTCGGCAGACCCAACGTTGGTAAAAGCAGCATCGTGAATGCATTGCTCAACCATGAGAGAAGCATCGTCACAGACATCGCAGGCACCACGCGCGACACCATCGACAGTCCTTTCTCGTACGACGGCAAAGATTATGTATTGGTAGATACCGCTGGTCTTAGAAGAAGAACGAAAGTAAACGAAGACATCGAGTTCTACAGCACGATCCGCACGCACAAAGCCATTCGCGAAGCAGATGTGGTGATCGTGCTTGTCGACGCCGTAATTGGGGTGGAATCGCAGGAGTCGAAAATCATCCAGGAAGCGGAGCAATTCAACAAAGGCATCATCATTGCCCTGAACAAGTGGGACTTGATCGAGAAGGAGACCAATACGCTCAAGGACTTTGAGGAAAAGATACGTCAGAAGCTCCCGACGATGACGTATGTTCCTATCATATCGGTCTCTGCCTTGACCAAGCAGCGCCTGAATAAGCTGATGGAGCTTGTGCAAGATGTAATTGACGAGCGACGCAAAAAGATTTCCACATCCGAGCTCAACAATTTCATTGAGAGAACGGTTTCGGCGGTAAAACCACCATCGGTGCGTGGTACGGTATTGAGCATCAAATACGGAACTATGGTGAAGACGAATCCACCTGTGTTCAGCTTCTTCATGAACAGGCCTAGTGACTTACCGGCAAATTACCGTAGATTCATAGAGTCGCGTATTCGTGAAGAATACGGTTTCGTCGGTGTGCCTATAACAATGGTGTTCAAGGCGAAATAATGAACGGTCATTGCTTTACAGCGTGTTAAAGTGATTGTTAGAAAGTGCCGAAAAGGCTATTTTGTACTTTTGTGACCAAAACCGAAACATTTTAGAATCTCCGGCATGTCCGAGCGTCTGGATATCCCCAAACTGAATGCCTTGAACAAGGACTATGAAAATGAGAGAAAACTCACTTTCATGGAGCGTCTGTACCTACCTGAAGTTTTCAAGGGCATGTGGTACTCGTTTAAGCAGATGTTCAAACCGACGGTTACGATGATGTACCCTGAGGAACGCTGGGATCCGCCATCCATTTTCAGAGGCCGTCCTGTTTTGGTCGAAGACAACGGCAAAGAACGTTGCGTGGCTTGTGGGCTGTGCGCTCGTGCTTGTCCGCCGCTCGCCATCAGCATGCAGGCATCCGAGAACAGCGACGACCCTAAAGAGCGCTTCCCATCGTTCTTCGAGATTAATATGCTCCGCTGCATCTATTGTGGTTTCTGCGAGGAAGTGTGCCCCGAAGAGGCCATTGTGATGAGCAAAGACTACGATTTAGTTTTCGACTCGCGCGAAGAGGCCATTTACGGCAAAGATCGCCTTCTTATTCCAAAAGAGGAGCTCAAAGAGCGCCTCGACTACTTGCGGGCATACAAAAACCGCCAATTCGGTCAATTCTGGGACTTCCAGGAAGAAAACAACATTCACTCGGTACGTAACCGCGACAAGCGTTGGGAAACCAGCCTGAGTCTCGTTGAAATGCTTGAGGCAAAAAACGCTGCACAGCGAATTGAAGGACAGGCCTAAAGCCCGTTTCCTGACATTAGAAATTATCTCATATAGATGGACTTCACGATTGATGATGTAAGACAGGTGTTAGAAGACGCCCGTTATCTCCAAGACGAGATCGAGGCGCTCAAGTACGTCATCCACGATGTGCCGTACGACGACAAACCTGCCCCGGGCGAGTATTCGATTCTAGAGATGGTCGGCATGATCGACCATGCTCAAGTTGCGTTCTATCGTCCCGCAATGGAGGAAATCATCCGAAATTCAGCTCCGGATGTGAGTGTCTCGACCGATTACGAGAAAAGCTTCAAGCTCCGCAAAGATGAGAACGACACCGTCGACACGGTTTTGAACCGGATCATCAAGCACCGGGCGGCATTCCTGAATTTCATGAGCAAAATCAAGCCATTAGAATGGGAACGCTCTGGGTTCATCACCGGAAAACGTTGTACGGTTTTTGCATTGCTGAACGAACTTGTGGCATTTGAGCGCGACCAGCTCAAGCGCGTTGCAGAGCGTGTGATGACGCTAAACCGCAACTGAGACCAACCGAAACTTGACCATGGCACTTGACTGGCAAAGCCTAATAGCCACAATTGCCAGTTTTGCGGTGGTAATCGTTTTATTTCGACAAGGGTACTACCGTTCATCTGCCACTGCTTTTGCGCTAGCAGCCACGCTGACGGCGGGATTAGCTTACGCCACCGATTTTATTGTTGACGTTGCAGCAATCCAATCCACGTTAGTACTGAGTTTAATCGACCTGATGTGGCTCATCGTTGCAGCTCTGTTGCTTGTCTCGCTTGCAAATTTCCTGCGTGAAGACAAGCCTCCATTTGCTCGGTATCCATTCTTTTTCACACTGCTGCCACTGATCGTGCTTCCGGTATATCCGTTTATTGCCGACACAGTAGTCATCAAGAACTGGGTGTTGGCTTTATATCAGTTTGGAGCATTGGCAATTGCGGGACTCCTTTTTTCGCTGATGTCTACTAAAGACAAATCCTACTGGATCATCGTTTTGTCCGTGGCTCTATTCGCATTCGCTTGGCTCACCAAGTGGATCGTCGATTTTCAAGGTTCAGACCGGTGGGTTTATACGATTTGCGTCATATTGGGAATGATATTGGCATCCAAATCCTTTTATGACAGAGCAAACCATCAACAACAAACCAATAGAAATTAATTATGTCTATAAACATTGGAGATTCGGCGCCAGATTTTACATTAAAGTCTCAACAGGGCGGTGAAGTCCAGCTTTCTGCGCTCAAGGGCCATAACGTACTGATCCTTTTTTTCCCGTTTGCGTTTTCGGGTGTCTGCACCAAAGAGCTTTGCCAGACCCGCGATGATCTTGCCACATACAACTCATTAAATGCCAAGGTGATCGGCATCAGCGTGGACAGCCACTATACGTTGGCTAAGTTTGCGGAAGCCAACAACCTTGAATTCCCGCTATTGAGCGATTTCAACAAAGAAGTGATGACAGCATACGGCTCCATTTACGACAATTTCATTGGATACTATCACGGCGTGGCCAAGCGCTCTGCTTTTGTGGTCGACAAAGAGGGTGCAGTTCGCTATGCAGAAGTGCTTGAAAGCGCTGGCGATGTCCCGAACTTCGAGGCGATACAGGGCGTATTGAAAGAGCTGGCATAAGTATTCTTGATTGCTAGTACTACAGTGTTTAGAAAAGGCGGCTCCATTTGGGGTCGCCTTTTTTTGTTTCTAAATCCCCAATTTTATTGCTACCATCATTTGACAAATCATAAAATCACCCAGTTGGAAAATGAATCTTAACAACATGCTGATTCGCAGCGCCTTACGAGTCTCTACTATTTTCACGCTCGTTATATTTGCCACATTATCATCTGCCAGCGCTCAAATGGCTGACGCACCGGCGCGGGCTGAAGGGGAGGGGCCCTTCAAGCGGATGATCATCCGCGGTGTAAACCTGATAGACGGAACCGGTTCGCCAGCACTCGGACCGGTCGACATCGTAATTGAGGGTAACCGGATCGTCTCTGTGAACACCGTCGGTTACCCGGGTGTGCCGATCAACCAGAACCGTCGTCCACAAGCCGGTCCCGACGACAAAGTGATCGACGCCGAGGGCATGTACGCGCTCCCAGGATTCTTCGACAACCACGCTCATACGGGTGGAGGCGCCCAGGGGACAAGCCCTGAATACGTGTACAAGCTGTGGCTGGCACACGGCATCACGACAATCCGTGAACCGGGATCGGGAAACGGACTCGACTGGACCATCCGACATAAGAAGCGCAGTGCCGCCAACGAAATAACCGCACCGCGGATCTTTGCCTACTCGACGTTGGGATCAGGTTTTGGACGTCCAGTGAATACGGCTAATGACGCGCGCGAGTGGGTGCGGAAAATACATGCGGAAGGGGCCGACGGCATCAAATTCTTCGGAGCAAATCCAGAGGTTTACAAAGCTTCGCTCGACGAGGCCAAGAAGTTGGGACTGGGTTCGATGACTCACCACGCACAGACGCGTGTTGTATATGCAAACGTGCTGCAGTCGGCCCGCTGGGGACTAAAAAGCATGACGCACTGGTACGGTCTGCCGGAGGCACTGTTCAAGGACCGCATCGTGCAGGATTATCCGCTAGACTACAACTATCAGGACGAGCAGCACCGCTTCGAGGAGGCCGGCAAGCTCTGGCGTCAGGCAGCCAAGCCGGGATCCGACCATTGGAACCGCGTGATGGATGAGTTGCTTGAGCTCGATTTCACGATCAACCCAACGTTCACCATCTACGAGGCAAGCCGTGACTTGATGGCCCAACGCCGGGCTGAGTGGCACGAAAGGTATACCTTGCCATCGCTATGGAGCTTCTTTAACCCGAACCGCGTGGCGCATGGATCCTACTGGTTCAACTGGGGTACCGAACAAGAAGTAGCCTGGAAGGAAAATTATCGTATCTGGATGCAGTTTGTAAACGAATATAAGAACCGCGGTGGACGTGTCACGCTTGGATCCGATGCCGGCTTCATCTACAAGCTTTATGGATTCGGGTACATCCAGGAGATGGAACTATTCCGCGAGGCCGGATTTCATCCACTTGAAATCTTCATGTCTGCATCGCTAAAAGGCGCAGAGGAGTTGGGTGTAGCAGGTCAACTGGGAACCATTGAACCCGGCAAACTAGCCGACATCGTACTTGTAGATGCCAATCCGATGCAGAATCTGAAGGTACTGTATGGAACAGGCGCTATCAAGGTGAACGAAAGCAATGAGGCAGTGCGACACGGTGGCATCAAGTTCACAATCAAGGACGGCATCGTATTCGACGCCCAACAGCTGTTACGCGACGTTGAGGCCATCGTTGCAAAGGCAAAGGCAGACTCCGGCGCCAAGATCACGCAGCCAGGATTGGGTTACTGACAATTGATCAAGACGAACCACGGATAGCGCAGATCAAATAGATCATACAGATCATACAGATGATGACCATAAGGCATACAGTCTGTAATATCTGTGGTATCTGTGGTTTTCAAAATCCGTGACATTGAGGGAATGGAAGGGAAGAACCAACGCAATGATTTCAGGCCATTTGATACATAGAGACTCATATCATATTTTATAGCTTTACATAATATATATTATGTGACGTTTATTGTATATTCAATGCTCACACCCAATTATCCAGTCGAACATCGACTCTTGCTAGATACTGCCTACCAGCGCAAGTAGTTCGTCCTCTTGGCTATCTGCTTATTGAACAATACCAATAGCGCGATTAGGATCCCAATTTGTGCAAACACGGTTGCAACTGAGTATGGATCGAACGGATTGTACCATGTGTCCGGCGAAAATTGTGTCGCACTCCGCCAGATCCACCATGAAAATAAAATGATGACCTGAACCGGCACCAATTTCCCAATGATGATGTCCCACCATTTGCCTAGCCTCATATCATCGGCATCTGTGTTGACCAACGTCGTGCGAAACTTTGGCAAGCCGTATTTGATTACCGTGTATGCAATGAACGCTCCAGATATGATCAGCGCCAAGCCCCAGACAAAATCCTGGTTGGCAAAGAAATTGAGGTTGATGGCAGATGGAACGCCAATCAGGAATCCCACAGTACCAACAGACCACGCAGCCACAGTGCGATTTACGCCCATATCTACGAAGATCCTCGTAGTAAGGGCAATCATCGACATGAGCGACGTGAATGCCGCAAACGACAGCCCTAAAAAGAAAATGCCCGCAAATACTTGTCCTGCAGGGATTTCAAAGAACAACTGTGGCATCCAGATGAATGTCAAGCCTGTCGATGCCGGACCAGATGTCTTCATAACATCCAAAATCTCCGAATTTGACATCGTTGCCCCCAACGTGCCAAAAACCGTCGAAAATATGATGACGGCCGCCATAAGTGAAATCACATTATTCCCTATACCTGTGATAAATGCGCTTCTTGTCACAGACTCAGTCCGCTTCATGTAAGCGGCATAGGTCAAAATAAGCCCCCACCCTGCCCCGGTGTCCCATGCGTTCTGGGTCAGTGCCTCGAGCCAAATGGTCGGATTGCTCAATGTGGACCAGTCGGGAGTAAACAGATATTGAATGCCAGCAAAGCTGCCTTCAAGTGTGACGGCGCGAACAAGACTGATGAGAACGATCACCACTAACGACGGTATGAGGATCTTACTCAACGTCTCTATGAATCGGATACCTTTCCACACAACGAAAGCACCGCCGAAGATGGCAGTGGCGTGCAGAATGAGAGGCCACCAGCTACCCTGGAAGTTGTTCCATAAGTCGGTCGAGGCAGCGATGTCGGTGGGCAAGCCTCCACTTACGGTCACTCCGAAATAATAGAAGCACCAACCGGTAACGACACTGTAATAAAACATGATGGCCATGGCTACAAAGCCAACGAATCCACCCATCCAGGCGAACTTCTCGCCCAAAATGGTCATTATGGATCCAACGGTACCTTTTCTGCCGTGCCTACCAATAGCATACTCTGCAATGATAAGCGGAATGCTCCAAATTAGAAGGAACACAACCCAGGCAACTAAGAAGGCACCAGCTCCGTCTTCACCGCCGTTTTGGGCTGCAATGCGCGGAAACCTCCAAATATTCCCAGTTCCAACCGCTATCCCCAACACGCTCAATAACAAACCAAGACGTGTCGTAAAACCTTCCTGCTGATCATGTTTATCTGCCATGGCAACAATATGTTAGATGCATCCATTGAAAACTGACGACTACTGAACGAACGGAATATAGAATCTTGCGGTCAGAATACCATCGAGAAATTTCGGAATGTCGCAGTTGCTTTGTCTGTGAAAAATCAACCATTTCCCGTAAGTTAGAGGTTTGTTTTGACCAGTCTTGTCGAGGCAGAATGCGATATTTCGCCATTATCGGCAGGGTTACCGGCCAATTGAAACTACCAAAAAAATGAATTTCTCTACACACGCATCTCGGAACAGGCTGTTTGCCATCCTTGTATTTCTATACTCGTTTGTCATCTACCTGCTCACGTTAGCTCCCACGGCCAGCTTCTGGGATTCGGGCGAGTTCATCGCAGTGGCACACGGGCTTCAGGTAACCCATCCACCGGGAGCACCATTTTACCTTCTCATAGGCCGTTTATTTTCGATGTTTGCCAGCCCTGAATGGGTGGCCTGGTGTGTAAATCTGCTTAGTGCGGTTGCTTCTGCACTAACTGTTATGCTTCTTTACCTTGTCATTGTTCGTCTGGTACGTGAATGGCTTCCTAAGGAAACTTCGACGTGGACGAAAGGCGACTGCATCGGCATGTATGGTGGCGCGATAATCGGCGCTGCAACATTTGCTGTCACAGATGCATTTTGGTTCAATGCAGTAGAATCCGAGGTCTATGCCCTTTCCATGTTCTTCACGGCCATTGCCGTATGGCTGGCCTTGAAATGGAGCGAGGTTCACGACCAACCCGGCAATGAGCGATGGTTGGTTTTAATCGCCTACATGTTCGGTTTAGCCATGGGCGTTCACTTGCTCAACCTTTTGGTGATCTTCTTCGTAGCGTTGATCATCTACTTCAAGAAGTATGATTTCAGCATCATCTCGTTCGGAATTGCAGCGGTACTTGCATCAGCAAGCTTCCTGCTAATCTATCCGTTCACGATGAAGAGCATTGCAGGGATGGCTTTATCGGTGAGTCAAGCCACATTCGGATTTATCCACCCTGTGACTTTCTTTGCCCTGATCGGGATACTAGTCGTGGGTGGTATCATGTACACCCACAAGATGGGGTACAAGTTTGCGAACATCTTCCTGATCAGCTATTTCATGATATTGATTGGCTTTTCGAGTTACTCGTTGGTGATCATTCGCTCCATTGCTGATCCACCCATCGATGAAAACGATCCTGAAACGGTTGAAGCATTCATCAAGTACATCAATCGTGACCAGTATGGCGACACCCCAATCTTGATGGGGTACTCCTATAATAATGACATCGGCGGACTTGACCGCAGCTCTGAAAAGCTGTTCCCACGCCGCCACTCATCGGATCCGCGCCACCAGCAGGTATATGCCGACTACTCGAGCGACATGAGCTTCTTCTGGGGATATCAGGTCTACCACATGTATATAAGGTATTTCAACTGGCAGTTCATCGGACGAGAATCGGATATTCAAGATACCGGGACTGCCACCGGTTTCGGAGAGAGTGACTACAAGGATAACCATGCTCACAATGTGTACTATTTCCTGCCATTCCTTTTAGGGCTCTTTGGCATGCTCTACCATTTTCAGAAGGATTGGCGAAGGGCATTATCCGTTTTGGCTCTGTTTTTGATGACGGGGTTCTTCATCCTCATTTATTTGAATCAGACGCCGTTCCAGCCGCGTGAGCGCGATTATTCGTACGTGGGATCATTCTTTGCGTTTGCAATCTGGATCGGTGTAGGTGCTACAGCCCTTATCGACTGGCTACGTCAGGCAGGGAAAGAAAACGCCCCAGCAATGTATGGAGTGCTTGGTGTGGTGTTTGCGGCGGTTCCAGTTTGGATGATGTACCAAAACTACCACGATCATGACCGCAGCGGAAATTATGCTGCTCCAGATTACGCTTGGAACCTCCTTCAATCAGTTGCTCCTTATGGCGTATTGTTCACGAATGGCGACAACGACACCTTCCCTCTTTGGTATGCTCAAGAAGTGGAAGGCGTTCGAACCGACGTTCGGGTCGCCAACCTCAGCCTTCTGAATACCGACTGGTATATTCGTCAGCTGAAGAACCAGTGGTCGCACGAGTCGCCGCCGATCAAGTTCTCAGTAACCGACGAACAGATTGGCCGATTAGAGGAGAAATTCAGCTCACAACGTGCCGAAGACTGGTGGACACCTCAAACAGTAGTAATTCCTGTGGACAAGGATCTGTTGAGAGGCAAAGTCGAAAATCCGGAAAATATCAAGCAGTGGTTTGCGCTCGACACCAAGTCGCCTTTGAACCCCAACGCAGGACTCCCAACTTTCAACGAAATGGGGTTCGATATGCCCGTCGACTCTCTCGACGATCAGATAGATTGGTTCTATCAAGGAAATTTCCTGGGTAGATTCCAAGATCAGGAGATCTATTACACGCGTATTCAAGATGACATGGTGATGGACATCCTGCGGTCGAACGACTGGCTCCGTCCTGTCTACTTCGCCGTGACAGTATCCCGCGACGGACAGATTGGTCTACAAAACTACTTCAGAACCGAAGGTCAGGCATACCGTGTCGTTCCCAAGAAAGGCGAAGGCCCGACTCAGAGCTTGAACCCAGTGACACACGGTCAGAGGTTGCGCACATTCCGCTTCCGTAACCTCGACAATCCGAATGTCTATTACGACGAGAATGTCCGCCGCATGACTGAGAATTACCGCGAGCTCATCACCAACCAGGCAATGGCTTGGCATCGCTTGGGCGAACGAGACAGCGCGGCATACTGGCTGCGTTGGGGTGAGCAGAAGATTCCATTCGATGTGATCGAATCTGATATTGGAAGTACGATACGTTATGCCTACCGATTTGCCCAGATCGGAGAGTTTGACGATGCTGCCCGTTTGGCCGATCGTTCCCTGCCAAAAGCTGAGCAAGCACTCAGACGAGCCATGCGCGTCTTCAACAGCTACGCTGATCGGATCGACGGATTGCGCCAACAGGCAAACGATGCACGTACCAAGGGTGATTTGGCGAAGGCAAGAAGTCTATCAGCCCAAAGCGAAGTCTTGATCCAAAATATCGAGAGCTACCGACGAGAGCTGTATTTCAATGCAGGCAACTTCGCTTTGCTTCAAAATATCTATTACAAAGCCGGAAACGCAACGAAAGCCGACGAAGTACGTATGATGGCAGAGATGATCTCGGAAGGGATGATACCTCTCCCAACTAACCAGACGGAAAGCGATGATCAAGTCCGGAGCATGTACGGGGAATAGCCATATTTTGAACCAAACTTGAATAGACAACCTTCCTATCGTACATTACGAGTATAAAACTGAGAACCAACTCATATAAGGCCAAATGATCCAGGATTTCAGCACCGAAAACATAGACGCTGTGGCCGAAGTGCTTGGAGCGAAAATCAAGCGCATCGGCAACATGATCAGGCTTGAAATCGAATCGGCTAATGGTGCCAGTAAGGCTGCGGCGGAGTTCCATTTCAATTTGGAAGTCAACGGCATTTCTACCAATGTTGTGAGTGTGTATTCTCACAACAGCTTTATGCAACTTCATAACTGCAATGGATTCCTAGCCAGTGATTTGCTAAATCAGGTTACCTTTTTCGGACGCAACAACGACACTATTTCGGGGTTAATCATCGATCGCGAGGCAAGTTGCAGCTTTTACGCAAATGTGAGTGAGCAGTTGCTAAACTGCGATTTCACTACACTTCCAACAGAAGTGATGATGTGCAGCATCGCCTTGTCCTTGACCGACACCGACACATTTGATCTCGACGGTTTCCAATTTGACGAATAATTGCCAATGGCATCTGATCTGACTGACCAACATTCCTCCTACGACACCGTACAGCTGTTCAACACGACTACGGAGCATTTGCCGATAGATCAGGCTCAGTTACAACGTCTTGCTCACATAACCGGAGATCTACGCAAGGTCGCCTTTGAAATGGTCGAGGTAGTTTATGTGGATGCCGACACTATCGTCGAAATCAACAAAACCTATCTGGAACGTGACTATGTGACCGATATCATCACATTTCGTCTCGACGAGGGAGATAATTTGGCCATCGAAGGCACGATTTATTGCTGTGTGCCACGCATAAAAGAGCAAGCATCCGAGCTTAACCAGGATGAAATCACCGAATTTGCTCGCATTGCTGCTCATGGCTTTTTGCACTTATCTGGAATGGACGACCAAGATTCCGATACAAAAGCAGCCATGACCACAGCCGAAGACGAAATTTTAACTATTTGGAAATTGACAACATGAACAGCACGCACATTCTGGATCTGATTGTCAAGCTTGTGCATCATGTTCAGCATGGGAAGTCTCTAAACGATTTCGACCCAGCCGAAATGAACAATGGTCACAGATACAGCTCATCGGAGCTCAGTGCCGCATACTCATGGGTCCTGCTTCATGGTCCAGAACTTAGCCTCCGGCGCAAGCGCCAAGTTCCTCGTGTCCTACACATTGCAGAGCGTATGGTATTTAGCAAAGAAGCCTGGGGATGGATGCTTGAGCTTCAAAGTCTTGGCCTTATCGACCATAGCGGCATCGAACGCATTATTGAGCGAATAATGATGCAGTTCCATGGCAAAGTAACTTTGAGCATGGTCAAAGAGATAGTTGAGCCTTTTCTCCTCGACAGCGACCGCCACAACGACAGCACAACGGGCCTTAAGGGGAACGAATCCATAAACTGAGCCCACCGAAAATGGGTTCGTAATTCTGTTGGTAACCATGCAGCCGAATCACGAGCAATCTCAAGTGGATCTTAGCGACCCTCGCCCTAGGGACGCAACCAAAGAGTATGGAAAAAGACTTTGGGGCTTACTCAAAAAACACACCGGCAAGACGCCAATTTTCGAGGATAAACCTCGCGCCGATAGGCAACGCCCAGATCTTAAACCGGTTACAAGAGCTTGGGTTCTATCGTTGCTTCAGATTTTCCCTTACGTACTTCTTCTAGTATTTGCTTCATCCTTTTTTTGGGATTTTACTGGAGTTGAATCCGTAATCTGGGGCCAAAGTATACGTTTCGAGGGTATTTTAAGGATCATCAGCGTCAGCGGTCTTATTGGTTACGGCACAAACTGGCTTGCAATCACAATGCTTTTCCGCCCCGAAAAGCAGCATCCACTGCTTGGACATGGGCTTATTCCTTCGCAGAAGAAGGTCATCGCATTTCGGTTGGCACAGGCTGTATCTACCGATCTTATCAATCCGGAGCTTATCAAGCAAAAAATATCCGACTCCAATCTGATACCTTTGTTTCGCGATAAGGCTATTGCCTGGCTTAAGGGGATCACAGATGACACAGATTTCCGTGATGAACTCAAAGGTATAACCGTCGAATATATGCACGATTTGGTTGCAGATCCTGCTGTTAGGTCATCATTAGCTGCTAACATCATTCGCACTCTCGAGCAAAGCATGGCATCAAAGAAGCTCGAAAAGTTGGCCCTTCAGACGTATTTGATGGTGCGAGGCAACGAGGCACAGGAAATTGTGGAAGAGGCCATTGCTCGATTGCCAGCGAATATCGAGCGTATGCTCGATAAGGTGGATCATACTTTAGATGAGCTACCCGCAAAATTGGAGGAGAAATCCGACCAAATCGAGCAAATAATGACACAAACGCTCTACCGTCTCATCAATCAACTCGACGTGCACAACTTGATAGAAGAGAATGTAAATCGATTTGAGGAACAGCGTCTTGAGAAAATGATCAAGGGAGCCACCAACGAACAATTACGCTACATTCAATATTTAGGCGCCGTTTTGGGTACAATCGGCGGACTCGTTATTTGGTCTCCCCTTCTGGCACTCGCTGTTCTTGGGACTTCAACATTAGTAATTGTTGGACTTGATCGCCTACTCATGCAATTACAAGAGTCCTAATCAGAATCCTGATGTTATACCAATGTGGACTTTTGCGTTAGAGAATGGATCCTCAGGTGATTTTGCATAGGTGAATTTGAGCAAGCCAAGGTTGGTTTGATAGGCCAATCCAAACCCAAATGAACCTACGTTTTTTTGTACAGTGATGTCGCGTTGAAGATCATTTGCTGGAAGCCAAAGTCGTCCTGTCGATCCAAATGTAAATAAGTAGGAGTATGGATCTAAAAGAAATCGATACTCTACATTGCCCCAGAGATAGGATGTTGCATAGAATTGGTCCTCTCGGTATCCACGCAGCGATTTCGTGCCCCCAATTCTCCAAAGATCGTTTACGTATGGTGCCTTGTCCGACAAGATTGTGCCAGCTGTAAAACCGGGGATCAATACATTGCGTGGGGTTAACGAAAGGTGAACATCAACACTGCCCCGTAGGCGCTTTCGATTCTGATTGAATCGCTCACTAGCATGAGGATCAACTATTTGTCGTCCCGATTCGGCAACTAGGTTAACGAGCAACCCGCCCGATGTCAGATCGAAATCATTTCTCGAATCGTATACAATCCCAATTTCGCCATAGGTGCCCCACAGATCAGCTGAACCTTGACTCGTAGATGCTGCTGCCGAAACCTCGCGGTTGAGGGCAGTATGAACTCTTACGTTGTCGTGCACATCCCACCACACACCAAGCGAAGCAGACCGATTTTGCCACAGGGTGTCCTGCCGGACCAACGAAAATGAGCTACTTATTCCAAATGGGAGTCCAAACAGAAGATTTTGATCAACAGAAACTAGAAATCTTCCAACTCTAGGCGATTGCCGATCGAAATTCATTTTCAGGTCCGTTCCATCAAACCCTGCGTTTCGTACGTGCAACGAACCCGTACCTGCAATAACAGCCTTTCCGGTCAGGTCGGGAACATACCCAACTAGTAGATCGAAAAAAGTTAGGGGACGCTCACTCACAGAGTATATTAGACCCCACGTCTCTCCGTTCAAGTATATTTCAGGCGCGGCGATTCCCTCAAAGAGCTTAGTTTGATACAGTCTACTCAACGTGCGATTGATGTTCGCTTCGTTCAATACCATCCCGGGTTGAATTCCCGCTGCCCTCTCAAGCCAAGGTGATCCCGTTTTGCTCAATCCTATCCAAGTCACATCCGATAGAAGCGCCACCTCGCCATCAGTAATGTTGATTATAGCTGACACCGATCGGTTACTATCGTCGATGAGGAGCGAATCTAGCACTACGGTAGGACGTAAATACCCCGATTGCATAAGCTGATTGGTATGCACTAGAAGGCAGGCTTCCAAATCAGTTGCATCATACCATTTATCCGATAAATGGCAATCCTGAATTGAAAAGTTGTTTGAGGATTGGGACACCCATTCGATGGGGGTATCAGACCATCTAAACCTGCCCTCACTGGTAAAAATTGCTAATAGGGAGTCCCCCTTGCTAGCAGAAGAAGTCAATTTCGAGCGAAAATACCCGTGGCGCCATGCCGCCTCATACAGCAACTCTTGTACATCGACGCTAGGAACTGGTTTTTGAAGAATCAGTGAATCGGAACCGAACAATAGAAGCCAGGTTCCTGATGGTTCTTTATCGATATCCTGCCCATATGAACCAATGGGTAACGTCGCCAGGAACGTCGTAGACATGACCACAAAAAGAAAGCCCCGTATCACTCCTTGAAATGTTTTCACGGAGAAATAACGGGGCTTCGTCATATTTCTTGCTATTAGTGCTATTTCACAATGTCGGCAACAAAGTTAGGCAATGCAAATGCACCTGTATGCACCATCGAATTGTAATACTTTAATCCAGACAAATAGGAGCCACAAGCTTTGTCTGATTTTTCAACAATGGCCTCATTGAGTGGGTTAACGCCCTTACTCGCAAAAGCCATCGACCACATTCCGGCCGGATATAGTGGAATAAATGCTAGGTACATCTTCGACACGGCAAAAATGTCGCGTAGTGCAAAGAATACGCTACGCATGCTGTCGTGATAGGATGGTACCCATGGCGACTCGGTCTGTGCAGTGAGAATTCCGTTCTCGGCAAGCGCGTCATAGCAGTTTTGATAAAACTCCTTTTGGAATAAGCCTTGTGCTGGACCAACAGGGTCAGATCCGT
The DNA here is from genome assembly GCA_964629885.1 of uncultured Chitinophagales bacterium. Lineage (GTDB taxonomy): Bacteria > Bacteroidota > Rhodothermia > Balneolales > CAYWCV01 > CAYWCV01. Next base: position 1,329 of record CAZVRJ010000041.1, on the reverse strand, counting down.
CGATGATGATGACGTCGTATGGATTCGTGACATTCTTTACGAAGGCAATTCCATCCTCATAGAGCACATTAAGCTTCGGATTGCTGAAATCGCCTACTCCCGGCATGTGAAGCTTAGATGCACGCACTACGGTTTCGTCGATCTCGACCATGTCGACCACTTCAACGCTTGGGTGCTTGAGCGCCTCGCGAGCAGACCCACCGTCGCCACCGCCAATAATGAGCACACGCTTTGGATTAGGATGGCTGATCAAAGCAGGATGGATGAGCATTTCGTGGTATACGAACTCGTCCTTCTCAGAAAGCATCACCATGCCGTCGATGGTCATGAGGTTTCCCCAAGTGTCGGTCTCATGTATCTCCACACTTTGATATGGTGACTGCTCGGAGAACAATAGCCTTTTGAGGCCTACAGTAAGCCCTGTCGAGCCGTTGTAGTGCTCGTTGTAGATAATTGCCATTAAGTTGTTTCCTTGATTAGTCGTACCAGAGTACAACGGCAGCAAAAACGCTACCAGCTTTTTCAACTACGTGCTCTATACCGATGGACCGAACTTCCTTGAGAGCACGGTTGCGATATGCGAAAGCATCGACCGTCATTTGGCGAACGGTAGCTTCCACTTCAGCCAATGGGAGCTCGTCTTCATGCTCCATGATCACGCCCGGAAGCGTTGGGTCTTCAGGGATGCCGATCGCGACGGCTGTAGAAATAATCTGTCCGGGAGTAGTGCTGCTAAGGCTGCCGTAAGCAATTGGAATAAGCCCGCCTTTTGGCAGAGAAACACTATCAACTTCGCGGCATGCCGGAGGCACGATCGAACTCATGCGAACAAGGTTCGTATCGCCTACTCCAGCGTCTAAGAGGGCCATATCGAAGGCATTGAGGGTCATGTTGCCCTCACCTTTGCCTTTGACAAGGCAGTACACAGTTGGGGTTTTCACCATGGTGAGGCCTGTAGCCGCACCATTTGTGAGCAAGTCGGTCTTGGTCATATGTTATATACGGATGTAATTTCTTGTGCGTCTTTTGGTTTGAAAAGAAGTTCTTCGCCCGGGGCGACCTTGAAAAGGCCACGCTTCATTTCCATACTGGAAATGTTTTTGGACTGGAATGCTTCCTTAATGTATTCCTGAATAATCCACGGGTCGATGGTTTCACCGCAGGTGAAGATGTCGACGGCGGCGTAGTTATACTCAGGCCAAGTGTGGATGGCCACGTGCGACTCAGCGATCACGATGGTTCCACTGACGCCATGAGGACTGAACTTATGGAAATTGTGTGAGATGATACTGGCTTTTGATGCTTTGGTAGCTCCAATCAGGATCTCCT
>CAZVRJ010000040.1:0-23052 GCA_964629885.1 uncultured Chitinophagales bacterium | reverse complement strand
GTCGAGGGTGGTGAGAAGCTGGCCCGTTATTCCTTTATAGGCATGAACCCGTTTCGGGTGTTGACCTGCACCGACCAAAAGGTGCAACTACATGAGAGGGATACAGTAACTGACCTAGCCGGCAATTACTACGATATTCTCCAAGAGTACACATCCCACTACCGGGAGCCCCGCCTCCCCGAATTGCCGCACTTTACTGCAGGAGCCGTGGGCTACTCGTCCTACGACACCATTCGCATGACCGAGAAGCTGCCCAATCCACCCCCCGACGACTTGGGTATACCAGAGGCGGTCTGGGCGTTCTACGACGAAGTGTACGCCTTCGACCATGTGAAGCACCGCATCCTCATCATCAAGACCGTACGGATCGACAGCGACTTCCCCGATATCACTGGCCTGTACGAAAACGCCCAACGGCGCCTCGATGCCATGGAGGGGCTCCTCGCAGCAGGAGACGGTAAGCCCGGCACCCTGAGCATCGACACGGCGAACATTCGCTCGAACGTCACCAAGGCATCGTTCGAGTCGATGGTAGAAACCGCCCGCAAGCACATCTACGAGGGCGACATCTTCCAAGTGGTGCTATCTCAGCGCTTTTCGACGAGCTACGAGGGTGACCGTTTCATGATCTATCGCGCCCTACGCATGGTAAATCCATCGCCGTACATGTTCTACCTCGATTTTGAGAAGTTTGCCCTCATAGGCGCATCACCTGAGGTGCTGGTTCGGGTTATCAACCGCAAGGCCGAGGTGCTCCCGATAGCCGGTACGCGTCCAAGGGGAACCTCCTACGAAGAAGATCTTGCTTATGAACAGGATCTACTCGCCGACCAGAAGGAGCTGGCGGAGCACATCATGCTTGTGGACCTCGGCCGCAACGACCTGTCGAGGATCTGCAAACCTAAGTCGGTGCACGTAACCCGCAGCAACGCCATAGAGCGGTACTCGCACGTGATGCACATCGTATCGAACGTGGAGGGCGAAATCGCCGACGACGCCACCGCCGTCGACGCCCTACGCTACTGCTTCCCTGCGGGCACCGTGAGCGGCGCCCCGAAAGTGCGTGCCATGGAGATCATCGACCAGCTCGAAACCACCCGCCGTGGACCCTATGCCGGGGCTGTGGGGTATTTCGACTTCTCGGGCAACATGGACACCTGCATCGCCATCCGAACCATGGTGGCAACCGACAAGGAGCTTCACATCCAAGCAGGAGCCGGCATTGTGGCCGACTCTGTGCCCGCAAACGAATACAAGGAAACCGTTAACAAGGCCAAAGCGCTCATGGAATCGATCCACGTGTCGCTCAAACTAAGTTGATCAACAGATTTATGTCACGAAAAACCATTCTGTCGGGAATCACACCTTCGGGTCGTCTGCACATTGGGAACTACTTCGGGGCCATGCGTCAACACCTCGATATGCAGCGCGAGGGTGACGCTTTTTACTTTATAGCGAACTATCACTCGCTTACGGCTCTGAACGATGGTACACAGGTGTATCAAAATACCCTCGACATTGCCCTCGATTATCTGGCCTTGGGTTTGGATCCCGATGCCTGCACCTTTTTTGCCCAAAGCGACGTCCCGCAAGTAACCGAGCTGTCATGGATACTTGGAACGCTTTGTCCCGTTAGCCTCATGGAAAAAGGTGTCTCGTATAAGGACAAAGTCGCAAATGGCATGAGTCCAAATATTGGCCTGTTTACGTACCCGATCCTTCAAGCGGCCGATATTTTGATCTACGGATCACATTTGGTTCCAGTGGGCGCCGATCAAAAGCAGAACATCGAATTCTCCCGAGATCTGGCCATCAAGCTGAATAACACCTACGGAGAAGACCTGCTCGTTGTGCCCGACCCCCATATTCTTGAGGAAGTTGCGGTTGTGCCGGGCACCGACGGACGAAAAATGAGCAAATCGTACCATAATACCATCGGTATTTTTGATGAAGGCAAGGCACTGAAAGACAGAGTGATGTCTATCCTTACGGACTCCACTCCGCTTGAGGATCCCAAAGATCCGGAGGCCTGCAACGTGTTCAAGCTCATCAAGCTGTTTGCCGATAAAGCCACAACCGAAGAGATTGCCGGCAAGTACCGTGCTGGCGGATACGGATACGGCCATGCCAAGAAGGCTTTGCTGGATTTGATCTCCGACCGTTTCGCCGATGCCCGTGAGCGTCGCAAGGAATTAGCAAAAGATCCACACACCGTACATCAGATACTTGCCAAGGGCGGCGAAAAAGCACGCGAACGTGCCGAGCAGGTCATGGAACCCATTCGCAAGGCTGTTGGTTTAGTACATCATCACCGCATTATCTCTGCACAATGATTCTCATCATCGACAACTACGATTCCTTCACCTATAATTTGGTGCATTTAGTGGCACAGCACGCCGACGAATACAAAGTTGTGCGCAACGACGCCATTAGTATCGAAGAAGTACGACAGATGAATCCCGACATGATACTTATATCTCCGGGACCCGGTCGGCCAGAAGATGCGGGCATCAGCGAGCAGGTGATAAGGGAACTTGGATCAGAGATCCCGATTTTGGGTGTTTGTTTGGGTCACCAAGCCATTGGACAGGTGTTCGGTGCTACTGTGACCTATGCTCCAAGTTTGATGCACGGCAAGACATCTATCATACACCACGACGGAAAAGGCGTTTACCAAAATGTGCCGCAAGATTTTACGGCTACCCGATATCATTCGCTGGTGGTCGAGGAGTCAAGCTTACCCGACATGCTCGAAATCACATCAAGAACGCCCGATAACGTCATCATGGGGGTCCGACATAAGTACTACCCAATCGAGGGTATTCAGTTTCACCCGGAGAGCATATTGACAGTCGAGGGACCAAAGCTCATTGAAAACTGGATCAAGCAGGTCAAAGGAGCCAAACAGCACGTATGAGTCGTTCCTTTACAGACTTTTTGAATAAGCTGGCTCATGGCCACAATCTGGATTCCGTTGAGGCTTCCGAGGCTCTCGGTGCCATCATCCGAGGTGAGGTAAGCGAACCAGAAATTGCCGCATTCTTGTTTGGGATGCGCCAAAAAGGGGAAACCCTCGAAGAGATGACCGCCTTCACACGAGTAATGCGCGATGCTGCAGTGGCCGTCAATGTAAATACAGAAGGCGCTGTCGATGTATGCGGAACAGGCGGTGACCAATCTGGCACAGTGAACATATCGACCGCGGTCATGTTCGTGGCTGCCGGTGCCGGAGTACCTGTGCTCAAGCACGGAAACCGAAGTGTGTCGAGCCACAGCGGAAGTGTAGACGTGTTGGAGCATTTGGGTGCCAATCCATTGATGCATAAGGAAATAGCCGAGAAGTGTTTCGAGCAGACCGGGATGACGTTTATGTTCGCCCCGTACTTTCATCCCGCCATGAAACACGTGGTCCCTGTTCGAAAAGCACTGCGCATACGCACGTTTTTCAATGTGATGGGTCCGCTGTTGAACCCCGCCGGTGTGAAAAGACAGGTGATCGGTGCCTTCAATGTCGAAACCGCCAGGATGATCGCCGGCATCATGTCGAACGTAGGGATGCACCATGTGCATGCCGTACACAGCGACGACGGTCTCGACGAGCTCACCGTCTCGGCTGATTCCACCATCTTTAAGGTGCTAAACGGATCGGGAGTTGTGATGGATCGATTTAGCCCCTTGGCTCTTGGATTCGATGCGTCGCCTATCGAAGATCTTAAAGGCGGTGACGCAGCAACCAACGCGCTTGCCATCACGGAGTTGTTTCTTGGCAGATCGAAGCAAGGCTTGCGCGACACGGTCATCCTCAATACTGCGTACGCGATAGTGACCAGTGGAAAGAGCGACGATCTATCAGAAGCTGTAGCTATGGCACGCGAGAGCTTGCGTTCGGGTGCAGCGGCAACCAAGCTGAAGGATTTCGTGGAGTGCACCCGCGACATCAACAGACCGGAGGAAGCCGTCGCATGAGCACCATCTTAGATCGTATCGTGGAACAAACGACTGAGGACCTGGCAAAAAGGAAGAAAAAAGTCTCCATGTCAGATTTCAGCGGCTTTGAGCTGTTTGAGGCCGACCGCAGAGACTTTATTGCCCCATTGATGTCCGACGGCATATCGGTGATCGCCGAGGTCAAGAAGGCAAGTCCATCGAAGGGGATCATCAGGGCCGATTTCGACCCTGTCGACATTGCCCTTCGCTATGAAGACGGTGGCGCCTCGTGTTTGTCGATTCTCACCGACGAGCCATTTTTCCAGGGATCACTTGAGTATCTGAAGGCAATCCGCAAACGAGTGGATCTTCCGTTACTGAGAAAAGATTTCATCATCGACCCCTATCAAGTTGCCGAGGCCAGAGCGCACGGGGCGGATGCCTTCCTGCTCATCATGGCCGTTCTGAGCGATTCCCAGCTCGATGAGCTACTGCATGCCGGCTTGGAATATGGGATTCCAGCACTCGTCGAATGTTATGACGCTGAGGAGGTTACGCGCATGCCGTGGGACCGCATCAAGCTCTTCGGGGTCAACAATCGCGACTTGCGCACATTTGAGACTAACGTGCATCGTGGTACCGAGCTCCTGCAGTCGTCGCCCGGCGGCATCGTGAGAATATCGGAGAGTGGACTATCATCTGCCGACGACCTCGGTATGCTGGTCCGAAACGGCATCCAAGCTGCTTTGATAGGTGAATCGCTCATGCGTGAGAAAGATCCGGGCGTTGCCCTTAAACAACTGCTTACCGAAACAGAACGCATCTTGGAGGAAGCATGATGTTCCAACAACGTGAGAATGCCCGCACCAGAGTCAAAATCTGTGGATTGACAACCCTCGAAGATGCTCGCTATGCCTCAGGTGCAATGGCCGACTATCTTGGTTTCATTTTCGTGCCCGGCAGTAAGCGATACATCGATCCTGATCAGGCGGCGGCAATCATTGCATGGACTGAGGGTCCAGAAGCCGTCGGTGTGTTCATGAATCAACCCCTCGACGACGTGGTCGATACCGTTAATAAAACAGGTGTGAAGCTTGTGCAACTGCATGGGCAGGAGTCTGTTGAGTACTGCAGTCTTATGCCAGTTCCAGTAATCAAAACAATCGCGGTCGAACCAGACGACACAGCAGATGCCATCGCTGAAAAGCTTCGTCCTTACGAAGGTGTTGTGAATTACTTCCTTTTCGACACATCGAAAGATGGCCAGTCGGGCGGAACAGGTGAGGCCTTCGACTGGAGTATTCTCGTAGAACTCTATACAGAAACACCTTGGTTTGTTGCCGGTGGAATCGGTCCAGATAATGTGAATGCAGCTGTCAAGAAACTGCATCCATTCGGTGTAGATGCCAACAGTAGGCTTGAGTCGGAACCCGGCTCGAAACAGCTTGAAAAATTCGAGCTGTTTTTCGATGAAATACGCGCAATTTGGAAAAATCAAGATCCAGAGTAAACAACAGAATGAGCACATCAATAGTAGAAGCACAATACAGTCAGCCCGATAGTAAGGGGTACTTTGGCCAGTTTGGTGGACGATTTGTCCCCGAAATTCTAATTCCTGCCGTCATCGAGCTCGAAAAGGCATACGATGAGGCTCGCAATGATCCTTCGTTTTGGAGTGAGTATAATCACTTGCTCAAGACGTACGTCGGCCGCCCGACCGCACTTTCCTATGCAGAGAGGCTGACCGAACATTTCGGGAAAGCCAAAATCTACCTCAAAAGGGAAGACCTCTGCCATACGGGTGCTCACAAGATCAATAACACGATTGGCCAGATATTGCTTGCTCGCAGGATGGGTAAGAAGCGCATCATCGCTGAGACTGGCGCTGGCCAGCACGGTGTTGCAACCGCAACCGTTTGTGCAAAATTTGGTCTCGAGTGCATCGTGTACATGGGGGCCGAAGACACGCACAGGCAGAAACTGAACGTCGACCGCATGCGTCTGCTAGGAGCTGAGGTCAGACCCGTTTACAGTGGCTCGAAAACGCTCAAGGATGCCACCAACGAGGCTATTCGCGACTGGGTGACCAATGTGCACGATACGTTCTACATCATTGGATCTGTGGTTGGCCCGCATCCATACCCTATGATGGTCCGTGATTTTCAGCAGATCATCGGGCAAGAAACTCGAGATCAGGTGCTAGCTATTGAGCATCGTCTGCCAGATTATGTGATTGCCTGTGTCGGTGGTGGATCTAATGCCATGGGCATCTTCTATCCATTCTTAAACGACGCCGAGGTCAGCCTCATCGGCATCGAAGCCGCAGGGTTAGGTGTGGACACCAACCAGACGGCAGCGACTTTGACAAAAGGGTCGCCAGGGGTGCTTCACGGTGCCATGAGTATGCTACTGCAGACCGAAGCGGGTCAGGTCGAGCTGGCGCACTCTGTGAGCGCAGGCTTGGATTATCCCGGAATTGGCCCGGAACATGCCTACCTATTTAAATCGGGACGCGTCAAGTACCATTCCATCACCGATGCCGAGGCGCTCGCAGCCGTTCAGAATGTATCTCGACTGGAGGGTATCATTCCGGCACTCGAAACCGCCCACGCTTTTGCATGGCTCGATTACATGATGCCCGACACAACCGGCGACCAGATCGTGGTTGTGAACAGTTCGGGCAGGGGCGATAAGGACATGGGAACCATTTCCCGCGAAATCTTTGGAGAATAAAATGAGCAATCGCATCAAAAATGCATTTATTAAAGCATCCGGCCGAAAAGTCATGAGCCTATTCGTCACGGCAGGTTATCCTACCATCGATGACTCAGCCGATCTTATCCTCGGGTGTGTGCGTTCGGGAGCGGATCTCATCGAGCTTGGTATGCCCTTCAGTGATCCGCTTGCCGATGGACCCACAATCCAAGAGTCGAGCAACGTGGCCATCGAGAACGGCACAACCATATCTGTCATCTTCGATATCGTGAAGGAAGTTCGCCGCCATTCAGATGTGCCGATCATCCTGATGGGGTATATCAATCCCATCGTCAAGTACGGGATTGAGGCCTTCTGCAAGGATTCAGCCGCTGCGGGTGTCGACGGATTCATCATACCGGATCTTCCTGCCGATGAGCACGACATGGTCAGCCGCTATTCCGATGGCCTGGGCATATCGATGATACACCTTGTTGCGCCGAATACATCGGACGAGCGCATGAGATTGGTCGACGGGCTCTCGAACGGGTTCGTATACTGTGTGTCGGTAACAGGTGTTACTGGAGCGCGCGACGGCAAGCAGGTGTCCGACTCGGTGAACACCTTTATTGACCGTGTGAAAGCGAATGTGACACGTAATCCGGTGCTGGTCGGTTTCGGCATCAAGTCGAAGGAAGATGCCGAGCGAATAGCCGCGAAAGTGGATGGTTTCATCGTGGGAAGTGCCCTAATACAGACTATTCAATCGAATTTCCCGAATAGCGATTGGAAGGATCAGGTATACAAATTTGTCGAATCCCTTCGTTAGTCGTATATATTTGCGAAACTCAAAATCTACTATTACATTCGTACAAGAGTTTATAACCAAACCCATCGGTCCGAAATGCCTACCATCAAGTCTCCCATTTTTTACATCGTAATACTCCTTTTCATTGTCTTGCAGGCATGCGACGGGGTGTATAAGCCCAGCAGCCGTGGCAAGATATCGGAAGTGCTTATCGTGATGGATGCGTCTAAATGGAACTCGGATCTTGGAGATGCCTTGCGAAATTCCTTCGGTGCTGACATCAAGACCATGCCCCGATCTGAGCCTTTGTACGACCTTCGATTTGCCGACATCAGGAACAATGCTGACCTTGAAAGCATAAAACTCACACGAAACGTAATCTTTGTGGCTTCGCTCGACGAGCAGTCGAACGTTGCAACCTATGTGAATGCCTTGTTGAGCGACGACGTGAAGCGCCGGGTGCAAGAGGGGCAGAATTTCGCTTTCCCGCTGAGGGACCGTTGGGCAACCGATCAGTGGGTATTGGTACTTACAGCGACCGATGAAGCCACTTTGACGGAGAAAATCGTGGAAAGTGCCAAGCCGCTCGTGAAAAATCTCAACGAAGTGGAGCGTGAGCGATGGACCTTCGACGTATTTGGTAAAGCGGAGAATGTGGCACTGTCGGATAGTGTGAGCGATAGACATAAATGGAAGATCCGCATCCAGCACGATTACGTAAAGAGTGTCGACACGACCCAGTTTGTCTCCTTTGCTCGACTTATGCCTGAAAACTACCGTTACGTGTGGGTGTTTTGGGACGAAAATGTGACCGACGTTACAAACATAGACCAAGACTGGATTCATGCCCGACGTGACAGCCTTTGGAAGAAGTGGGTTCAGGGTACGCGCGACTCCTCGTATGTGGTAACGCAGTACAGCTTCCCAACCGAGACGGAGACCATCGACTTCAAAGGGTACTATGCGTTTCACACTAGGGGCGCATGGATGATGAACAACAGGTCAATGGGTGGATCTTTCATCCAATACACGGTCTACGTGCCCGAACAAAACCGCTTGTACTATATCATCGGCAGTATTTTTGCCCCGGCTGTGCCTCACAGGCGCTTCTTGAACCAGTTCGACGCTATCGCGTGGACCTTCGAGCCCGGCAAGACACTCCCCGATTACAAGGTCGTTTCAGCATCCCGGTAATCTGACATGTCGTCAACCCGATTCGACGATTTCCACAAGGCGCTCGATGATAGGACGGCAACCAATAGGTACCGGCGGCTGAGAAGCTTCGATATTGACGAGGATCCTGCCTTTGTGATGGTTGATGGTGCCAGATGTCTGAATGCCTGCTCCAACGACTATCTAAACCTCAGCAGGCATCCGGAAGTCATATTGGGTGCAACGGAAGCATGCATAAGCTATGGTGCGGGATCTACGGCTTCACGACTCGTAAGCGGCACCCGCGATTTGCACACACAGTTCGAATCGAAGTTGGCCAGTCATGTTGCGCGAGATCGAAGCCTGCTTTTTTCGAGCGGATATTTGGCAAATGTAAGTCTGATTTCGGCCCTTGTCGGCCGCACCGATCATATTTACATCGACCGACTCGCCCATAACTCATTGTACCAGGGTGCGTTGTTGTCCGACGCCACCATACATCGGTTTCGCCACAACGACCTCGACCACTTGCAGTCTCTGATCGAGTCGAACCTTACTGCTGGAGGGAAGTCTTTGATTGTGACGGAGTCGATATTCAGCATGGACGGAGACTCTCCCGATATAAGCCACCTCTGCACAATTGCCGACCTATTCGATGCACTTTTATACGTCGACGAGGCGCATAGTTACGGAATCAAGGGCGAAACAGGGCAGGGCATGTCTGCTTCATATCCGCGGGTCGACATCATTGGAGCCATGTTCGGCAAAGCGATGGGTGGCTCGGCGGGCTGCATTGCCTGCAACAGCGTGATCGCAGAATATCTGATCAATCATGCTGGAGGGTTCATCTACTCGACGGCGCCACCTCCTCAGGTGTTAGGGGGCCTGACAGCCGGACTTCGATTGATCAGGGAGATGGACCAAGAACGTGCACATCTTGCAACATTGAGCAATCTACTTAGAAATGGATTGCGTGAACTTGGGTTCGACGTGATAACTGGCGATAGTCCGATCATTCCAGTACGCATCGGGTCTGAAGACGATACCATGTCGCTCTCCGAGTTTTTGTTTCAGCATGGAATTCTGGTTGGTGCCATTCGTCCACCAACCGTGCCTGTGGGAAGCTCGCGGATTCGAATGACTCTTACGTCCGCCCACACTGAGGCTCACGTCATGCAGATCGTCGAGACGTTCCAATCATGGGAAACGGTGCGGCCATGATTGTACATGCTTTCCATGGCTGGGCATCGGATGCATCCATTTGGGACCTTGTAGCAAATGAATTAGGCTCGGAGGTCGTTTTGCGCCGATACGACCGGGGGTATTTCGGGGTGGAGCGTGATGTACCTGCAGATGAGCATGCTGATGTGATTATCACGCACTCCATGGGATTGCTGTTTGTTCCGGTCATGGCATTGGCATCCACCAAACGCGTCATTATACTCAATGGGTTCAGCCATTTCCCATCCAGTGATCCGATTTCGAAGCGACGCACCCTCTCCATGCTGTCGCTCATGAAATCTAACCTCCAACGCGATCCCGTTGCCCAAGTGCACGCCTTCTGTGCAAAAGCCGGCTTCCGTTTGCCCAAGATCAGTCCTGATGACATCAACATCGCCCGCTTGGCCTCAGACCTCGACCTGTTGGCAACATCGTCGATCTCTCCAAATCACTTCAGGGAAGGTGGTATCATCGATTTTGTTCATGCAACCGGCGACCCAATTGTCAACACCATGGCCGTACAGGATTCTGTGGTCAACTTTCAGCAGGCAAAGCATCATCATATTGAATCGGACACACATAATTTGCTGGAATTTCATGCAGACTTGGTTCGAAAGCTTATATTTGACCCATGACACAAGAAGCACCTCTCGCCGTAAGGGACCACAAGAAAACATTCGATAGCCAGGTTCACAGCTACGATAGTCTTGCTATCGTTCAGCATGTATCGGCACGTAAACTTGCCGACATATTGCAAAGCTACTCAGAAGAGTTAGGCGATGGCCCGATTTTTGAGTTGGGCGCCGGTACTGGAATGGTAACCGACCACTTGATACGTTTATTCCCAGCTTCAACCAAAATTGTTACTGATATATCTCCCAACATGTTAGGACTATTAAGGGAGAAGTACTCGAGATATGATAATATCCAATACGAGCAGCATGACGCCAATCATGGCCACCGACTAATGGATTCGTGTAGGGCTATTGTTTGCGGTTTCACATTGCAATGGCTCGACGACAAAGTCAAATCTGTGACCGAATGGATCGATGCACTCGACGGACCTGGCTGGGTATTTATGACTTGGCCCGGCGAAGGAAGCTTTCCCGAATGGAAGGGTATTTCCGAAAAGACAGAGTTGGAATTTACAGGAAACCCACTTCCAGGAGCCAAGGTCGTAGATCAAATCGAAGATATTTCCGGGGCCAAACTCTTGTATCACGCAGTCGAACCCGTTGAGCTTGAATATCCCAGCTCGGTCGATTTCTTCAGAAGCATGCGCGATATCGGCGCGGGAGTGGAAACCGAGCAAAAGGTTGGCCGACGAAATCTCCTGAAACTATCTCGAACGTGGGACAAGCTTACCGATGGACACATCAAAGTAACCTACAACGTGCATACGGCTGTGTTTCACAAGCCATAAGTTGCATCTTCCATGAAGAAAACCTACCCAGCATTTATTATCACAGGTAGTGACACCGACGTCGGTAAGACGCTTGTCTCTGCTGTTCTGATGAAAGCGCTCCACGGAACCTATTGGAAGCCGATACAGTCGGGTGCAATGGTCGACAATGACCGCGATATGATACAGCGGCTTACAGGGCTCGATGATGGGCATTTCATGGAGGAAGTATATAGCCTTCAGCAACCGCTCTCGCCCCATCAGGCTGCTAAGATCGATGGTGTAACCATCGATCCGTCAAAAATTATCTTACCACCTGTCGACCAGATCGTCAACAGACCTTTAATCATCGAGGGGGCGGGAGGAATCATGGTTCCTATAACAGATGACTATCTGATGCTGGATTTGTTCAAGGATTTGGGCTTGCCTGTTCTGGTAGTTTGCAGGAACCGACTTGGAGTAATCAATCACATGCTTATGACATTGGAAGTCTTGAAAAGCAGATCCATTCCAGTGATTGGGTTCATATCGAGTGGTGGCAGTGGAGAGCCCGACAACTTGGCTACCATCAGTCGCTTAGGTGGTGTTCCACTTCTGGCAACCTTGCCTGAGATGACTCAGAAAGATATACAGGAATTGGACCTGCAATTAACGAATATTGATACGATGTCGGTGCTTAGATCAGTAGGACTTGAAAGCAATTGAAACGGCTTCTTCCAGTTGGATCTTATCGATGGGCTTAACCAAGTAGGCTTTGCATTGTGTGCTCAAGGCACGTTGCTTCGTGCTGAGATCTGAGTTTCCCGTTACATAGATGACGGGAATCTGCCGCTGTAAGCGGATGGCCTCAACGGTCTGAATACCGTCTAGTTTGCCCGAAAGCTGGATATCCATAAGTATGAGATCAGGGTTTACTCTTTCAAGCTCCTGAAGGGTCTGCTCACCGGAGCTGTAAATAGCGATCACATCATACCCGAAGCGCACCAGCTGAAGCTGGGTTACCTTCGCAAGTATGAAATCGTCTTCCACTATGATGATGCTTTTTCGATCAGACATCCGATTTCCAGATCCTTATTTATTTCCAAGGTTTACGCCGATGCCGAAATTCAAATACAGCATCGATATAGTTGGTTTTTGCAATCCACTGATTGGCAATGGAATAGGGTCGGCTACAACGGTTCTTACCTCTTCGCCCCGAGCGGAGCTGATACTGCGGTCGGGTTTCGAGCTCAAGTAACCGGCCGTGACGCCCAAAGCCGCACCAGTGCTGAACTTATACCTGAAGCCTGCCTCAAACTGCAATGCCAGGGCTGTGGCGCTGTTGCCGACTACTGATAAACGACCACTGAATGGTTCTGCATTCTCCGCCACCGCAGTGTAATCGAATGAGAGGTCAGGCCTGCTGTGCTTGAGAATCCCACCCAGGGCCCGTACTTCAAAGGTGAGGCGATCGGCGGGAAGAGAAAGATTCACACCCCCGAGTCCACCTAAGTGAGACCATACACCCATCTCGGCATTCGATATGCTTGTGATGTTCGAACTCCCGTCAAGAAGCTGGTCTTCGAGGGCAACCCTCAACATGCCCTTGTCGACGGGGTTGACAATGCCGAGGCCACGAACGATGAATCCGAAACCACCGAAACTGGGTGACAAGTAGCTAACCGAGCCGCTGAAACCGACCTCCACGAATCCCGACTGACCGTTGCGGTAATTCGTTTCACCAAGCTCTCCAGAGGCTTTTGTGGGACCAAATGAAAACAAGATCGTCCCGAAGTCTTTGGGTTCTGGAACTGGACGAAAATAATAAGATGCGTCCTGTGCGTTGGCAGTTTGCAATAGGGATACTACGCAAAGCACGGCTAATGCCGTAAAAGCAATTTTATTGGCTGAAGCAAATATTGGCATGGGAGATGATACTTGATTTTATCGGGTGAAAACTACCCATTTTTTGACTTCTATCCTCTAGTTTACAAGATTTTACGGCTTTTTGATCCCTTTATTGTTCCTGTGCGATTGGTTTTTGGCCGTACACTTAGCATTTTACCTTATTCGTTCACATTAATTCTTTCAGCATGCGTACAACTCTACGAAATCTAGCCCTGGGCACCTTGGCCATGGGCTTCGTGGCAGTCCCATTCGGCGCCTTGGCACAGACTGCAGGGCCGGTGGATCTCGCCGCCATCGAAACATTCAAAAAGGAGGGGATTGAGAATTCCCAGATCATGGAGACGGCCAGCTGGCTCACCGACGTTTACGGTCCACGCCTGACCAACTCTAAGCAGATGAAGCGTGCCAACGACTACACCAAGAAATACCTAGAAGATCTAGGTCTTTCGAATGTGCATCTGCATCAGTGGGGACCTTTCGGCAAAGGCTGGGAGCTCAAGCGCTTTGCGATGCACGCCAACACGGAGTTTGGCTATTTCCCGGTATTGGCCTACCCAAAGGCTTGGTCGACAGCAGCCGGCAAGCCGGTCAAAGGCGAGGTGATCTATCTGAAAGTGGATGAAAACACTCCCCTCGAGAGCTACAAAGGCAAACTGAAGGATAAATTTGTCCTACTCGTGCCTCCGTTCGAGTCGGAGCCGAACTGGTCACCGATCGCCCGTCGCCACAATGAGGAAAGCCTGCTCCGTCTGGCGAATGCCACGCGTCCGCTGCCGAATCCCGAGAACCGCGTGAATCCAGGTCAACTTGGTCGTGCCCAACAGGCCGACGAGAAGGCCATCTTCCTCATGAAGGAGAAGCCGCTCGGCATCATCGACATGAGCTACCGCGGCTGGAACGGACAGGTTGCCATCAGCGGCGCTTCCATTCCGTATGACCCGAGTGCCGGTTTCACGACGCGTCCGCGCGCGTGGGACATGACCGCTCCCGATCCAGGAACACAGATTTCGATGGCGCGTGAGCACTACGGCCGTATCTACCGTATGCTAGAGAAGGGCATTAAAGTGACCATGGAGCTCGACATGGCCGTCGAATTCCAGACACAGGACTTGATGGGCTACAACACCGTCGGTGAAATCCCTGGAACGGATCCTGCCGTCAAGGACGAAATCGTCATGCTCGGCGCCCACCTCGACTCGTGGCACACCGGCACCGGCGCCACCGACAACGCCGCCGGCTCGGCCATCATGCTCGAAGCCATGCGCATCCTGAAGGCATCAGGTCTTCCGATGAAGCGCACGGTTCGCATTGGACTATGGAGCGGCGAAGAGCAGGGCCTGATCGGCTCACGCCTCTATGTTGAGGACAAATTCGGTCGTGTGTCTGGCGATACCCTGTATGCGGGTCCAGAGTACGACAAATTCAGCGCCTACTTCAACATCGACAACGGTGGCGGACAAGTACGTGGCATCTATCTGCAGCAGAACGAGCAGTTACGTTCGACGTTTGCTTCTTGGTTGCTACCGTTCCGTGACTGGGGCGTGGGCACCATCAGCTTCAACAACACGGGCGGAACCGACCACCAGTCGTTCGACCGCGTGAACCTGCCGGGCTTCCAGTTCATCCAGGATCCGATGGAGTACAGCACGCTGACCCACCACTCGAACATGGACCTCTGGGAGCGTTTCGTTCCACAGGACATGATGCGCAACGCCGTGATCTTGGCAACTTTCGCCTACCATGCCGCCAATGCGCCTGAGTTGCTCGACCGCAAAGATCACAACTACGTGATCCGCAAGAGCGACGGCGTGACCATGGGCAGCAAGTAAGCAGAAAAACCTCCCTCACCCATGGCCTCTCTCCCTCCAACATGTTGGAGGGAGAGGGGTAAAGGATTAAGAAAAGGCGGCTCCGGTTTCGGGGTCGCCTTTTTTGTTCCAGAGATATAAGAAATAATGTGAAGTTAGGTAGATCAATTAGTAGTTTAGGCTGAAGCATTTATTCCAGCACGTCTACTTGATGTAGTCTTGATATTTATACTCAGAAAGAAAATTGCGGTTGGGCTTGCGATTTCGAATATTATTCTTTTTTTATGAATGAACATCTGAAATTCTATGTCAACTCACGGTTTGAAGTTTCTGTTCGGGGCATTTTTTGTCTTATTTACATCATGTGATGGGAAAAAGGATGCTTCTGAGAACTTGCTTTTGACATTGAGTCGACAAAACATAAACATTACTCCCAACACTTTGATTTTCACAGAAGATAAGTTGGCATGTATCCCATGTCTCTCGTTTTGGCATGAGGTCTCTGGAGAATATTCAACAGTTATCCTTATTCAAAATATTGAAGATAGAGACAGGCTTAGACGCACATTTTCTGATATGGGCGAATCGGTGGAGTGGATAAAGGATGAAATTGCAGACAGTTTATTGTCCGTGTTATGTTCATCAGCTAAACCCATTTTTCTGTGGGAAGGGGAAAATATGTTTAAATGTTTAGCATCTGATTTCAGGTAAAATTAAACAATAAATAATGACACCATGAGAAAAAAATACTTGCTTTTCTCGTTATAACAGTTCTCTCATTACCTGTTTTTTTGGGAGCGTATGCGTTTCTAGATTTCGAACTTAAAAATTGCAAAACATGTGATAATGCAATAGCATGTCAGCAGGGTAGTTCGACTAACCTTAACGGCTGGTCTGAATGTTTTTGGGATGATCTTGGCTGTGCACCTTGGGGTACTTATGGTCAATGCCGTGATGATGGGCCTGGAGAAGGTTGAATTCTGAGCGGTAGGGTGAATTATTTTTTACAAGATAGAGATCATTTCGCCGACCAAAAAACTGCAATAACATCATATTTTTATTCACTTGAATAAAAAGTTATATAATTGTTGTGTAAACCTATAGAACACTTTTATCTTATGTAGTATAATGTAATCATTATTTTAATTAGTGACATTGCGTACCATTTGGTGCCGAGTTATGTTAGTATTTTTGAATATGGTTATATGAATTTAATGCTCACATGAGTAATGACTTAAAATACACCTTACATATTGAAATAAAGTGACTACTAAACTTCTTATCTCTTTTGTCTGGCTAATCGTATTAAGTACACCGCACCTATTTGGGCAAGGTGTGTCTATCAGTATACAAACTATACTTGATGAAGGGGACGAGTATATAATAGATCGACCCCAGGATGCTTCTGTTAATGATCAGGGTCTTATAGCTATAGCTGAAGTTCGTCAAGCTAAAGTTCTGATATTTGATAAAAATGGGCGTTTTATTAGGGAGATTGGTCGACGAGGAAATGGTCCAGGTGAGATGCAAATGGTTTACCACATTGAGCTAATACGTGATCGTTTACTTGTTTTTGACTTTCAGCTCCAGCGGGTCAGCACATTTGACATTCACACTGGCAAAGTTATAGCTACAACAACGTACAAAGATTTATTTGGGGGTTGGGTACCATCAAATACTACCTCATTCAGTTTCGGCAATGTTGATTGGGTCGGGGTGGTAATTGCTGATCTGTCTGTTGCTCCAGGGAAAAATACTCAAATGCGATTTATCGCTGTGAGTCCTGAGCTCAAGGTGTCAGAATCGCTATCATATTCTTTTGATGTAGGAACAATGCTGAAGAATAGAGAAGAATATTCGATGTCCTTTTATCGGCCGGTCTCGAACTATAACCTATTTCTTGATTCAGGGAGATTAATGTGGGCTCCATATCATTTTGATGGGATATTATTTTATAACTCCAAGTCTAAACCCGAGTTTGGGGAAATACGAATTACAGTACCACCTGGAGGAGTCCAGAATAAGGTATTCTCGAATAAAAGCGACCAAGATTCTTACATTTCAGGGCGAAATCTAATTGCTAGTGGTGGCTCGAGCCCTTCTGGTCCACAAAATTTTGTCGTTGCACGTCATTCTCTCCAAGCTACTCCAATGGGTAAAAGTGGTCAAATTACATACTTGTATTCGGAATACAGTAAAGAAGATGATGCCTATGTAGTACAATACAGTACGATCGATGTAAATGGCGCAAAAGAAGTAGGTCATGGGAAAGCAGAGATTTATTTTGCAGGTTCCAAACGTCAAGTATTTGATCTCCGGAAAGTATTTGCAGTAAATAAGAATGGCACAGCATTAGTTCAATACATTGAAAATGGTGAAGTACGATTGGCCATCGCAACATTTTCACTCAAATAATTCATCTATGAGAATTGAAAAGTATAAAAATCCTATTTTGTTGCACGCTGTGTTTCATTTATGCATTTATGCATTAGTATGTGTATCGTGCACGAATAAAATGTATGTTGTAAGCGTTGAAGTATCGCCAGAGCCAGGAACAGTATTAAAAGACAACACAACAAATTCTGAACGTGATGATGCACATTTGCTTGGATACATTTCAACCAGTATGGGGGAAATACCAATTGTTGGTGCTGGTGTCAATCTCGTCAATTTGGAGAATGGACATCAGAAAAATATTGGCGGAACATACACTGATGGTAGCTTTTTATCGTCGATTATGCCAGGTGTCTATTCAATGAGTGTAGTTCATATGGACTATAATTTATTTGGTCCGTATATAATAGAATTAAAATCTGGAATGCGCCGTGAAGTTCATGTAGATTTAAGCAGGGGATCAACCTTTGATAAGGTTGACACTTTACATGGATCTAAACGACTCTCTATGGATGATATACGGTCGCTCATTATACAGAAGAATACTCGACTTCGAACGGTTGCGCCTGATTCGATATTAGTTAAGGTTCTGAGATAATATACTATTGATTAATGGATCAGTTCACTCAGATCCCCGATCACTATTGCCCCTGATCACATCTCAACCTTTATCCCCAGCGTTGGCTTGATCGGCAACTGGTCGACGCGGCAACGGCGCCATCGGGCAGGAGACTATCGGACACCGATTCGCGCCGTGATATGGAAAGCGGCTGAGTAGTACAGTAGTTAGTGGTAGAGCCGTTAAGCCGCCTTGAGTGAGATGAAGGGTATATAGAGGCAGAGTGTAAAGCTTAGTTTCCATAGACCTATCACTTCAACAATGTGATTAACGTCGACCGAACTTGCCCGCCCGATTGCATGCGCACGAGATAGGTTCCACTCGGACGACCGCTCATGTCGAGGGTATAATGGTGTTCGCCCGCATGAAGGGCGCCGAGATTCTGAGCTAGTACTTGGCGGCCTAAAACGTCGTACACTGCCAGCGACACCTCGCCGGTGTGCTCTAAAGCAAAACGCAGTGTCGTCGTTGGGTTAAACGGGTTGGGATAGGCAGCATTGAGTCGAAATGCATCGGGTGTGTCAGCACGTTCGTCATCGTTTGAAACCGTGATGTCGCCATTTACTACTCCATTAATTTTCGAGGCGAATTGAATCATACCGTAGCAATCATTACATCCCCAATAACTAAATAGCCCGATACCACTTACGAATGTAAATGATTTTCTAAATAAATCACTTTTATTCTTTTTGTATTGCTCAATGTCTATTGCAGAACGTTTTATACCATTTAGTGTGATTTCTCTGATTCCAACGATTTCACGGAATACAATGTCATCATCCATAGCATACTCTTGGCGAGAGCGCCATAACTCCCAGCGCTCACCAACTGTTGCATTAAAATCTGCTAACACTACTCTTCCATATGGTAATGACCCTTCACCATAAACGCGGTTGTTTTTTACATCATATTGGATATTGACTCCTAGATCAGGAATGTGAATTCCCAATTCCGAAGGTGGAAAAATAATTGGATGAAATGCATCCTCCCACACATACAACGTATCACCATAGATTTCTATATCACTAGATATATCGTATACATAGTATAACGACACATTAAATTGTGTGCTCATATACACCCACCTATTCCCCTGATGCATGGGGAAGAAGGTGGAGTCGGTAGCGTTCGATTGGGCTTGTGCAGGTGATGCCAACATGAATGTGGCCAAGATTGTCAACCCTGTGAGGATGTATGTTCGTAGGTTCGCATTCATGGCAGACCTCATTTGATCAAAGTGATTTTTCGGGTGTGGATTGCACCGCCAATAGACAGACGCACCAGATAGACGCCGGTTGCAAGGTCGCTTGCATCCAAGGTATGACCGTAACTGCCGGGGGTCAAGCGCCCACTGTGCAGCATGCGCACCCGCCGACCGTCAATGCCGTACACCTCCACTGTCACCATGGCCTCCTGTGGTACCCGGTACTCAATGCGCGTCGTCGGGTTGAAGGGGTTGGGGTAGACATTCATAGGCTCTTGTGCAGCCTGCACATCGCCATCGAGTTGACCAACGGATGCTGTCGCTTTTTGCGGCGCTGCTACTGCGCCTTTCCACACGCTGTGCCGGCTCAATGCGGGTCTACTTTCTGAGGCGAGCAGCGATGCATACTCCGACTTCCATGTCTGATATTCCGACCTGTTTATAGCGGGGTGTCCATCCATTACCAAAAGCCATGGAAAGACCTGCATGCCCCATCCACGCTCGTACATCAACCTCATGTAATCAACCTTTTCATTCGGAAGTTGTAGTAGGCCGTCTCTACGCGCGTGCACGGCAACCAATGTTTGGAAGGCAGTGAGCCACGGCAGATCGGAAACTGAGTCGGAATACGCAGGCGGGTCGATAAGATGTGATTTCAGGTAGCTCACCGACCATTGCCAATGTCCTTCGTCGAGCGACCGGGCCAATGCTTGCATGGGGTAGCCAATATCTCTAAGTCGGTCCCTACCGTACTCCACGTCCTCCTTCATTAGCTTGAAGACAGATAACAGCTTGTCGCTGTTATGCTCAGCGCTAGTTGGTTCGTACCTAGGACTTGCCAGCTTATGTTCGTAGGGCTCATCAGGGTCGGGCAGATCGTAAACTTCATCCACCCCCGTTTGAGGCCACCAAACGAACAGCGGGTCCCCCCCCCAGCCATGGATCATAGGCAACTTGTCCGTCGAATAAACCGGACGACGGCGGATTCGCACCCCAATAATTGTACTCCACACGGGACCAAATTGAGCCATTGGCGTTGTCGACGGCGTAAACTCCATAAGCAGGGAAAACTGCATTACGTCCCTCTTCGCGATAGATTTCAGCGCCGAGGTGGTCTAACAGACTGTAACCCGCATGCAGTGTTGAAGTCGCATCGGTCACGAACACGGGGCCCGCGTTGCCTTCGAATCGGTTGTATCCATATCCGGAGTCCCAATCTACCAGAGCCAAATATCCACCCGACTCCACCAGCACGACGGGTACCGAAGAACTTCCTCCATTGTCCACAATGTAATTGTTGCGGAAGTCTGCGTGCCCTATCGTGCTGTTCACAACATGGAGTGCGGGACCAGATACACCCCGGACAGTAGATGTGATCACCATCAAGTCGGCTAGATTCTGAGCAATGAAGCCGGCTCCGTCTAGTGATTCAATCAACACATTCTGCACCACCAAATCGGCTGGGGTCGATGTCGCGGTGTATCCTTTCACTTTAACTCCCACATCACCGCCCTTCACGATGCTGTTGGTGAGGGTGCTGCCTTCGCCTCTGAAAGAAAATCCCGTATCCGCCTCTGCCACGATGACCCAGGAGAATTCGTTGTCATCGCCGAGCAGTTTGAGCCCGCCCCAGTTCTTGTCGTCCCACATGGACGTGAATCGGATGGGATCCGACTGGGTTCCGTTCGATATGATCTTGGCACCGTCTTCGACGACTATCGAGACATCTTCATCGACACTCACCCAAGTGCCTGGTTCAATAGTGAGTGTGGCTCCGCTCTTGACGGTGAGGTTCTCGGTAAGTGTGATCAAGCTCTTCCACGTCAGGCTGGAGACGATCTGACTGGAACTGACGTTTCGGTTGATGACCAAATTCAGTGTGCTACCCGTTTTACCCGTGATTTGAATGTCAAGACCCGTTTGGCTTCCGTCCCAAGCCCGAGTGGAGGGGTTCGTGAACGGAGACCAGCGGTTACGGTCGACATGGTCGAACGAGCTGTTGAATGCCCAACCTTTATAAAATGCACTTGTATAATAATTACCATAGCCGTCGCTTAGCGAATCTATCTCACTCATGTGTGCATCGAAATTGGGCAAGTAATTCAAAGCTACGCCAGCCCATTGTTTCTTTGATCCGTTGGGATTGATAAACGCATCGCGATGGGAGCCCACATACCCAGCATCACTAACCTCAACGTTGGGGCGACTCCGCTCGAGTCGGTGCCAGGTACCCCCACCGAATGGGTGCGCAACGTCGTTGATTTTGTTCCACTTCCAGAATCCGTCTGACGACACAAGTTTCAACGAATTCTGGTTGTTATATAGACTTTTGTGGTGAAGAATGGATAGGCCACGATCACTGGTGTTACTTGAAATGTAATCATAATACCCTCCAAAGTGAACCCCTTGTCGGTTCTCTATGTAAAACCATTCATCATTCCCCACATAGTATTTAAGCGCTTCACCGTGACTTGCTGCATCTTTCAACGAGATGGAGTAAGGCGATGTAGCATTTGTAATATCAGTCGGGGTAATCCACCCCAACATATCTTTTTCGTAGGCGTTGAACGATGATATGTTCTCGTCGTTCCCAAATGATGAGTAGTAACTGTGATTGCGACCAAAATTATCATAAGGATGTTCATAAGAAACTAAATAGTGAGCGATTTCGTGTACCGCCATTTTATGCGTAAAAGGAGCATTATACCCATACAATGTGACGCCACTAGGTGAAGCAAAAACAGAAACTCCATTTACTGTGCGATATCCGGGTTCATAGTATGCTTTTACGTACAGATCACCCAAGTTGAAATCGGTAGATCCGAAATTTGCAATCCCCGACCATTCGCCTTGATTGCTGCAAGAAGCAAACCAGAACGAATCGCTTCTCCGCCAAATCACGACAATTAAATCATAGACCCCATCGGGTTCATTGATGTGATTCCCTACACCATCATAGCTCCACTGGTCAAACTTGGAATCGTCGATTGCCACAGAATCGTGTAACGCCTCCAATAAATCTCTGTTTGCAGCTCCATAACACGTACCTGAAGTTGAGTAAGAAGAAGAAGGATTCGGTGCCAAGAAATGGTAGACATCACCTGTCATCGTAAGATTGCCATAGGATTCCTCACGAAAGAAGGATGTCAAATTATAACGTTCATTTGACGGCGTCGTAGTCGGGTCTATAAAATCTTCCATCCAGGTCTCAAGGCCTTGCGATGGTAACTTACCCCAATCGGGTGAATAGCCAGTGTCATCCGGAAATCGTGCGAATACGACAAGCGCGTGGATATGGCCAAATGCAGGTTTGAACAGCCCTTCATTCCGGCTAGGGTCATTGTTACTAGATGGAGAAACTGACTCTGTTCCGCATTGGAGATCCTGACCCACTGCGCTTTGCGTAACAAGCGCCATTAGACAAAAAACAACAGCTGATAGCAATCTTTTTCTATCAAGAATTTCTGATTTGCGTGACATTGATATGTTCATTTTTAAGTCCCCACTTAATTCACTTTTAAAAATACCACATACTGAAATGTGTATTAATAAATTCAGATAAATTGCAAGCATACTGCCTGCAAGAAGCATTTATTATGCTCTGAGTATCTTAAGAAATATATTTATTTATTACAAACCACCAGTTATGCTTATATAGTCGATACTAGAGTTATTCCAGGCCATTTGTCGTTTGATGTAACCGGACACACTGAGGGATTAGCCTGAAGTGTCGGTGAACAACCTTCTTCACATCTTACATCTCCACCTTAATCCCAAGTGTGGGTATCACCGGCAACTGGTCGACTCGGCTTAATGTCCAAAGGTCGAAATAAAACAAATTGGCACGATTGTAGGCATTGATGGCACCGGCCATGAGCGTCCCGTTCGCCTTGCCGTAGCTGAACTTCCAGTCTGCAGTCACATCAAGGCGGTGGT
>CAZVRJ010000039.1:0-24907 GCA_964629885.1 uncultured Chitinophagales bacterium | reverse complement strand
AGAAGTGTCCTACGAACTTCCCACCATCGTGCTCAACCACGTAGATGTACAAGCCTGAAGCAACCTCAATACCATCCTTGGAGAACATGTCCCAAGTAAACTTACCGTTCACTGCGCCTACTGTCTTCTTTTGGAAGATGACCTGGCCCGATACGTCAATGATCGTCAGTGTAAAGTTAGCTGGTAGGTTGAGGAAGTCTAGGTTGTGGCTAGCCGGGTTATTACGTTCGTCGTTCAAGCCCGTGATTTTGTACGGATTCGGCGACACTGTGATCAATTCGTTTGCCTGAGCAGGATTTGATACAGGTGGCGTAACTGTGAATGGGATACCAAGGTTCTTCAGTGCAGCCTGATCGTTTCTTGGATAGGCAGCAGCGTTGAATGACCATGGATACGTTCCGCCCCAAGGTGAGGCCAAACTGATTTGACCTGGGGTGGCGCCAACGCCGTTACGTCCGTTACGGTTCATGTTAGACGATTCGATGTGCCCAACGGGTACTGGACCCTGTGGACCCGTGAATTGCCCTTCACGATATGCAGAGACATAGTACCAATACGTAAAGCCGGTAATTGCTTCCGTATCTTCAAATGCATAGTTATAACCTGCACCCGCTCCTGCTGAATACTGGCCTAGTTGACCACTTGGAATCTTGGCAATCAATTCATAGTGTCCCCATTCCGTTGGCTGATAAGAGCCTTGGATGTCGGTCACAAAAATGTCCCAAAAATCAAAGTTCGGGTTCACAGGCTTCTTAAATGCATCAATTGATGCACCTACCTCATGCTGACGGTGATAATTGTCAACAATACGCAAGCCAATGTCCTCGTAACGAGTCCGTTTGTATTGAGCGGCCTTCCAAACTTTGTAACCGCTGACGGTTGAACCAGGAACGCTAGAAACGTCGGTCCACTCAATCAACGAAGTTCCGTTGGTCGTGCTGGATACGCGGATGTCAGGAGTTGCCGGTACAGGCAGTGCGTTAGCAGCTGTTGCCATACCTTGGTTGTAACTCCATTCGGCTGCCTGCATCGTACGAAGCAGACCGTCGAGGCGGAAACCTGCAGCCGATACCCATACAATGGTCATCGACTCGCCTGGCTCAAGACTGAATGGGCCATTACCATGGTTCAAGAATTGACCAAAGGTATATTCCTTGGTAAATCCACGGGTACCATAGAAATCACTGCCGTTAGCAGCACCTGGATTCCAAAGTGGCTCCCAGACCGGTGTTTCATTGGCAATACGGCCAACATCGGTCGAACCATATTTGAAGTCACCGTTCGGACGTGCATTCGGGTTGGCTACAGTCCAAGTTGTGAAGTCGTCGGCAGTTCCACCAGGTGCAAAGAATGCAGGGTTTGGCGTTAACTTAGCAGTTGCGGCACTGTTAGTTGTCTTACCGTAATCTTCGAACCATGTTGCCATGCTATTTCTGAAGGCAATGTCTGAAGCGGTACGGCTACCAAGTGGCGATTGCCATTGTGCAGAAGTGTACCAGCCCTTGCGTGAACCTTCACCGATCGGGTGCGTTCCAAACACAGTTTGTTTGTTTGGAGAAGTACCATTCAGTGCATTCAAGTTTGTATCAGAAATAGATCCCTGCTTGATGGCAATCACATTCCATGTGTTCCAGATGTCGGTGTAACCCATCAACTGGTTATGGTTGTCGATACCAAACTGACGACGTCCAACCGGTGGAACCGTTTGGTTGAGCGTGAGTGTAGTTGGTGTGTTTGCCCACCATAGCCATAGGTTCATCGGGTTGCCGTTATCGTATGGGTTCGGTGCATTGCTGTAACCGAAGCTACGACCGGCATTGATACAGTTACATCCGCGGTCGCCAGCCACTGAAATTTCAATGGTTGGTGCGACGTCTGCAGCACGGCCCAATGTGATACCGTCTATGCGGTTGTTTGTTGCTTCGAAGGTACCGTCGGCGTTGCTATCCACATTACCTGTGTTGTGCAACGTCATTTCGATGAGCACAAAGTCGTTCATGTTCTGCTCGTTCACAGTGAACTGGTGCGCACGGATCTTGAAGTCGATGCCAGCCGTTGTAGGCCAACCTGCTTCGTAGATCATGTGGCGACGAGTTGCGTCTGTAAAACGTGCATTGCGACGGTAGTTACGGTTTGGATCTTTGGCAGCAGCCAAACCTTCGCTGAAGGTCGCAAACATGAAGCGGCTTGTGCCGCCAGCACCCTTGTTGTCTACGCCCGTATCGGCCGCACGAAACGGATTGCCCGGTGCGAAACCTGGCCATCCGTCCTTTTTAAACAGAGGGAAGAAAATACGCGGCGAGTTACGGAAGTTATTTACGTAACGGAAACCGCTTGGCCAGTTACCAGCAGGATCAGCCCAGTTACCGGCCCCACCTAGGAGGATGTAGCTGTTCGAGCCGCCGGCTACGTTCACAAACGGGTTTGCCAAACGGCCGTCGAATGGCGTGTTCATCGGCTTTACCGTGACCCAATAGTCGCCGGCTGTCATATAGCCGTCGCCTTGGTTCAAAGCCTGCACCTGGTCTCCACCCACATTCTTAAAGATGCCGGAAGGCGCCTGATGCAGCTGCGCCTGTGCTGTCGAGATCCCAAGACCCGCTAACAGCAACAGGGAAAGAGCAGATTTAAGTGTTCTTTTCATGATATCATTCATTTTTCAAATTCCATGTTGATTAGAAGCGGGCACGGGTACCGAAGTAGATATTACGTGCCGGACCATACACGGTTGAACCATCGGGCAATGTGAGGCGAGTACCTGGGTTGCTGGTTTCTTGGAAGATGCCAGGACCACTTGGTGTATAGCTCTCATATGCAACAATGTTATAGCGGTTTGTCAAGTTAACGACATCCATGTACAGGTCGAGACCAAAGCGAGTACCAAAATTGAATCGCTTCTCAAGGCGGAAGTCAATTTGGGAGTTTGCCGGAGCTGTAAGAAGCTCGCGATCGCGTGGGTCAACTCCAACTGCACGTGGATA
The DNA here is from genome assembly GCA_964629885.1 of uncultured Chitinophagales bacterium. Classification (GTDB taxonomy): domain Bacteria; phylum Bacteroidota; class Rhodothermia; order Balneolales; family CAYWCV01; genus CAYWCV01. Next base: position 21,926 of record CAZVRJ010000039.1, on the reverse strand, counting down.
GAGGAAACCAGATTCAGCCGATGCAGCCAAACCTGCCGAGATGTTGTATGGCAACGCTGCTGTAGCGCGGAGCAAACCGCGGTGTGTACGATCGAAGCCTGATGTAAGCGTGGAAGATCCACCTGGTACGTTCTGTGCGAAGTTTTTGAAGTCGCGAACGTTCTCGAATGGAAGCTTAGTAACGCTACCGTCGGCTGGCGAGTTAAATACAGACTGGTTTGCACCGGCGCCGAACGACTGCTCAACTGCACCGAATGTGTAAGAGGCTGTTAGGCCCAAAGCCACATTGTCGGCAAGTTTGAGTGGACGACGACGAAGCACCATTTCGATACCACGGATGTCGGCATAGCCGAATGCGGTACGGTAGGAGTGCCATGCGATAGTCACACGGTTAGGGTCGGTCAACAAGTTTTGTGGGATACGGTTGTTGGCCTGGAGACCTGCAGAACCGTAGTTATCGACAGCGCGCATAAATGCGTTCACGTCAACACCCCATCCTTCCGATACTTCCCACTGTATACCCAATTCGTAGTTGTTCGACGTGATAGGACCTTGGTTCGGGTTCTGGAACGTGAAGAACTGGCTTGTTGAGTGGTTACCGTCATACTTCTCATAAAGTATTGAGTACGGAGCCAACTGCTGGCTGCGGCTGTACGAGAAGTACATGGCTGCAGTGGTACCAATTGGGTGAGAAACACCGATGCTTGGGTTGAAGAACACATCGATAGGTACTTTGTCGCTACGCTTGAAGTAGTTGCGGTTCAAAGTGCGGCCATCGTCGGTTGTGATGGATGTACGCTCGTATGGATAGAAGTAGTCATCGATCTCATACATGTGGCGGTCAATCACGTCGACACGAAGACCTGCATTTACGACCAAACCGGCATATTCCATGCGGTCAGACAAGTAGAATGCAACTTCTGTAGGTTTGCGATTCCAAGAGCTAGGAATAAACGGCTCGTTTGCGGCATTCAGCGTAAAGCCGATACCGTCAACACCGTAGGCTTCGTTGTAGTCGAACTCGCGCATCTTCAGCTCAGCACCCATCTGCAAGAAATGGTTTGTCGCAAACTGGTTGGCATAATCAACCTTGAAACCGGTCGACTTGTTCATCACGCTCTCGTAGTAAGGAACCGGGCTGCGAAGCTTGTAACGGTTACCTGCTGGCAAGAACACACCAGAATCGGATGCAGGATCCGAAATGTTCGTGTTGAAGAAATTGGTGTTCGGAGTCGTCGCAGGACTTACATAGGCATCAATCTGTGCCTTCGACTGGAAGTCGATAAACTTGCTTCCACCTACATTCTGCGTGTTCAAATAGCCGTAACGGGTTATGGCGTAGGTTGAATATGCCTGAACGTCGATGTACGACTTAGGATTGAACACGTGGGTCAACTTGACGCTTCCAACATAGCTTCCACCGTCGTTCTGAGCAACACCCTCAAGGTAGAAGCGCCAGAATTCCTGGTAGCCGCGGTTGGTCCAGTCGCCCCAATATCCACGATCTTCGTAGATACCGAGCACGTTCAACTTGGTTTTTGTGCTCAAACTGTAGTTCAGCTTCAGCTGTCCGCTGAGACGCTTGCTGTACTGATTGGGCATGAAACCGCTGGTCTCAAAGAACTGGCCAGTCGCAAAAAAGCCCAGCTTGTCTGTGATGGAACCTTGAAGCGTTAAGCGGAAGTCCATTTCTGGGTCATCGCCTGCACTGTATTTGTCTGGGGTCCATGTGTAGAATGGAGCTTTTGCTGATGTACCGGCAGAAGCTTTGTCAGCCATGTATGCGTCGGCATCGTAGTAGAAATCTAACGAATCTGGACCTGGACGGTTGATGCTCGGTGCAACACGGAAGGATGCGTTGCCGCGAAGCGGACCACGTCCCTCAGATAGTGTAACGGCAATAACACCGCCGGAAGCAGATGCATATCTGGCTTCATTAGCACCTGTGTTAACCGTTACTTCTTCAACAGCGTCGGTGTTGATGCTCAACATCGAGTTGTTGGTAAGGTCGGCACGGTTGGTGCTGGAATAGACAAGACCGCGGTAACGGTTCAGGTCGTTTCCTGATGCGTTCGAGAGGTTGTTGATCTGAGCGTAGCTGTCAGAAATGTCGATGCCCTCAAGAATCGTCTTCGTTTCGAAACGGCGAGAACCGCGAACGAAACCGTTGTACGAGTTTGAGGTTTTCGAAATCACATCCTGCAGGTTACCGACTGGAAGTCTTGCGATTTCATCGCCGGTGACGAGAGCTCGAGATGTTGTCTGGTTAGCATCCACAACGGGTCGGATAGCTTCAACCAACACCTCACCGCCCGCCACGACCTGTTCGGAGAGAGTTTGATCTAATGTCTGAGTACGATCGGAAACAACCCGGAAACCCTCAACGACCTTCGTGGTGTATCCAACTGAGGAGAACCGGAGGTTGTAGGAACCAGGCGGGATACCAATGATCAGGTAACGCCCCTCAGCGTCGGTAGCCTGACCGATGGTAGTGCCTTCTAGCAGAACAGTTGCCCCCGGAATCGGTGTCCCGGTGGCTGCGTCCGTAACCCTACCGGTCAGACGACCAGTTTGGGCAAACGCTAGGATTGGGAGCGCTTCCATTATTAGGAATAATAAAAGCGTCACAAATATCCTTTTAGTATCTATGTATTTCATGTTTGGGAACTCCAAGTTATGGTTTTGACAGCACGAAGGCTCGCAAGCCTTTTTTCGTGATTCGTTGCCACCCATGCCCCTTTCAGAATTCAAGTTTGACACTGGGACCTCTATCAAATACATGGTCTTAGCTACACTAATGCAGCACTTGCTTACATGTTTGATATCACTCCTATATTTCATTGAAAACCGACGGGTACATGAACTTTCGACACACGCTTCAGCATCAGAGACTGGCGGGGCAACATGAACTTGATCCGTTTGTCTCATCAACCGAAGCACCTACGTATATGTGCATCATCGCTTTGATGTGTAATGCGCACATAACTGAATGTATCAATTGCTTTTTTGATCTGCAAACAAGCATGTGCAAAAAAAACGTCTGTTTTTTTAAACCTTACTCTCATTCTCCCCTTATGTATTGAATAGTAATTCTATAACTAAACCTCTTTGAAGACATTTCGATTTCGGCCGTGGTTGCATTCCGTCGTAAATCCATCTATACTTGGTCTATAAGCAGTCGTTCTGCCAGTGAAAGCATGGTCACTGCCAATTAAAAAGGGCTTTCACCAAGTTCATGTTATATGCATCGAAATTTTTATTAACACGTATCAACAGGAGTTACGTTTTGAAATCGCTCACCCCGATCCGGAAGGTGCTTTATGCGTCCGGAAGCTCAAATGCCGTTCAAAATGCGGCATCTGCATTGTGTGCCGCCACTGGTGCCATTGCATCCACATCAAACACTCCGGAGGCCGACGCATTGAATATCGGCCTGGCCGAGGGCATCTGGAATCTTAAACCCGCCGAAGCGAAGCCTAAATCCGATAAATGGATCTGGTTACTTATTAACGGCGAGGGCACTGGAGCCATCATTGCTTCCCATCCACACCTACTTATTCAAGGTGTAACGCTCGTACGCGATGGGCTGCTCACCGATGTGCAAGAATCATCTTTAGCCAATGGCGTCCTCATCGAGCCAGCTTTCGACGTAAACCGCGCCCACTTCGACTTTACGCTGACGCAGACCTATCGTCACATCCGTGATCTAGATCCCGAGCAGCACATCCGCACGATGGCCGAGAACGGCTTCACCCACATAGAGGTTAATGGACTGGCCACGTTCATACCATTCGAGCCCGGCGTGCCAAACGAGTATTACAATCAGTTCTACTCCTATTGTGCGGCTCTATCGCAGTTCGTGAACAGCGACATCAGCAACGACTTCTATCCGCCAGAGTACCTCTCAGCCAACTTGAACCGCCTCAAGAAGCTTGCAGCCATCGGACGCGACTACGGACTCAAGCCGGGTATCCTCTGCTTCGAGCCCCGCTCCATGCCGAGCATCTTCTTCGACAAGTACCCGACACTCCGCGGCGCCCGTATAGATCACCCGATGCGTTCGCACCTGCCGCGCTATACCATGGCGCAAGATCACCCACTTACACGTGAGCACTACCGTCAGATGATGGAGAAGCTCATCAATCACGTGCCCGATCTCGATTACATGAGTGTGTGGACCAACGACTCCGGTTCCGGTTTCGAATACACCGCTTCGCTCTATGTTGGTCGTAACGGTGGACCATACATGATTCGCGAGTGGCGCAGTCACGACAAAATCGCCGAAGCAGCTGCCAATAGTGCCGTTCGCTGGCTCAAGTTGCTTCAAGAGACTGCCGCTGTGGTAAACCCTGATTTCAACGTCATCCTCCGTCTAGAGCCCTTCAAAGTTGAGCACGAGCACATCATGAACGGTATTGGCGGCAATGTGACCATAGAAGCACCATCACTTCTGGTAAAAGGCTATCACCTGCCGTACAACCATCCCAAGTACCCCGAGCAAGCTAGCGCCGCCGGAACCATCATGCACACCACGATGGATCCCGAAGAGAAAGAGAAGCTGGATTGGTTCCGCTCGAAAGGTTGCGAGCCATACCTGAACTACTCGACCACGAGTGGCTACAACATGGAGCCACTTTTGGGTATCCCGTTTCCGTTCATGCTGGCTGCAAAGATGAAGGCATTGAAAGATGTCGACATCAAGCGCATCAGTGCTTATGGTGGGCTCATGAACACCGCCAAGACACCATACTGGCCACATCCTGAAGTTATTCGTCACGGCTACCTCAACCCAGAAATGGATTTGGTGACATGGCTCGAGCGCGTAGCAACCGGATACACGGGCAGCGAAGATTTGGGCAAAAAACTGGTTGGACTCTGGAAGCAAATCGACGAGGCCATCAGCTGGCTGCCGGTCGTTCCGCTGTACTCCAGCCTGGGCTTTGTGTGGTATCGCTTATGGATTCGTCCAATGGTGCCAAACCTCGAGGCCATCCCAATCAAAGACCGCGAGTATTGTGAGAAGTTCATCGTAACCGTGCAAAACAATCCAAACAATGTGGATTTGGGTCGCGACGTTCTCTTCGATCTAGTGACCGAAGAAAGCGGCGGCCTCATGGTATCACAGTTCGACACGAACGTCGTTCCGCGCTTGGATGCCATCATGGCTGAGCTCAAGGGCTTACTCAACGGCGCTGACGATCAGGCAACTGATGTGTTCACCGATTTGTTCGACCGTGTTCGTGCCTTCCGTAACTGGTGCCTCACACAGCGTCACCTCTGTGCTTGGGTGCACGGCGTGCACGGATATGTTTACAGTGACGATCCAGCCAAAAAAGCCAAGTGTAGAGCCTATCTGTCCGATGCTATGGATCGCGAAATCGCAAATGCCAAAGATCTCCTCGACCTTTGGAACACAACGACCACCGAGTTTATGGCCGTGTCGGATGTTACCGAAACCGCGTACATCCACGGCGAGAACCTTGGTGAGCAAATCCAGCGTAAGATTGAACTCATGGAACAGTACAAGGACGTAGAGCCGTACATCGATCCTGAGATCTTATGGCGTATGGATTATAAGTAGTAGAGTAGTAGAGTAGTAGAGTAGTTAGTAGTTAGTAGTTAGTGGTTAGTGGTTATTGGAAGTCTGTGAAGTGCCAAGTACCACTTTACCACTTTACTACTAACTACTCTACTACTCTACCACACCGCTACTGTTGCAAGATTTCAGAAGCCAATCTACCTGAGATGCACCAAATAACGCGCTTACAAAATGCAGTGACCCGCTCGATATCGCCCGAGAATTTCAAGGGCGAGTCGGGGCGGGGCGGCATGGCAACCGATGGTTTCGGTGCCAAGGCGGCGCGTGATTTGGGCGTCGGATGGAAGGTGAGTCCGGCGGTGACCATTGCGGCTGGGCAGACCTTCACGATGGCAGATATTTCGGGACCTGGCGTCATCCAGCACATCTGGATGACCGCCACGTTACCCGGTAGGCAGCTCATCTTGCGAATGTATTGGGATGGGCAGGAACATCCGTCGGTGGAGTGTCCACTTGGCGACTTCTTCGCCAACGGATGGAACCAGTTCGCCCACGTGTCGAGCCAGGTTGTATGCGTCAACCCCAAGAACGCCTTCAACTGCTATTGGGAGATGCCGTTTCGGTCGGGTGCGAAGGTCACGCTTACCAACCAGTCGGATTCCGAGCTGATCCTCTTCTACCAAGTTACGTATAGCGAAGAGCAAATTCCTGATGACTGTGTCTATTTTCATGCCCACTTCCGCCGTGTAAATCCGGTGCCGAGCAAAGAGGTGTATACCATCGTGGATGGCATCGTGGGTGCCGGGCACTACGTGGGCACCTACATGGCCTGGGGGGTTAACAACAATGGCTGGTGGGGTGAGGGTGAGGTAAAGTTTTATATCGACGACGATCGCGAGTTCCCCACCATTTGCGGAACAGGCACGGAAGATTACTTCGGTGGCGCCTGGAATTTTGACATAGGCAAGGAGAACGGCGGATACATGCCGTTTTCGACGCCGTACTTAGGGATGCCGCAAGTGATTCGTCCGGACGGGCTGTACCAGTCGCAGACCCGATTTGGATTATACCGTTGGCACATCGTAGACCCCATCCGCTTCAAAAAAGCCTTGCGTGTTACCTGCCAAGTACTTGGATGGAAACCGGACCGACGTTATCATCCAAGAACTGACGATGTAGCATCGGTGGCTTACTGGTATCAGACCTTGCCCGGAAAGGTGCTAACACCCCTGCCAGATCGGGATGCTCTCGAAATTTACTAATTCATGTTTCACTTTATTTAAAATCAGACCCGTATGAGTCAACCCATGCAGCTATCGGCCGAGCAACTCGCGCAGTATGAGCGCGACGGCTATTTAATTGTTCCAAATTTGCTGACCGAACAGGAGTGCGCCGATTTCTTGGCGTATGAAGAGCTTCCGAAGCCATCCGACTGGCGTCAGCACCTCGACAACCATAAGTCAGACCAGCACTGGGCACATATTGCCCACCACCCGAACATAGTGAATATCGCACGGCAGATTCTGGATGGCCAACCGTTGATCGTTCAGACCATGTACCTGCGCAAGCAGCCGGTCGACGGCAAAGGAACGGCCATGCACCAGGACACCCACTACCTACCAACCGAGCCGAATACGCTCATGGCATGCTGGTTGGCACTCAACGACACCGACGGACAGAACGGCGGCTTGGCCGTGGTTCCGGGTTCGCACAAACGTGGGCTGTTGAGTACGCATAAGACGGAGAATACGGAGGATCACGATTCTTGGGAAATTGATTACGACATGATCGATCCCGATGGTCATCAATACAAGAAGTCGTTTTATTCGTTTGATATCGATGGACTTAAAGAAGACGATATCATCCGACTTGAGGTGCCGACCGGTGCCGGCGTGTTCTTCAATGGACTCACGATTCACGGATCATTCGGCAACCACACGAAAGACCGCTACCGCCACGCCTATGCCACCCACTTCGTCAAAGAGGGAACTTGGGTGTACCGCGGTGACGTGCACGACACGGTGCCTGCCTGACTCTCCCCCTAGCCCCCTCTCTTTGTTCAAAGAGAGGGGGAATACCGAGTACCGCGAGGTATCTTCCCCACCCCTATAAGTTCAGCCTGTCATCCTGAACTGACACACCGAGTCTCAGATCCTGAGTGAAACGAAGGACCGAGCGAGGTGTCGGCGAAGGACCTTCAGTTGGCGTTGCCCGGGGATAGAGACACAACCTCCGGCTCCGCAAGCACCCTGCCGGCCTTGGTGCGTGGGTTTTCGCGAAGACCTCGGTGACGCACCTCCACGACGACGGCTTCGGGGCGGATGGAGACTGTTGGACCGAAGCGTTCCATTATAGCTTCGGCCAGCAGCGCGTCTAGCTGTGAGGCTAGTGCTTGGGGAGGGCGTCCCTTAACCTTACCAATCGGCATCCATCGAGGTTCATCGTCATTGCCATCGTCGATACGCATACCGAGCACATAGTCGGAAAATCGGGATGAATTCGAGCCACCAATCCTTGTGGCGTGGATGATGGTGAACCACTCGGTATGCAGCTCACCGTCATTGATTTCACCACCCTTGTCATCATGGGATGAAGTGCGGGCTGAAGCGGGATTGTACATTGTGCGTAGCAGTCCCCGTATTTGGTACGAAGTCATATTCGCCCATACTTGTCGAAATATTTCATTTACTTCGACATTATTATTACGATTTCGAAGAGTGTGTAGAACGGACTCAAAATCATCGTCCGACCATTTCCGAGTAATTCCGGTTTCAATTGCAGGACGCATGTTTCCCATCAGCAGCACAATAGCCTCTACCGACGAACCGGCTGCCTTCCGACACGGCTTGAACACGATATCGTAGTCAATCCCCAGATAATCGCAGGCGCTCTTTGCAACCGTAACAATCCCCGGCATCCGCCCCTGCCGCTGCTCTTGCAGTTGTCGTTGCTCTTGCCGTTGCTCTTGCTCTTGATCTTGATCTTGCTCTTGCTCTTGTTTCATATCGGTGATGCCTCCAGCCCCAATTTTCCCAAAAAATGGCAGACGACTTCAGGATGTGGGGAGTGTGTTACATAGGTTTGGGTCGGACGTAGGAGCTTGATCCAGTCGATCAGTTCGAAGAAATCGATATGATCGCTGAGTGCGATTCCCGTATCGGCACTCGAAGAGGAGTTCCGATTACCGGCAGCAGCCCACCCTGAGACATAAGCGGTGCGAACGGGATACGAAGATTCCCACAATGCCGATATGTCAGCCGATGAGGGCGTAATTACCGGAGATGGTTTCAAGATTTTCGAACCAAGCTTTGAGTAGGATCCGAACGAAACGCCATGCTCTTCGTAGGCTTTGCAGAGCTTGAATCCTGAATCGTGGATCAGCGTCTCCTCCCCTAAACCGGCCAGTGCGTGTAGTATTTCTTGCGTCTTACCGAGGCTGTAGCCATAGAATACGGGGATGGCTCCATCATTCAGCGCATCGGCTGCGAATCGATGGATATCACCGTAGAGTTCTTCATGCGATTTCCAACGGTAGATGGGCAGGCTGAATGTGGCTTCGGTAATGAGTGTATCCACCTTATCGGGGAATGCGAATCCGTCGGATGTGAGCGATGCTGGATTCCGGAAGTCGCCCGTATAGAGCAAGGATCCTTCGTCTGCCTCGATGTATATCATCGCCGATCCGAGGATGTGTCCGGCCGGGTATAAAGTTATGTGGGCATTCGGAAGATCGATGGGCTGGTGAAAACCAAGTTCTGTAATTTCGCCCTTGAACCCTCGTATTCGCATAAACGCTGCCGTTGCGGGTGTGGCGTACACGTGCATACGGCTGCTCTTGGGAACGTGGTCGGCGTGCGCGTGCGACACGAAGCAGTGCGATGCGACCGGCGATGCTACATCAAGCGCGATGTCGAGGTCGGGTAAGTGGAAACCGGAAGAAAGGGGAAGGCAGGGGATCATGAAAACATCGGACATTGAGCATTGGACATTGGACAATGGATCATCTTGCCATCGTAATTTTTTTAATCGAGGTGTAAGGAATTTGCTTGGCAGGTATCTATTAGATATAAGCAAAACATAACAAACATTGATGTCAACATCATGTCACATTCGCTGACTCGCATCCTAATCCATGCTGTGTTTTGCACAAAATTCCGCAAGCGTTGGCTATCCGATGACTATCGGGACAGGCTGCATTGCTATTTTCGAGATATCATCGAGACAGAGGGCGGCAGATTGATCATTGCCGGCTCGGTCGAAGACCACGTCCACTTATTGCTGATATTGCCACCAACTAAACCAATCTCAGTAATGATGATGATGGTGAAGAAAGAATCATCCAAGTGGATCAAACAAGAATCGGGCATGCCCCATTTTCGCTGGCAACCGGGCTACTTTGCGGCATCGGTCGATTATAAAAGGTACAACGGATTGGTTCGATACATCCAAAACCAAAGGCAACACCACCACCGCATCACCTCAGAAAAAGAATGGGATGAACTCACTACCGAACCCAGGACCCTGCCCTGGGCATGAGCCCCCTTTACCCACGGCAACGCCGTGGGGCTGACGGCAACGCCGTGGGGCTGACGGCAACGCCGTGGGATCAAAAAAAACGCCCACCCCCTTTCGGGAGCAGGCGTATAACCAACAAAACGGGTGGAACTTATCTTAGAAGTCCATTCCGCCCATGCCGCCCGGCATACCGCCGCCTGGCATGTCCATCTTCTTCTCCTGTGGCTTCTCGGAAATCACGGCCTCGGTGGTGAGCAGGAGTCCTGCAACCGATGCGGCGTTCTCGAGAGCTGTGCGAGTGACCTTGGTCGGGTCGATGACGCCGGCCTTCACGAGGTCTTCATACACTTCGGTGCGTGCGTTGAAGCCGAAGTTGCCTTCGCTCTCACGAACTTTCTGCACCACGATGCTGCCCTCGACGCCTGCGTTGGCGCTGATGATGCGCAACGGGGCTTCAAGTGCGCGACGAATGATGTCGAAACCGACTTTCTCGTCAGCATTATCAGGTACAAGTCCCTCCAGCGCCTTGGATGCGCGGATCAACGCAACACCACCACCTGGAACGATACCTTCTTCGACAGCAGCGCGGGTTGCATGCAATGCATCCTCAACACGTGCCTTCTTCTCTTTCATCTCCACTTCGGAGGCGGCGCCGATGTAAAGAACGGCAACGCCACCACTCAACTTGGCAAGACGCTCTTGGAGCTTCTCACGATCGTAATCGCTAGTCGTTGATTCGACTTGTGCCTTGATCTGGTTGATGCGAGCCTTGATGTCGTCTTCTTTACCTTTGCCGTCGACCAACGTCGTGGTGTCTTTGTCGATGGTGATACGTGCTGCCTGACCAAGATAATCGATCGTGGCATTCTCAAGCTTGTAGCCGCGCTCTTCGCTGATCACGGTTCCACCGGTGAGGATGGCGATGTCTTCGAGCATGGCCTTGCGGCGGTCGCCGAAGCCTGGAGCCTTGACGGCGGCAATCTTCAACGTGCCACGTAGCTTGTTCACCACGAGGGTGGCAAGGGCTTCGCCTTCGATGTCTTCTGCGATGATGAGCAGCGGACGACCCGTCTGAACGCTCTTCTCGAGGATCGGGAGGAGATCCTTCATGCTGGAGATCTTCTTGTCGTAGATCAGGATGTACGGATCGTCGAGGTCGGTGGTCATCGTGTCAGGATTGGTCACGAAGTACGGCGACAGGTAGCCGCGGTCGAACTGCATACCTTCTACGGTGTCGGAGTAGGTCTCGGTGCCTTTGGCTTCCTCGACGGTGATGACGCCGTCTTTGCCCACTTTCTCCATGGCGTCGGCGATCAGGTTGCCGATGGTGGAGTCGTTGTTGGCGGAGATGGTTCCTACCTGTGCGATTTCGGTCTTGTCGGAGATCTCACGGCTGAAGCTGCGCAGATCCTTGATGATGGCTGCAACGGCCTTGTCGATGCCGCGCTTGAGGTCCATCGGGTTAGCACCGGCGGTCACGTTCTGCAGACCGGCAGTGATGATGGCCTGGGCAAGGACGGTTGCCGTTGTGGTACCGTCGCCGGCGATGTCGCTGGTCTTCGAAGCCACTTCGCGCACCATCTGAGCACCCATGTTCTCCACTTTGTCGGAGAGTTCGATTTCTTTTGCAACGGTCACGCCGTCCTTGGTGATGAGCGGAGCACCGAAGCTCTTCTCGATGACCACGTTGCGGCCACGAGGACCTAGTGTTACTTTGACTGCATCGGCAAGCTTGTCGACACCACGCTTGAGGGCGTCGCGAGCTTCCATGTTGTAATGAATATTCTTAGCTGCCATAATCGTCTATTGATAATAAGGTTTGTGGAGTGATTAGGAGATGATTCCGAGGATGTCGCTTTCGCGCATGATCATGAGATCTTCGCCGTCGACGGTGATTTCAGTGCCGGCATACTTGCCGTAGAGCACTTTGTCGCCTTCGTTGACGGTCATGTCGATCTTCACGCCATTCTCGACTTTACCTGCGCCTACGGCGACGACGGTGCCGCGCTGTGGCTTCTCCTTGGCAGTATCGGGGATGATGATACCGAAGCTGGTCTTCTCTTCAGCGGCGTCGGGACGTACAAGTACGCGATCGCCCAGAGGTTTAATGGCCATGTTGGCTCCTTATGTTATGTTAGTGGTTGCTCGCTTGCACTCTTGGCACTCGGCCAATAAGAGTGCTAAATATTAGACCACTAATATAACAAGACTTATCGAGGTCGTCAAGCACTCTTAATCGTCGAGTGCTAATTGTGTTCAATTCTTAGCGCTACTCTTCGGTCTCTTCTTCTTCGGAGTCGTCCGCAATGTCGTCTGTGTTGATGACGATATCTTCTTCGGCGCCCTCGTCATCGTTGTTTTCGTCTTCGCTCGGCTCGAAAGCAACGGCGGGCTTCTTCTCGACCTTGGTCTCGGTAGCACCATAACGCCGGAGCAACATCGCTACTTCGAGCTGGTCGTTCTCGTTTGCGAGTGTGAGCGCGGTGTCCTTGTTCTTGTCGCGTATTTTAATGTCGCCACCCTTACTGATCAGGAAGCGCACGATGGCAAGATGCCCCTCTTTTGCCGCGAGCATGAGAGCTGTCTGACCCCAATGCTGTACCCCGTTCACTTCGGCACCTTCTTCGATCAGATATTTCACGGCCTCTAGGCGCCCCTCACGGGCAGCAATGATAAGTGCCAGCGGACCAACATCTGTTTTGTTAGCGCGAAGGTATTTCATCATCTCGACATTGCCGTTCTCGGCAGCGCGATTCAATGCGGTTCCACCAATTTTGTTCTTGATGTTGGGATCAGCTCCCGATTCGATCAGGAATCTGACCATGTCGAAATGGTTGCCCATTGCAGCGTAAATCAAAGCACTTGATCCGCTCTTCGATACTTCGTTGATGTCGGCGCCCGATTGAACCAATTTCTTGACTTCAGATAGATTGCCTTCGTTTGCGGCGGCGAGTAGTGGGCTAAGTTCCATGATCGTTTTCTTGACTAGTCGTTTAGATATCGGGAACACTCTAGTATATAATTCCATTCCCAATTATGAAAGCGCGAAAAGATACGGAAATGTGGGATGGAATGCCATTGGACATTGGACATTGGACATTGGACATTGGACATTGGGCATTGGGCATTGGGCATTGGGCATTGGGCATCGAAGATATTTCGATAGAAGTACATTGACTCCTTTTAAAGTGCCCATACTGTCATCCTGAGCTGACACACCGAACCGAAGTCCTCAACGAAGCGAAGGAGCTCTGAAGTGATGCGAACAGTCTTCTGATTCAATGCCCGATGTCCGATGTCCAATGCCCAATGATCTTCTCTCCCCTGTACCCCTTAAAAAAGTCTCCAGCCATCATTCGGCGCTTCCCTTCAAGCTGAACATCCAGCAACTCGACGGAACCCGTGCGACAGCCCACGAAATACCGTTCACCCAATTCGGCGATCTCACCCACGCTGCCACTCACCTCCGGGGCGTTCCTAGTACGATAGATCCTAAATCGCATCCCATCAAGCGTTGTGAACGCAGATGGAAACGGACTCATCCCCCTCACATGATTGTGCACAACGAGGCTTTCACGGTCAAAATCGATAATCCGATCCCCCTCAAATATCTTTGGTGCCGCTGTGGCCACACTCCCATCCTGTGGAGCCGGATGCGCCTCGCCACGCTCAATCTGATCGGCCGCACGAATAATCATGCCCGCTCCGAGCATCCGCAGACGTTCATAAACATCGCCTGTGGTTTCGTCAGGACCCACATCCACAGCTTCCTGCATAATCACACCGCCCGTATCGATGCCTTTATCCAGAAAGAAAATTGTGCATCCGGTGCGGTCGACGCCATCCATCACGGCTCTGTGAATCGGCGCCGCACCACGGTACAGTGGCAATAGCGAGGCATGAATGTTCACCGATCCCAGCCGTGGCCACGCCAGTAGCGCCGGCGACAATATCTTAAACGCCACCACCACAAAAAGGTCACAGATCGGAAGGACGTAGGACGTAGGACTTAAGACGTAAGGGTCGGATTCGGCTATCGATGTTCGATGCTCGCCTCCCGCTTCTTGATGCCCTGATGCCCTGATGCCCTGGTGCCTTGATGCCCTGATAATCTCCCAATCTACCACCGGCAGCCCAAGTTCCATCGCCTTCGCCTTCACGGGTGTGGGCATCAGATCGTTGCCGCGACCGCGTCGCTTGTCGGCACCGCTCACAACTGCCACGATTTCATGGTGGGACGCATGCAGGGCCTCCAAAGCCGGTACGGCGAATTCCGGACTGCCCATGAACACGATGCGCATGGCGATTAGACCGCTTTGGGAACGACGGGATACTCAGGCTCGATCAATCCACTGGCAATCGCATCAAGTTTCCCCTTTATCAGACGGCGGCGAAAGCTCCCGAGCCGATCGAAGAACAAAACCCCGTCGAGGTGGTCGAATTCATGCTGAATCACCCTTGCAAGCCAACTAGTGGCCTCGAGTTCGCAGTCGTTGAAATCGCGGTCTTTGTAGCGGATTATCAGCGACTCAGGACGCACCACCGTCTCGCGCAAATCCGGCAAGCTCAGGCACCCTTCGTCCATTGGAACCTTCACATCCGACATCGATACGATTTCGGGGTTGATGAAAGCCGTTGGACCAATGCGCAACTTGTCTGCATCCGGATCGTCGTCCTCAATCATTGCATCGGCGTCGATCACAAATAGACGGATGCTCTTTCCAATTTGTGGGGCTGCTAGGCCTACACCGTGGGCTGCGTACATCGTCTCGAACATGTCGTCGAGAAGCTGTTTCAATCCCTCGTCTAACGCTTCGATCTTCACCGACTTTTCACGAAGCACAGAATCATTATAAGTAACAATAGGAAGGACGGAGGACATAGGACGTAGGACGTAAGAAGGAGTGAAGTTTGAGGAATGAGGACCCATTTTACGGGCATATTCAATAAATACGGTTCGAAATATACGAAATCTCCATCTTCGAACATTGGTCCCACGTCTTACGTCCTACGTCTTACGTCCTACGTCCTTCTTCCTTCCTACGTCTTACGTCCTACGTCTTTCTTCCTTCTGCATGAATTCTTGTAGAAGGATAACCGCCGCCACGGTATCGACGAGTCCCTTTTCGCGGCGTTTCATTTTGCCGACACCCGATTCGCGAATAGTGCGTTGTGCCATCACCGTTGTGAAGCGCTCGTCATACTTCACGATCTTGAGTGCTGGAAACCGCCGCTCGATGGTGGTGATAAATACCTTCACTCGGTCGGTGGCTTCGCTTTCGGCGCTATTCATATTTAGCGGCCAACCAACGACCATCGTCTCGATGGGTTCGCGCTCGGTTATCTCACGGAGCTTGGTGAGTAAGTCTTCTAAATGGAACGTACCAACGGCCGAGGCTATGGTCCTCGTCGGATCCGATTGTGCAAGTCCATATCGCTTTTGACCCACATCAACAGCCAAGATTCGACCGCTACTCAAAGCGGAACACGCTCTTCACGCCCCCCACTTTCTGCAGACGCTGAATGACCCTCTCAAGATGGTCGGTGCTCTCAACGTACACGATCAGGATTCCCTCGAACATGCCGCTATCGCTACTCACATTGATACTCTTCATGTTGGTCTTGAGCGATTTGGAGATGGCATTAGTGATGTCGCTAATCATACCAACTCTATCTTCGCCAATCACCTTCACTGCCGATAGAAAATGTGCATCGGTGAGCCTGGCCCAGCTTACGTTGACCATTCGGTCGGGGTCGCTGTGCAGCAGGTGCAATGCATTCTTGCAATTGGTACGGTGGATTTTAATATCGCCCGTGCGGCTTACAAACCCGACAACATCGTCGCCTGGTATCGGACTACAACACTGCGCGTAGGTGTACTTGATGTCGGTGAGGTCGCCGTTGATGATGAGCCCTTTGCGGTGTGCCACCACATTCCGTGCCTCTTCGAAGTACGTTTCCTGGACCTCCTCTTCGGCGGTTACCGGACCCTTCGTTCGCTCATCCTCCGCCTTACCACTTACAAACTTCTTGACCTCTTTGTAGAGCTCCGTAACGTTGAACACGTCGGTGGCAATGTCGTAGTACATCCTCTGTAGCGAGTTGTACCGGAACTTATGTGCAACTTTGGCCAGATCCTGCTCACTGATCACTACCTTGCCGCGTTCTAATTTCTTATCAAATATTGCCCTACCCTCGTCGGCCACCTGACGCTCACGCTGCTTGATAAACTGCCGGATCCGCGATTTGGCCTTATGGGTCACCACGTCGTTCATCCAGTCGGGATTCAAGTTCAGCTTATTCCCGGTAATCACTTCAACCTGGTCACCGCTGTGAAGCTTATGCCGCAGTGGCACAAGTTTGCCGTTGACCTTTGCTGCAAGTGCCTTTTCGCCGATCTGGGAGTGGATTTCGAAGGCGAAGTCGATGGGTGTGGCACCGCGGGGCAGGGTCACCAGCTCACCTTTGGGCGTAAATACGTAGATTTCGTCGGTATACAAGTTTAGCTGGAAATCCTGCACAAACTCCGTAATGGCCTCTGGACGCGGATTCTCGAGAACCTCTCTCACCCAGTGTACAAAACGGTCGATGGTTTGGCTGTTGGATGCCCCCTCTTTATACTTCCAGTGCGCTGCGAGACCCATCTCGGCAATCTCATCCATCTTTTTGGTGCGGATCTGCACCTCCACTTTGCCGCTACGCGTAATAACCGTGGTGTGCAGCGACTGGTATCCGTTGGCCTTCGGTACCGAGATAAAATCACGGAATCGCTCAGGGATTGGCGTGTAGGCGTCGGTAATGAACGAGTACACCCTCCAGCAATCTTCCTTGGTATGTGGTTCGTCTAGGATGATGCGAATGGCGAAAAGGTCGTATATCTCCTCGAAGGGCTTCTGCTGCCGCATCATCTTTCGATAGATCGAGTAAATGTGTTTTGGGCGACCCTTGATCTCGAAATTAAATCCAGAAGTATCGAGCTGCTTACGGATCGGTTCCATGAATTCGTCGATAAACGACTCGCGCGACTCCTTCTTTTCCCGCAACTTGCGTGCGATAAACTTAAAAGTAGTGGGATCGATAACCTTAAACGATAGATCTTCGAGCTCACTCTTGATCTTGAACAAACCGAAACGGTGAGCCAGCGGAGCGAAAAGCTCCATGGTCTCGGTGGCGATACTAAGCTGCTTGTTGCGCTGCAGGTGCTGGATGGTGCGCATGTTGTGGAGGCGGTCGGCGAACTTGATCATCACAACACGAAGATCTTCGGCCATGCTGAGAAGCAGCTTCATGAAGGCCTCGGCCTGCTTTACGCCCTTGTTCTGAAATACCCCCGATATTTTTGTGAGTCCGTCGATGATGCTCCGCACCTGAGGGCCGAACTCCCGGCTGATGTCCTCAAGGGTCACCTCGGTGTCTTCGACAGTGTCGTGTAGAAGTGCCGCGGCCACACTAAGGTCGTCGATGCCAATTTCCTTGATGACGATGGTGGCCACTTCAACCGGATGAAGGTAATACGGCTCGCCAGATGACCTTACAACACCGTAATGGGCTTTGTAACAGAGCTTGAATGCGCGCTCTACCAGACGGTCGTCACATTCCTCCAGATACTCGTGACATAATGCCAAAATAGTATCAAGCTCGATCTGTTGGGGTGGATCGAGGACGATGCTGTCGAGGTCGTATTTAACGGAAGTGTCGGCCATGCAACTAGTTCAAGACAGCAATATAAGAAAAGGATCGACTGTAAGCGTATTACTCCGCTTCCGGTAGCTGCTTCTTGGCTTTCACACCCAAATCGCGCAGCATTGTGGCCTGACGCACCAAGCTGCCGTTACCCGTGTAGAGTTTAGTCTTGGCGTCGACGTAGGCCTTTTCGGCCTGCCCCAGTCGGTTTCCGATCTCGTCCATGCTTTCGATGAATCCTGAGAACTTGTCGAGCAGCGCCTCTCCCCTCGCGGCGATCTCAAGCATGTTCTTTCGCTGGTTCTCCTGCTTCCACAGGTGGTCGATGGTCATCATCACCGCCATAAGGTTGCTGGGTCCGACGATGGTGACCCGCTGCTTGTAAGCTTGGTCGTATAGGGTACGATCATGTTGGAGTGCGAGCATGAATGCGGCGTCGTTCGGGATGAACATAATGATGAAATCGGGGGTGCTCAAGCCCTCGATGTCGGTGTACTTGCGAGACACCAAACCAGCCATGTGACTTTTCACGCTCGTAAAATGCTCTTTCCGATGCCTGTCGCGCTCGGCATCGTCGGATGCTCCCGCCCAGTCGGAATATGCCTTGAGCGACACCTTCGAGTCGATGATCAGATTCTTGTTATCGGGCAGGTAGATCACCGCATCGGGGCGTTGCCTCCCGTTATCGCCCGTGAACGACTCCTGCAGCTTGTAGTGCGTGCCTTCGCTGAGTCCGCTGTCCTGCAGGATGCGTTCGAGCACCATTTCGCCCCAGTCGCCGGCCGCCTTGTTGTCGCCCCTGAGAGCCTGCGTGAGGTTTATTGCCTCGGTGCTAAGCGATTTATTGAGTTCTTCGAGACTCTTTAGCCGCTCGAACAAGGCGGCTCGGCCCTCGTTTTGCTCCTTGTTGGTGGAGTCAATCTTCTGTTCGAACTCGGCCAGTTTCTCCTTGAAGGGGGCGATAACCTCACCAAGACGCTCACTGTTCATGGTTGTGAACTTCTGCACCTTTGCATCCAGGATCTGGTTGGCGAGGTTCTCGAACTCCTGCTTCATCCGGAGCTTGTCTTCCTCGATTCGCTGTCGCTCCTCGTCGAGGCGCTTCATCAGGTTGGCGTTTTCGGCTTGACCCGACGAAATCGACTTCTGAGCATCCGTGAGCTGGAGTTGCAGCGACTCCAAGCGTCGGCGCTCTCCATCTATCTGCTCAGCTGCTTCCCTAAGTCGCTCCTGAAGCGACGAAACCTGCTCCGACAAACGAGCTATTTCCATGTCGCGGCGAGACAGCTCATCCCTTTCATGCTGCACCTTTGCCGACCAATCGTCAGATGCTTTACGATACTTAGCGGAAGCCAAGACGCTGGCCACAAGATATCCGATCAACAGGCCGATGCCTGCTGCAAGAATTGTATATAAAACCGTAGATTCCATGCCCCAATATAGGGCTAACAGCGAGGATTATTTATCCCAATTTGCCCGGATCCAGCGTGCGAAACGATCCTTTTGGTCATCGGTTAAAATACCGCGAACCGACTCAAGGAAGGTCATTCGAGCCGTGCGGATCTTCACCAAGGCCTCCTGGCGGGTAATTTCCTGAGTGTGGAGGTCCCATCGAATTTCAACGAGTGAACCCGTGAGTACGCGCACAAATCCACGCACCTGATCCTGTTGCTCGCTGGTGAGACGAAGCGTGCTCAGTAGACTGCGGATGAGCTCCATCTGCTGCGTCGGGCCGAACACGAGCTGGTTGAGGGAGCCGCTCTGAACCGTGCCACCCGTTACGGCCGCCTCCATCATGGCAATCCCGAAATCGTAGGATTCGATGGGTTCTTCGGCCGCTTCATTTGAGCAAGCGCCGATAAACAATGCTAGTATCAGGAGGAGGGCAGTCTTTTTCATGGCTGAGCGTGGAAAATGTTATAATACCATCCCAATAATACCAAATTGTACAATATCGTTCACGATTGCAATTGAGCGTACAGGACCGATATACATCTTTTTACGTGCCAAATCCTTGTGTATACGTGGCGCTTTGATTTTCTTAGGCCATAAACCCAACTCAACCGAAATACCACTATGAAATTGACACACCTCAAGAAGTCGATGCACACTCTTGCCCTGGCCGTTGCTCTGTTTATGCCAGCCGCAGGAACCATATTCGCTCAGCCGATGCGCGACAACATGCCGGAAGCCGCTCGTGCTACGCCGGCCGAGTCGAGCGTGACCACCACTTCTGAAGTCACGATCAAGGGCCAGCGGGTGCCCTACTCGGCCACCGCCGGCACCCAGCCGGTATGGGACGAAAACGGCAAGGAGATCGCCACACTCTTCTACGTGTATTACGAGCGCACGGATGTCCGCGACAAGACCACACGTCCGCTGGTGATCAGCTTCAACGGCGGACCCGGCTCGGCCTCTGTATGGATGCACATTGGCTACACGGGACCCAAGTTCCTGAACATCGACGACGAGGGCTTCCCCGTGCAGCCGTACGGTGTGAGCGACAACCCGCATTCCATCCTCGATGTGGCCGACATCGTGTTCGTCGATCCGGTGAACGTAGGATTCTCGCGCATACTCGACACGAGCGTGAACCGCAACACCTTCTTCGGTGTGAATCAGGACATTGCCTATCTGGCCGACTGGATCGAGACCTTTGTGACGCGTCAGGCACGATGGACATCCCCGAAATACTTGATCGGCGAGAGCTACGGCACGAACCGGGTGTCCGGCTTGGCAGCGCGCCTGCAGAACTCACACTGGATGTACCTGAACGGCGTAATTCTGGTGTCACCAACAGGTTTGGGTGTCGAGCGCGGGGGTCCGGTCGGACGCGCAATCTACCTGCCCTACTATGCAGCAACGGCCTGGTACCATAAGCAGCTGCCGGCCGACCTGCAGTCGAAGGATCTGTACGACATCCTCCCCGAAGTGGAGAAATACACGATCGACAAGATGATTCCGGCCTTGGTGCGCGGCGGATCCTTGCCCGATGCCGAGCGCCGTGAGGTGGCACGCATGGCAGCGCGCTACTCGGGACTGTCGGAGCAAGTATGGCTCGACCATGCCCTTGGGGTGCCTACGAGCTTCTTCTGGAAGGAGCTCATGCGCGAAGAGGGCCTGACGGTTGGTCGCCTCGACTCGCGCTACCGCGGTATCGACCGTACGAATGCAGGCCAGGCCTACGACTATGATCCTGCCCTTACCAGCTGG
Source organism: uncultured Chitinophagales bacterium (assembly GCA_964629885.1). Taxonomy (GTDB): domain Bacteria; phylum Bacteroidota; class Rhodothermia; order Balneolales; family CAYWCV01; genus CAYWCV01. The sequence continues at coordinate 976 of CAZVRJ010000039.1, read as the reverse complement.
AACCATTCCTTCACGCCGGCCATCAACTACTATCTGCGCGAAGTGCTCGGGTACAAAACCGATCAGCGCTACTTCATTTTTGGTCCAGTGAACCCATGGGACCGCACCAACGACAACACCGGCGAAAACCTTCGCTCCGCCATGGCACAGAATCCCTTCCTGCGCGTGCTGGTTCAAGCTGGCTATTATGATGGCGGTACCGACTACTTCTCGGCCAAATATACCATGTGGAACATGGATCCGGCCGGACGCTTCCAAGACAGAATGGATTTCCGCGGCTATCGTAGTGGTCACATGATGTACCTGCGTCAAGAAGACCTAGCGACCTCGAACGAGCACATCCGCGAGTTCATCAAGAAGTCGATTCCGGAGAAGGGGGCGCCTGGGAAGTACTGAGACGGAGCTAGTGCCGCCTTCCCCAGTCCCTCCGCTGGAAATTAATGCCACCTCCCCCGTCCCCTCCACCATTTCATAGTGGAGGGGTGACTCGTTGATTAAATTCAATTTAGTTTCAGATCTTTTAATACGTTGTAAGGTGGAAAAAATAGGGCAGGTTAAATCTTTGATGCTTTAGCCGGCAGGTATACAAGGTCATAGAAAGTCACCCCTCCACTGCGGTAGTGGTGGAGGGGCCGGGGGAGGTGGCATTAGTCAAAGTGGAAGGGACGGGGGAGGCGGCATTAGCCGAGTAGCTATTGAGGGGCCGGGGGAGGTGGCATTAACTACCGCTTATAACGCTCCAGTGCCGTGATCAAGATCCCGAACTGGTCGGCGAGCAGGCCTTCGTAGCCGCAGGGCCAGCCGTCCCAGAAGCGCCAGTCGACGCCGGTGTTCAGTCCGCTGAAGGCGGATCCGTCGGCGAGGCTCTCGCACAAACCGTGAAGCATCGCATTGCCCTCCTCTTCCATGCCGACAGTGAATAGCCCCTTCACGAAGTGGCGGCTCTGCGACAGGGTGAGTCCACCGTTGGCGTAGT
>CAZVRJ010000038.1:0-25434 GCA_964629885.1 uncultured Chitinophagales bacterium | reverse complement strand
TATCTAACCACTGATGACACAGATAACGCTGATGTACGAAGCCAAATTCGACCTACTTAGCACTTCTTCATGCTGGCAACCAAGTCTTTCACTTTAACGTTGGCAATATTAGACGATACATCAGACATCGCGTAGGGTATGATAAGGATGTTGTTATGTATCAAGGAGCCACATGAGTAAACGACATTTGGCACATAGCCCTCGCGCTCACTCTCTATGGGTGCCAAAAGTGGCTGCTCAAGGCGGGCAATCATTTTTGATGGGTTATCCAGATCAAGTAATATCGCACTAATCGAGTATTGCCTCATCGCTCCTACACCGTGGGTAAGAACAAGCCAACCCTCATTTATCTCAAGCGGCGAACCGCAGTTTCCTATTTGGATAAACTCCCAAGGCATCTTAGGCTCTTGAATGATGATGGATTCATTCCAGAAATGCAGGTGGTCTGATACCATGATGTGATTGTTCTCGCCATCCAAACGAGAGAGCATCACATATTTTCCATGAATTTTGCGAGGGAAAAGAGCCATTCCCTTGTTCTGAACGGCAGCACCATTTAACGTGATGATATTGAAATTGATGAAATCTTTCGTCTCTAACAACTGAGGTAATATACTTGTGCCATTGTATGCCGTGTACGTTGCATAATACATGCTATCGCCATTTTCATCATAAAATCGCACAAACCGAGCGTCCTCAATGCCTCTGCTCTCATTATCGGAGACGGGGAAGATGACCCTCTCTGAAATTTTTGAGTCTTCGTCGAATTTTATTGAATAGTTGGAATTTGCCAGCCATTTTATGTTCGCAAGTGTTTGTTCATTATGCGCAAAATTAGGGTCTTGGAATAGATCACTTATACTGTTCTTTAATTCGCGGTTGGTAAACCTATTGGGAAGTTTTTCCAAAATTCGGTTGCTTGTATCGTCACAAGATTTCATGGCTTCCAATTTTTGGCGAAACAAATGATTGTCGTAAGACGGGTCGTTATGAACACTCGGTGTCCCCACAAATCCGGAGGTCGGATCAAGACGCAAGGAACCATCCTCGTGTATGATCCCGCTTCTGAATACGATACTTGAGATGTGCCCTTCTCCAGTTGCACGGAGACTGAGAATAAAACGGAGTTTTCCTTTTTTTACTCCGGTCTGGTCGGGATGCGGCACTATCGATGGATTGAACAGTGCCGCCGACTCAATGGAGTATTCCATAGTGAAATAGGCACCAATCAGGTTTTTCTTCGCCTCACTTAAAGATCTGTTCGGTGGTACATTTTCGGATACCTTTAAGAAGTGTTTGTGCAATTGCTGTTCAATATTTTTATGTCTTTTGTAGAATTTTTCCTTTACATCCGTCAATAAGTTCGTAGTCTTAAATTCTGATAGATTCAGAACTCGTTTAATAATTTTCCCAATTCGAAATATGTCGCCAGGTATATGAGCTCGGACAATCACTTTCGATAGATTTCGCTCTATCCTATTATTTCTTCTTTTGGCTAACGGAATATTATGTTTCGCTTTTTTCATGATATTGATTCTATTACGGCCTAATTTTCATCGTTTAATATTCTATGGTACACATCTAAATAGCCATGAATCATTACTTTTTTGCTGAACTTGGAGATAGACCATTCTCGACAATGTGATCTGTCGATCGTCTGAATCCTGCCAACAGCATCTACAGCCTCACTAACCGAATTCACCAGGAAACCGGTTTTCTGGTTTTGGATCAGCTCGGGCATGGAGCCTAAATTGAACGCTATGACGGGGGTTCCACACATCATGGCTTCTGCGACGCTCAAGCCAAAAGGCTCGGCAAAGCTGATGGGATGCAGCAGTGCATAGGCTCCGCCAAGCAGCTCATCTCTTTCTTTTGGCCCGGAATTGCCAACAAAAACAACGTCAGTGTCATTAATATATGGTTTGACCTTTGCATCAAAATATTCCTGGTCTTGTATTAAACCCGAGAGGATAATTTTTCTTCCCGACTGCTTTGCTATCTGAATGGATTCAGATGTACCTTTTTCGGGATGAATCCGACCGAAGAAGAGCAGATACTCGTCAGGGTTCTCCCTGAATGTGAAGTCCTTGGTGTCAATTCCGTTGTACACGGTGGCAGCGTAACGAAGATCCAGGTTTCGATCAGAGTTGCTGATAGAGACGTAAGTACCCACGCTGTTATACTTTTTGTAGACTTCGAGAATTTTTGGTGACGAAAACCCATGAATAGTAGTCACCATAGGGGTTTTAATGAGTTTTGAATAGGTTAGTGGCAAGAAATCGAAGTGGTTGTGGATGATGTCGAACGTATCTGCCTGTTCCATTAAATTGCTTATATGAAGGCACTCCCAGACCTTGGGATCCATGGTTAGATTTTCGCAGTAAGCTTCTTCCGCTACAGATTCCAGTTTAGCTTTGGTGATCGAATTGCCTGTTGCAAATAAGGTCACATCAATTCCTTCGTCAACAAGCCCCTCTGCAACATTTGAGGCCACCTGCTCCCAAGGGCCGTACTTGGAAGGAGGCGTTCTCCATGCAATGGGTGAGAGGATTGCGACTTTCATACTATAGCGCTTCTCGAGAATTGTTTAAACAGTGATCTACTAGTTCTTCGATATTTGCAGTGCCTACGCACATTACCGAATCGGCTCCGCCCCAGTATATTTTGACGCTCCCGTCATCTTCGGGAACTGCACCACAGCAGAAGACTACATTGTGGACATATCCGGTAATTTCGTAGGGTTCATCGGGCTGTAGAATCCAGTCGTCGCCTACAGCAATAATGACTGATGGGTCATTAAGATCGTGCAATGCCACACCTAGTCTGTAAACACTACCATCCATCGTTGGAAAAACGCCATGATAGATATGTAGCCATCCACGGGGTGTTTTTATCGGTGGAGCTCCTGGTCCGATCTTCATTTCGTCCCAGTGGTACTGGCACGGTTTCATGATCAATTTGGACTCACCCCAAAAAATGAGGTCGTGAGAGTATGATATCCATATCGACCAGGGCGAAATTTCGGAATGTGGCCGGTCTAGGCGTGCATACAGGCCGCCAAACGTTTCCGGAAAGATGACCACGTTTCGGTAGTCGGCTTGGGTGATTAGAGATATCCTCTGAACACTCTTGAAATCGGTGGTTTTAGCTAGACCAATTCTTACTCCATTACGCGAGTACGCGCTGTAGGTGATCAAGTACTCACCATCTAGGAATGTGATCCGAGGATCTTCGAGCCCATATTCCTCATAATCCTTGAAATTTCCGTCGGTTGACGGCACCATGAAAGGTTCGTCATCCGCAACGAAATGATACCCGTCCTCGCTTTCGGCCTTACCGAGCAGGCTTCTGCCGTTACGTTTATGCGACCGAAATATCATAATGTATCGGCCATCATGCTTAATTACACCAGCATTATGGACAGTGGCAACTGGATAGGGGATATCCTTCTTAGTAAGGATTGGGTTATGTGCGTATCTCTTGATCAACATATTTTGCAGATTTCTCCGATTAGTGCACCGCGTGCTCCAGTACCATATCCTTTTGTTCGAAAGCCTCAAATGCCTCGAGGACAACCAAATAGGATATCAAGTATGCTAACGAGCTCTCAGCACCCTGGTTTCTGTTTACGCCGTAGCTTTCAATTCCGTCGCAGCATCCGTTGGTCTCAAAGTCGAACAGCGTCATCCGGAGGTCGTTTTCACCAAGGAACCACATGAAACTGGAGTAGAGTTTTGCAAGGAATTCCCTGTCTTTGGTCAATTCAAACGCCTCTCGGTACATCAACACCATGGCTAGGGCATCTACCGGTTGCTGGGCATACATCGAGCGCTCGCCGTCCTTTTTGTGCCAGTTTTCATTGCCGATAATGGAGAGATATCCGTCTTTAAGAACCGTTTCCGTCAGGAAGTTGGTCGTCTCTAAAGCAACTTCCGTCACTTTATCGTCATCAAGCAACTGAGCGGCATGCAATAGGGCGAGAGGTAGAATGCCATTATCGTAGGCCAGCAACGATTCGAACCACTTCCAGGCTGTGGTCCTGTTGTCCTCGTAATGTCTCATCAGCTTATCGGTGAGCTTGCCCAAGATGCCCATAATGTATTCATCCGACGGATTGCTCCTAAGGTAGTAGCTCACACCTAGCATGACGTTTGCCACGCTCCTGATAGATTGTAGTTTCTCGAAGTTTGGTGCCGCATTCATGAAAATCAATTTTGCTGTCTGGTAGTATGAATCGTTGGGCGGATTGTTCAACAGGTACCCCAAAGCCCAGATAGTCCGTCCAAACGAGTCTTCAGAGCCCACTTCATCTAGGAAAACCCTGCTGAAACTCAGGAAATTCTTGAATGTGCCGTCTTTGTTTTGCATGTAGTGAATATAGCTCAGATAAATCGGCGCCAAGTTAAGTGCTTGCAAATCCTTTTTTTGCTGGTAGGTCATCAGTACCAACAGCAGTGCTCTGGAGTTGTCGTCCAGACAGTAACCCTCTTTAAGGTTTGGGATACCAAACTTTGCATGCTGGATAATTCCCGTATCGTCGGTTAACCGTTTAATATGGTCCAACGAAAAAGGTGGGAGAACAATCGGATCGATGGTGGCTTCCTTCTTAGCAACTATTTCGGGTTTAGTCTCAAGTATTTGCCTTATAAGCTCATTGTATTTACCACCCGATTTCGGCCATGTTATGGTTCTGCCGTAGTCGTGAGCTTTTTCCCGAAGCTTTTTCAGCTCATCGGGATTGTCTAACAAATCCATTAGAATCTGAGATAGTTGCTCGGAGTCGTTGAAGTTAAAGAGTATGCCTCTTCCTTCGTCCAGCAATTCAACTGCATGCCAGAAGGGCGTTGAAATCACAGCCGAGCCTACACCGATGGCATAGGATAGGGTTCCACTGGTTATTTGCGCCTCATTCAGATAAGGTGTTATGTAGATGTCTGATGCGGATAGGTATTTAACTAACTCTCTCTGATCTATAAACTCGTTTATGAAAACAACGTGATCGCTAAGATTGAGCTTCTTTGTAAGAAGCAGAAGCGAGTTTCTGTACTCCTCGCCAGAGTGGCGCAGTACATTGGGGTGCGTTTTACCCAACACCACATATAATGCGTCGGGATGTTTCTCGATTACTTTCGGCAACGCGTTTATGACCGTTTCGATGCCTTTATTTCGGCCTAGAATTCCAAACGTTAGTAACAGTTTCTTTTTCCCGAGGTTAAACTCCTTCTTGGTTTGTTCCTGAGAAAACTGAATATCGGGAACACCATGTTCGATGTAGGCGATTTTATTTCTATCAACATTATATATATCTACAAGGAATTCGACTGCCTTATGGCTCATGACGACCACTTTGCTCGCCATTTTGCAGATTTCCTGCAACACTGCTTTTTCGTTGTAGGAAGGCTCCCTTAAAATTGTGTGAAGAGTAACAACAAAGGGCATTTCAAGACGGTAGAGCAAGGGAAGGATGTAGATGCCGTTTTGTCCGCCATAAATTCCAAATTCATGTTCGAGAATACAGAGGTCAGCACCACTGAGATTGATCGTTTTTACTGCTTCTAGGTAGTCTTGTTGATAATCTTGCTTGATGGTTAGCTTAACCTCGTCAGGATACTTGTAGGTCAGGTCGTTATCATTAATGGCAACAATGTAACCCTCAACTGGATCATCCGACGAATCTGGATCCGTTATCATCGAATTGTACAAGTTCTGCGTAAATGTACCAATACCGCATTGCCGCGGTGGATATGTGCCGATATATGCTAGCTTCATAATTACATGATTCCTATAAACGAATACTATTCGCCCCCTAATTTCAAATAACAGTTAACTATAAGTACCCGAATAGGACGCACATGTTCCTGTGTGGCAACTACTGTGGTCGTCAGCCAGCACTTATCAGATCCTTGATAATTGCGCTATCTGTGGCTTTGATTTATTCAGAGACTCTGTCTGGACTGAAGATGAACAATGGTTGAAGAGATCAGCTTCTTTAGTGCATCCGTGTTTATATCAGAGATTTTTTTCACATAGATACATGCCTTCCCCATCTTGAACTTGCCCAGTTCCTTTAGCAGTTCGTCCTGCCCGGCGCAGCCCGAGTACACATACAGCGATATGGCCGCCTTTCGAGGCGAGAATCCGATCAGGGGCCAGTCGCCCTCCTGGCTGCTGCGGTCGGACTTATAATGGTACTGTCCAAATCCGATAATGGATGGTCCCCACATCTTGGGTTCGAAGCCTGACACGTCCTGCATCAGCTTAAGGAGCTCGAAGCTGTCTTTTTTCTTCTGTTCCGTGTCGGCGAACGTGTTGATGAACTCGTTTACGTTTGCGTTGGTTTGTTTTGTCTTGATTTCGCCCATTATTGTGGAACCCTCATTTATCGGAAGTTGATACAGGTAAAATTCACTTCGTTGAGCTGATATTGCTGCTTTATGCTGATCTTAAAATCTTCTCCATCTTCTTGCCTTTGGCCAACTCATCGACCAGTTTGTCGAGGTAGCGAACGTGGCGCGTGAGCGTGTTGTCGATCTCCTCGATTCGGTAACCGCAAATCATACCGATGATCAAATGGGCATTCACATGCAGAGACGCTTGGTCGAAGAATGTTTCGAAGGTTGCTTTTTCGTCGATCAGCTGCTGGATTTTCCGGTCATCATGTCATTGAATGAAACCCAATGGTGTTTCCTTCCGTATCTATCGCAACGGCTACGAATCCATGCTCACCAATCGGCATCTTCGGCTGTAGCAGCTGTCCACCGGCCCCCTCGACCCTTGAGGACTCGACTACACAATCGTCGCATGCAAAGTAGACCAGCGTGCCGCCAGTGCCTGGCTTCATTTCGCTCGTCTTGCACAAGGCGCCACTGATGTTGGGCAGCTCCATAGCTCCAGGGAAGCTCACCATCTCCAGGTCGCCGAAGTCTCCCGGTGTCTGCATGGGTATCATTTCGATGTTGAGCACAGTTTCGTAGAATTTGCGGGCCCTGTCCATATCCTCCACGTAAATTTCGACCCACGTGAACGGGTTTTTCACAGTTGTTGACATACAATACCTCTATTTGATATTAAGTGGATTACAGAAGTGTCGGTTTGTAATTGCATACCTACCTTGAACGCTAAAACTAATATAGGTCGTCCAATAATGTTATGTGTATACAAAATTTGTCGTGAACAATGGACTGGACAGTCTTGCATTGACTTCATGGTTGTAGTCAAAAAGATCACGGAAGTAGGGACCCATAGATATTTCACCATTTTAGAGATCTCAAATAGGCAAGGATACAATAAATGTGCTTCCCTTTCCAGGCTCACTTTGTACCTCTATTTCACCACCGTGTTGATCCACAAACTCTTTACAAAGCACCAAACCTAACCCGGAACCTTTTTCGTTAGCTGTTCCTGTGGTTGTGATACTGGTATAGACATCAAAAATTTTAAATCGGGTATCCTCGCTCATGCCCACACCATTATCTGAGACTGTAATAATTACGTTCGCCTCATTTTGAGCTGCCGATATAGCTACCTCCCCATTTTCATTTGTGTACTTAATCGCATTTGAAATAAGGTTTCGCAAGATTGTTTTTAGCATGTTTACATCTGCATGCACTTCTATTTCACCTGCGTGAACGTAGTTGATCGATATGTTTTTGATTTTCGCAACGGATTTTGAGACCTCCAATATTTCATTGATAATGGTATGCAGGTTCGTTCTTTCCGGATTGAAAATATTTCTGCCCGTTTGCGACCTAGCCCATGCCAGCAAGTTGTCGAGCAAGCTCAGGGTGTTCCTGGCCGATGAATTAATCATCCCCAGATACTCTTCCGATTGGGCAACTTCTAGGTCGTTGGTGTTTTCAATTAACAGCTCGGATAGCCCCAAGATGGCATTGAACGGGCTACGCAAGTCATGGGCAATGATCGAGAAGAGCTTGTCTTTCGTGGCAATGAGTTCTCTTAACTGACTTTCTCGCTCTTTAAGCAGCAGTTCTGCTTTCTTTCGTTCCGAAATATCCCTCGAAACTCCATGGTAACCAGATATTTTGCCGTCCTCGTCGTAAAATGCCGTTGCAGTGGCTTCAACCCAGACCCAGCCGCCATCCTTGCATAATTCTTCCAACTCATAAATGACGGGAGCAGATCTGATGCCCTTGCTCAGTTCGAACATACGTTTCTTATTCGCATCCTTCAGCATTTCGATACCCTCTGGCTTTAGAATGGAGAAAAGTGATTTGCCAAGGACTTCCTCCTTTTAAAAACCTCTTATCCTCTCGTCTGCCGGACTTATATAAGTCAGAAAAAAATTACTGTCTAAGTGCCATATGATGTCGCTCGAATTTTCAGTAATAAGTCTGAATTTTTCTTCACTCTTTTGTAATTCAAGATTCTTTTGGTTGATGCTTTCCGTTTTTTTTCTAATCTGTATTCTTAGCAACCATACCCATACAATTCCCAGAACGAATAGGACCATAGCAATTATGATTCCAATAGCAATGTATTGGACTAACTGCCTATACTGATATTCATCCTCTTCATAAACCTTCCATTTTTCTTGAATTTCTGTAAGCTTACCACTTCTCCGCAATTCCATGATCCCAGCATTCAATATGTCAAGTAGTTGAGTATTTCCTTTTTGTACCGCAATGGTATAAATACTTGGAATTATTGACGGGCCTTTTATGTCAATATTTTGATATTTATTCTTGTTTATCTCATTCAAGCCAAGCAAATAAGGGGCAACCACATAGTCTGCTCGTCCCAATTCTATTGCCGAAAGTGCCTCTGGTATTGATTTTGCCACTATATAGTCTTTATATAGCCCCATAGGAATAAGGTATTTATCGATTGATATATCCATTTCCATGACCACGAGTTTGTAGTCGTACAGGCTGGCCAAATCGTCGAGCGGTAAATCCTTTCGAATAAAGATGGAATAGTATTCTGTGTGGATGGGGATGGTGAAATCGAGGAACTCAGCCCTTTCCTCAGAAAATATGATACCAACGATAATGTCTGTCTTACCTGCGCGAAAATTGGACAGAGCGGTATCCCAGCTACTAAGGTTGAAGGTCAAATTTAAACCGCTTATTTCGGCAATTGCTTCTATGACCTCGATTTCCAATCCGCTTGGCTTGCCTGTTTTGTCGATAAACGTGAAAGGGGCGTAATCAGAGTCGCCGCCTACAATATATTGCTGAGCAACTATGTTGGTTGGTCGACATATAGCTAAAAGCACTATAAGTAATAGGCGAACTTTTAACGACATATGTAGGAGACCCCTGAACTCTCTCAATTTTTTTCGGCTGTCAGCCGCGGAGTCGTGCTTGTTCTTAGTGTGTTATTCAATGTACCGATCTAGAGGCAATAGACCAAGAAAACGAAGCGAATGATATGGTTACAACGATATAAAAATCAGGTGGGTGGCAATGTTGTCGATCGCTGACAGAATTATGGTTCTCGAATTACAAAAAGACTCGATTTCTTGATACCCGAAATATGTTCATCATAACCACCTGTTATCAGGACTTCACCACTATTAAGAAGTGTCGAAGTAGAAAAATAACGAGTTACACCCAAGTCGCCCTCTATCGTAGTAAATTTACCTGTATTGAAATTGTAAACCTCTGCTTTATCGGATCCACCCCCAATTAGTACGTTATTGTCGGGCAATAAGATACTCGTGTTCTTATGTTTGAAACGGGGATAATTCATGTCGGGTAATGCGGTGAATAGTTGAGTATTGGGATCGTATAATTCTGCCGAGGAATAGAGTGAATCCCGCCTGTCAGCACCACCAATTACCAATACGTTACCATTTGAAAGCAACACAGCGTCATGTTTATGTCGGGGGATTTGCAAATTCCCAGCTGCTGAGAATTGATTCGATTTAGTGTCGAAAATTTCAGTACTGGTATAGACAATCAAATTCTCTCTTCTGTCTCTATGTCCTCCAATTATCAGAACATTTCCATTTTTTAAAAGTGTTGCTGTGTGTGATTCACGAGCCTCCGACATAGGTTTAACTGCAATAAACCTATTTGTCTCAATATCGAATATTTCTGCAGAGGACAAGAACGTCCAACCCGTTCCAACACCACCAACGAATAGAATTCTACCGTCATTTAGAGGAGTTGCAGTATGTCCATATCTGGCCGTGATCATGCTCGGACCCTGTGAAAATGATCTTAACTCGGGGTCATATATTTCTGTAGTTGCCAGAGAGCTACCGTTGTAACCACCGGCAATTAAAACTTTCCCATTCGGTAGAAGCGTTGCAGAATGGTCAAATCGAGGCGTAGTTAAAGGGCTAATTTGTGTGAACGTTTTAGATAATGGGTCGAAAATTTCAACACTTGATAAACTATTACTGCTACCTCCAACAAAACCACCACTAATCAATACTGTTCCATCGTATATTAAAGTTGCTGTGTGTGCAGCCCGTGGATTATGCAATTCTGCAATCGTAATTACTTTACCACTTTGTGTGGCGCTGTCGCTTGCAGTATTCCCCACAGTTTCTGAAACATGGGTGGACTCAAAAGCCTTTAATTCACTCTTATCCTGACTCGTACTTTTGTTGCCACAGGAAAGAAAAATTAGAGGGACGATAACGTTGAGTGTCAGATTTTTCATTGGCATTGGCTTAACTCATCTATATGAGAATCTATAGTCATATATCAGTGATCTGGCAATATTGACGGTATTTGATATGACCAAATGGATGGATACTCGTTGTTTGACGTGAACCATACCAACTTTGTTGCACTCAAATTGTAGGCATTCGATATTCGTCACTACTACCTGGGAAATTGAAGCGTGAATACAGATCCTTCTCCGGGTGCAGATTCAGCCCTAATCGACCCTCCATGAATTTTCAGCATTTGTTGCAGGTTAGCAGCAAGGCCCCTCAATGGCGAATCAGTGGCGAATATTTCAGTTGGGTATTTGATTAATAAAAGCAATCATGGCATTGAAATAGATATTCGATAGCGATTCTTTCCAATATGCATCGTACTCCTCATCCGTCGTTATGTTTGGTGGTAATTCAAGTGTGACAGTTTTCAAATTAGAGCCAAATGCCCTTTCGATAGCTTCATTCATAAGCAGCGATCTGTCAGCTTTGATCAGTGCTTCCTTTACCGTCTGTTGAAGTTCGGTGTCGCCGGCTAGTGACTTATAGTATTCTTGAGCGTCTGCGTTGCACAGCATGAAGTTGACCGTTTTCGCAAAATTCATCATCCCATCGAAAAGCTGTAGCTCCCTTGCTGGATCCGTTAGCTCCCCTGGCCTGATAAACCTTAACGCAGGTATGTCGATGCGCTTAGTGTCGTCATAAAGAATATGAGGTCGCCATGTCGATCTCGGAAGTGACTTTCGAATGGCGTCTTCTCCAAGGTCGCAAGATAGAGTTGCAAACATTTCGACATACTTCTGAACATGAGGATCGGAGAGATTCATGTACAAATATGGTTTGCCGATCGAAATAATTCCGGCCAATCTGTTAGGATGGTGTTCTGCAATCCAAGTCATGTCCATATTACCAGGTATGCGTCCCACCATGATGGCTTTCTCCAGCTTAAGGGCATCCATAAAGGCAATCACATCTTCCGCCTGCGTAGCCACGTCATATCCCCAGCCTGGATCGGCCGATTTTCCCCATCCTCGCCGTGTGATGGCATATACCCTATTGGTATTCGTGAAGCGAGGGGCGAAATCAACGAAGTCATAATCAACCCATTCTCTAGCGTCACCATGAAAAGACTGCAAGAAAATGATCGGGAGACCTGAGCCACCAAAATCCAGATAGTGCAGATTTATCCCTGATGCATCAACAAATTTCTCCGTGTAGCTACCAGAGCTTGCATCCTGTCCCATAGCGGTGTAGGGGACCAAGAACAGCATCGATAAAAGAGCTGTTCTGATGATGTTATGATAAAGCATTGTTTTCATGAGTTCGCTTCATTAAGTGACCCAAAAAGGCGCCGGCAAATGCCGTTGGCAGTGTTAATACGGAATAAATGAATATCTCAATTCCAGCCAGACTATGAGATCTTTCTGTAAAGGTAGTGTCGTAAATCATTCGAAGGATGACTGCGAGCAATATTCCAGCAACAACAAGCAGTGCGGTTTTTGTGGGTTTCTCCTTAGTTGAGATACGGATCAGAAAAGCACCCAAAAAAGCTCCTATACTCATGGCACTCCAACTCACAAGAGCTGAATCAAAACCAAATATGCTTTCATTGTCGACATTTAAGTGATAAGCTAAGCTACCGATCACTATTCCGGCGAGGATGGTGGCAGTGGATGTGTTCATCTCGTTCGATTGTCTGTACTACCATTTTTGAAAGTTTAGCGAAATGGATTCGTTTTTCAAATAGGATGCCATAGCTACGAGATGTCTCTCGAAATGCAATAGTCTGCGCCATATCGATAAATCGAATAATGCTTTATGGGACCACCCATTCTACACATTAGTCATATCTTTCCACTGCGAAGCTTCTCTTTTTCCCAGTCTTCCTACATTTTACTTCATACACTATTTCCTGCGTCTTACCTCCTCCATCCTATGTCATTCTCCACCTCCCCCCAATCCATCGCCGCCAGCCTGAACCTCCTACCACACCCCGAAGGTGGATTCTATAAGGAAACCTACCGCTGCGATGAGTCGATGGTTCGCGCGGACGGATCCACACGCTCGGCCGGTACTGCTATTTATTATTTACTGGTTGGTGACGAACCAGCCGCTTGGCATCGCGTTTCGTCGGACGAAATCTGGCACTATTACGCGGGCGACATCCTTGAGCTGGAGCTTCGCAACGACGACGGCACGACTACCATCCACAAGCTGGGCTTCGATCCGGCAAACGGCGTCTTCCCACAATTCACGATCCCCAAAAACGTCTGGCAACGCGCCCGTTGCACCAACGCCTGGACCCTCGTCGGATGCACCGTCACCCCCGGCTTCGACTTCGCGGACTTCGAAATGGAGAAATAGTAAAGTAGTTAGTGGTTAATAGTTAGTAGTTAGTGATTGACTACCCCTATACCAAGCGTAATTGTCATTGTGAGCCCATCATTTAGGCCGAAGGCCGAAATGTCAGTCGAACAAGCTTGAATATTTGCCTACATCCATGATATCATGGTGCTCGTTCGTGATTGTTCGTGACAGTTCGTGACAGTTCGTGACAGTTCGTGATCGTTCGTGATTCTTCAGCTCCGATATTTCAACAAATTCTCCGCACCCACGGCTTCTTCGGCCTGGCTGAGGGCATACGCACTGTGGAACAAGGCAATCGGGTTGCCCTCGATGTCGGTGGTCACGTCGGTGGAGTATGCGTTCTTGAGCTTGTCGACGACGCCTGCCTTATCAGATAACCATCTCGCCGTATAATAAGGCGTTCCACTGAGGATAATCTGCACCTTGTACTCAGCAGCCATCCGGTGCTTGATAACATCGAACTGAAGGGCACCGACAGTGCCGAGCAGCAATTCGTTGCCGAGTCCGTTGGGCACTTCAAACACGTGCACCACGCCTTCTTCTGCCAGCTGCTGCAAACCCTCGCGCAGCTGCTTCCGCTTGAAGGGATCGTTGGAGCTCGCCTTCATGAAATGCTCGGGAGTGAACAACGGAATAACATTGAACCGCACACTGTCTTTGATATAAATAGTATTCCCAATCTTGAAGTCACCAGGATTGAAAATGGCAAGGATATCGCCCGGATACGCCTCTTCGACGATGCTGCGCTCGTCGCCCATCAGCGCCTGCGGCGTCGCGACTCGGATCTTACGTCCAGTGTCGGCATGCAGCACTTCCATGCCGCGTTCGAACTTGCCAGATACCACGCGCACAAAGGCGGTGCAGTCGCGGTGGTCGGGATTCATGTTGGCCTGCATCTTGAAGACGAAGCCGCTGAACGGCTGATCCAACTCGCGGGGGGCCCCCTCCTCGTCGACATACGGCTTGGGCGCAGGAGCCCAGCGGGCGAAGTAGTTGAGGAAAATATCGAGCCCGAAATTATTGAGCGCCGAACCGAAGAACACAGGGGTGACCTTGCCGGTCGAGAAGGCGACGGGATCCATGTTCTTGATTTCGTCCTCGAGCAGCATGACCTCCTCGGTGGTGGACTCGCGCACCGACGGACTCAGCGTCGTCTGGGCCATGCCCTCCTCGAGCGGCAGGATCTCGGTGTCGGCCTTCTTGGCACCGTGGTTCACCTTCTCGTACAAATGCAGCTCGTTGGCGATAATGTCGTACACACCCTGGAAGTCGGGTCCGTAGCCTACCGGCCAGGTTGCCGCCACGGCGTGGATGCCCAATTTCTGCTCGATATTGCTCATCACCTCGAGGGGCTCCATACCCGGACGGTCGCACTTGTTCACGAAGGTGATGACGGGGATGTTCCGCAGCTTGCACACTTCGAAGAGCTTCTCGGTCTGCTCCTCGACGCCTTTGGCGACGTCGATCACCATCAGGGCGCAGTCGGCCGCGATGAGGGTGCGGAAGGTGTCTTCCGAGAAGTCCTTGTGGCCCGGGGTGTCGAGCAGGTTGTACTTGATGCCGTCCTTCTCGAAGCGCAACACGGACGATGTCACCGATATGCCACGCTCTTGCTCGATAGCCAGCCAGTCGGACACGGCGTGCCGTGCGGCCTTGCGTTGCTTGATGGATCCGGCCTCATGGATGGCCCCACCGTAAAGCAGCAGCTTCTCGGTGAGGGTGGTCTTGCCGGCGTCGGGGTGCGAGATGATGGCGAAGGTGCGGCGGCGTGCGGCTTCGGTGCCTACGGCGCCTGTCGTCAGAGTTGCGGAAGTGGACATGCAGGGAACTAATTCATATTTCAGACGCTAAAAATACGAAGAATCCACGAAAGGGGCTTTTGTAACCACTTTTCTATACCCTATCTTCACGTATTGTACCAACTTATAACCCGCAGGCTCAAACGATCGAATGAAGTTAACGGTTATCTGCGTCTTTCAGAATCAGAAAGATAACATAGAGCCGACCCTAACCGCGCTGTACGAAGCCGAAGGGTATCCTTTTGAAGTTGTTGTGATCAACGATGCATCCAACGACCAAAGTCGTGATGTCATCCAATCACTGTACGATTACTATCAACACGAGCACACCTTCATTCTCGACCATGAGGAGCCTCACGGCAAAGGGAACTGCCTCAATGAGGCCACCCAACTTGCCAGCGGACAAGTGATCTGGATTGTAGATCGCATCGACAAAGTTCACGTCGATATCCTGAAGCAGGAGGTCGACCGCCTCATTGAGTCGCCAGCCTTGTGCACGCTGATGGGTGCCGAGCACCTGCCCGACGAAATCGAGGGATGGATCGAGCAGATCAACAACAGCCGTCTTCTCAGCAACGAGAATTACCTTTGGAAGTGGAAATCGGTACCCAATAAGCAACGTTTCTTCAATCCGTACCAGAGCGATTTTCACTCTACTGAAGCAGCCATCCGCATCTCTGGACGCGATAAAATGATCTTGGGCGAGACCTGCTTCGTTTCGAAAAGCACGATGGGTCGCATGGCCGGCATATCATCCAATCGTGCCGAAATTCTGATCTCGTTGTTCCGGGAGCGCAAATTGAGCATCGAACAGGCCGATCTGTTGATGTCGCAGCTCAAGCTCAAGGAGAAGAAGCTCACCGTCGACACCAATTCGCGCAGCATGGGCGAACTGCTCGACGAGGCAAGGGCCTTCCTGCACGAGGGCTACAACATCGATGCGCTCGAAATCTGCAATAAGCTGCTCGACAAGTACCCCGATAATCTCGAGGTCCTCACTCTGAAGGTGCAAGTGCTCAACCGCATGAAACGCTATGTGGAAGCAGCCGAAATCAAGCACAGCATTCAGCAGCGCTACGGCGTTGATCTGAACATCCCCAAGGCAGGGGAGCGCAGACCCACCGATCGTCCGGTGGATGAATCATCCGGCGATGTTTCTGGCGTGCGACCCATGACACTTGCAGCGGTGCCTATCGAAACACCGACGGCGAGGATGAACCAGCTGCTCACCAAGCCGCCCGATGGATCTGCACCACCTGTCGCGCCACCTCCAATGCCGGAGCCATCTGTAATCGAGACACCTTCTTTCTTACGGCATGGCGAACCTGTCGAAGCTGCGTCGCACGAGCAAAGCCCGCTCGAATTCGAGGATGCCGAGCTCGATGTAGACTACGACTTCCCAGAGCCGATACCGATTAGGCAAGAGCAACGGCAAGAACAAGAACAAGAGCAAGAACAAGGGCAAGAGCAACAGCAAGAAGAGCCAGTCGATGATATGGCCGGCAACTGGGTGGATGACGGCGGTAGCCAGGACGAAGGTGGTGATCTTTCGTATTTGGAAGATGACAAAACGCCACACGACATTTCTGATCTCAACGATGCCCTTGATACCTCTGATGCCCTCGATGCCTCGGTTCTAGATGCCCCTGATGCCCCTGATCACCCTGATGCCCTGGTTCTAGATGCCCCCGATGCCTTGGTTTCGGTCGTTATCGTTACGGCATCCGACCGCAAGGAGATGCTGCAACAGTGCCTCATTAGCATCGCAGAGCATGTCGATCCGGCAAACATTGAAATCATTGTCGTCGACAACGCCAGCCTCGACGACACATTCGACTACCTCGACCAACTCGAAGGGAACGAGCATTTCCGCTTCAAAGCCATCACGAACAAGGAGAACAAGGGTTTTGCCGAAGCCGCCAATCAAGGCATGGATGCCGCAAACGGCGACTACCTGTTTGTGATCCACAACGATGTGGTTCTGCACGACGACTCGATATCGTTGATGGTCGACCAAATGGTGGCCAATCCCGATATCGCGATTTTGGGTCCAGTGCTGAGCGATTGCTATAATCAAGGACAAACACCCGATGTGGTAGATCCAGGCGAAGGGCTAACCGAAACCGACTACCTCGACAGCGCCTGCATGATGATCCGCGCCAGTTCGGGTCTACGTTTCGATACGGCTTACGGATTGGCTTGGTTCGAGGACCGTGACATTTGCAAGGAGGCCCAAGGACGTGGCCACCGCGTTGCCATCGTAAATGCTGCCTTTATCGAGCACATCAAAGGCACGACAACCGACGACCTCGGCCTTGAGTACGACAGCAAGATTTATTGGAACAACAAGGCCAGTTTCGATCGAAAGTGGAACCTGATGCTAATACCAGGTGCCTTCTACTCGGAAGATCCCATCATGGAGCTTGTTGCTATCGGTACCTACCTGAACCCGTGGCATCCAGAACCTTCGCTCATTGAGCGAGCCCGGCAACTCCTCACTAGCGAAACAAGAACCCAGATCCACAAGACTTCGTGGGATTACGACAGCATCGCGGGGATCATGCAGTTGTTGATGGTGGTGGAGTCGCGCGACTTGCTCCGCCACCTCGAAGACAAGCTTACTGCATTTGAATTGAAGGAGCCCCTATGCTACCGATTAGTCAGTTATTACTACGATCGCAGCATTTATTCGCGATGCGCCTTCTACTTGAGCGAACTCGCCGACGACAAAGTAACCTTCAGATTAAGGCTACTGCGTTTGCGTATCGCCGTAAACGAGCGCAAGTCTGACATTGCCATCCCGATGATCCAGGAGCTGTTCAACTATAGTCCAAGCAATCCTGAAATTATGCGATTGTTGGGCGAGCTGCACAAGCACGAAGGGAATTACGAAGACGCTGAGCAGTGTTACAGACAGGCCAAGCAGACCGATCCCATTTCGTACGCTCACTTGAGAGTGTAGGTTCGCCGATACAAAGGCACAACCAAAATGCGTATTTTACGTACCATCAGGGATACCTATACGTTTAAACAGCACCTCCTATGTCCATTGCAATTTTCGCCATTTTTGTGGGTTTGGTAGCCGTTGTTGGTGGACTCTTCATTGAGTACCAGAAAACAAAGGCCAAGATCAGCCAGAAGGCTGGTGCAACCGAGCAAGATGTGGATAATCTACTGCAGGAGATATCGTCTCTGAAAAAGCGTGTTCAAAACTTGGAGGCAATCGTGGTTGCCTCAGACGACAAAGAACCGCCGCTACTCGACCGGGAGGATATCCGCGACGAAATTCTCAAGGAAAATATGGAGCTAGTGAAGCAGAAGGCCACAACCCAAAGCAGGTAAACTAATTAGTAGCTGATAACACATGAACCCACCTGAGTTTTTAGCCATCATTACGATGGCAATCGGAGGTATGGCCCTAGCGGGATTTACCATCCACCGCATAACAGAGCTCATCAGATTCAAGATGGAGCGTAAATATTCGGGGAACTCACCCGAGGTTGGCCAAATTATTAAGCAGAACCAAGAACTGGTTCAATGGCGCATCAAAGCCGAGAAGCGCCTGCAAGTGCTCGAGGAAATTGTGGCAGATGAGAGCGACCGCCTTTTGTTGGGCAACACGAGAGAACCTTTGCTTGGCAATGGGGTAAAAGAGGATGAATCGCCTGCAAGCACGGTACCAAACCAACTCCGCAACCGTTCTTAAGCTGAAATTGATTGAATACCAGCACAGTTAGCGCTAACTTACACCCTATTTAAGCATTTCGCACAATCCATGAAGCTAACGGCCCTCGACATCAAGCAACAGAAATTTGAAAAGGCCATCCGCGGCTACGATATATCCGAAGTTAGTGCCTTCTTGGCAGTCGTTGCTACCGAGTGGGAGCACCTTACCGCCCGCAATCGCGCCCTTGAGCACGAGGTTTCCGAGCTGAAGCAGAAGCTTGACCATTACACTAAGGTCGAAGAAGCCCTCCACGAAACCCTGCGCACCGCTAAGGAAAATTCTGAGAACAGGTTAGCAATGGCCAAATCGGAAGCTGAGAACCGGATCCACAAGGCCGAGATCGAAGCTGAAAATATGCTCCGTGATTCGCGACAGCAGAAGCAGGAAATCCGCCAGGGCATCTTAAGGCTGCTCGACCGTCGCGAGGAGATCATCCGCGGCATGCGCGGCTACCTCGAAATGGCTCGTGAATCGCTGCAGAGTTTCGATTCGGATGCAGCCGGTGTCTACATGCTTCCACGCGAGGAAGGCTTCGAGCCTAGACCCGCCCCAGAAGTCGATCGCAGGGAAAAACCAGTTGCACCGGGTGTGGTCGATGTAGACCAGCTCCTCGACGGAATTGATTAATTCACCTTTTTTCAGCTATCTATGAACATTGACACTGTGGCGACCTTCCGCCAAAAGCGTAGTGAGACACTGGCATTCATCCAATCGAAGACCAGTCACCGTCCAGAGTATGTGATCATCCTTGGAACTGGACTCGGCCGTCTGGCATCGCAAATGGAAGTGCTCGATTCGATATCGTATTCCGACATCCCCCATTTCCCGACATCCACCGTCGAAAGTCACGCTGGACGCCTCTTGTTCGGCAATCTTGGCGGCAAGCTAGTGGTTGCCATGCAGGGACGATTCCACTTCTACGAAGGCTACACTATGCAGCAGATAGCGTTTCCGCTTCGGGTGCTTCAAGCCAACGGCGCCAAGACGCTGTTGGTGTCGAACGCTGCCGGTGGGATGAATCCACTGCACCGTCGTGGCGATGTAATGCTCATTACAGATCACATTAACCTATTGGGCGACAATCCACTCATTGGTCCAAACGACGATGAACTGGGTCCACGCTTTCCCGACATGAGCCGACCGTACACTCCGCGTCTCATCGAGATGGCCGAGCAGGTTGCTCTCAAAGAGGGTATCAAACTGCATCAAGGTGTATATGTGGCGGTTTCGGGTCCAAACCTTGAGACTAGAGCCGAATACCGCTTCCTCCGTAACATCGGTGCCGATGTGGTAGGCATGAGTACGGTGCCAGAAGTAATTGCTGCCGTACACATGGGAATGGAAGTGATGGGCATCTCTGTTATTACAGATGAGTGCTTTCCAGACAATTTGCACCCCGTTGCGATGGCCGACATTCTTGCGGCTGCCAACACAGCAGAACCGAAAATGTCGCGCATCATAACAGGAGTGCTCGAAGCACTATAATCGTACCAAAACCATCAATTTTTGCTTACCGGTTGACGCAACCCTTTGTAAATCGTATTATGCTCACAAGTCGTGGGCAATGCCGTACGAAACGCCCCTTAATAATCGTTATTCACGTTAACAAGGAGATCACGAACTATGGGATCTGAGCGTTTTGACGACGAAATTTGGGATGAATTCCGATGGGAGCAACACATTAACGCCATTGAGCGTAAAAGCGTGCAGCTCAAGGATTTCATCACCGCCACTTGGGGCGAAAGCTCACCAAGTTGGATGCGTTTGCTAGGCGAATACAAGAATCAGAACGACGTTATCGACGCTTTCATCGAAGAAGAGCTTATGTTCGAAGAAGCGTATTTCCCTGAAGATGACGACTGGGATGACGACGAAGACGACGATCCCGACAACGATTTGTTCATGAGCGATGAAGAAGAAGACGAAGATTTCTTCAACCAGCTCCTAAACGAGTTTGAGGATGACGACTTCGAAGACGACGATGATGATGAGCCGTCGAGTTCGTTCCGCATTGAGGACATCGAGTACCTCGACGACATGTTACCATACAGCTTGGCCCGTACTTTTGGTATCAAGGTGTTGGGTATTGCCCAACGCAACCAGGAGAACCGGGACGACGCCATTTTCACCCAGTTCATTCAATCTTCTCTTCAGATCAGTGCCAAGTTAGCCGCAGGTTTCAGCTTCGGATTCGACATCGATGTGATCGGTGGCAACATCACCTACTGTAAGAAAGCTCTCGAAAATGCCAACCGCGCACTCGACTTGTTGCACATGCTCAAGAACAGACCGTGGATGAAGGCGGCAGAGTATTACGAGATTGATGAGCAGCTCTTCGACGTTCGCAACGAAATCGGTATGTACATCCAAGACCTTCGCGAAACCTACAGGAACACCCTGTTTTAAGGTTTAAGTAGAATTCATCGAGAGTTGACATGAGTTTCATCCCTGAATCAGAACTCATCCTGAACGATGAGGGTGGGATCTATCACCTCAAGCTCAGGCCGGAACAGTTGGCCGATACCATTATTTTGGTGGGAGATCAAGGCCGTGTGAAATTGATATCCGATTATTTCGACGAGCTTGAGTATGCAGGTCAGAATCGCGAGTTTGTGACGCATACTGGACGAGTGGGATTGAGCCGCCTTTCGGTAGTCTCGACCGGCATCGGTATCGACAACATCGATATCGTTTTGAATGAGCTGGATGCGCTCATGAACATCGATTTTGAGACCCGCACGATCAAACCCGAGAAGAGAACGCTCAATTTGATCCGCCTTGGCACTTCGGGATCGCTGCAACCAGACATCCCTGTCGACAGTTTTGTCATCTCGTCGCACGGTATCGGCATGGACTGGTTTTTCCAGTACTACGAAGATGTGAACAATGTCTGCGAGAAAGACATCCAGGATGCTTTGAATGCTTGGATTCCATGGGAGCCCGGCATGGGCCATGCCTATGTGGTAAAGAGCGACGACCGTATGTTACACCAAATTGGCGGCGACGACATGATTCATGGTATGACGGCTACCGCAAGCGGTTTTTATGGACCACAGGGACGTGTTCTCCGTCTGGCACCACGCATCCCGAATTTGAACAGCCTGCTCACCGACTTCCGGTTTGGCGACCATCGCATCACCAACTTCGAGATGGAGACTTCGGCGCTCTATGCACTTGGTAAGGCATTGGGACACAATTGTATCACGGTATGTGCCATCATCGCCAACAGGTTTAACATGACCTTCAGCGAAGATTACCACCTCACCATCGAGAAACTGATTCAAACCCTGCTCGAACGACTGTCGTACACGACCAAGCCGCTTTAACGGCTACCGAAAATCGCGGTGCCGACTCGAACCATGGTTGAACCTTCGAGAATGGCCGCATCCATGTCGTGCGACATCCCCATACTGAGTTCGCGCATGAACACATTCGGCGATTCGAGGTGTCTGTGGCTATCGCGCAATGATCGGAGATGGGCGAATTGCGGGCGAACGGTTTCGGGATCATCGACAAAAGACGCCATGCCCATGAGTCCGTGTATTTCGAGTCCAGGCAGGGTGGAGGCGTGTTTTAAAATTGCCTCAAGCTCCTCGGGTTCGCAACCACTTTTCTGATCCTCGTCGCTGATGTTAACCTGAATGAGCACTTTGATGACGCGGTCGTTCTGTAGTGCCCGTTTGCTGATTTCGTCGAGCGCAGCAATTGACGGTACGGAATGGATCCATTCAACGAATGACGCCATCAGGCGGATTTTATTCGTCTGCATCGTCCCAATCATGTGCCAATGCACACCCGGGTTGGCATCGACAGCCTTAGCGACCATCTCTTGCACGCGGTTCTCGCCGAAGTGAAGCTGTCCGGCAGCGAAGGCCTCATCGACAAACGATGCCGGATGGGTTTTGCTCACTGCGATGAGCTTGACCTCGTGTGGATCGCGTCCGGCTGCATTGCAGGCTGCTGCAATCCGCTTTTGAACTTCAAGTATATTGGATGCAATGCTCATACATCCAATATACGCAATGGGGCACCCAATAATACGTCTGAAGGCATTGGTGTTCGGCTGACCACCAATGCCTTCAGACGATCTTGTGTCGTATCGCCTTTGTAACTGCTTCTGTGTTCGAATGTACATGAAGTTTAGTGTAGATATTCTTCATGTGGGTTTTAACCGTGTCGATGGAAATCGACATCACCTCAGCAATCATTTTATAACTTTTACCGGAAACGAGGTGTTCTAGTACGACTTTTTCCTTGTCGGTTAACTTGAAATTCTCCTCTATCGGAACCTGGTAGTTTCCTTTAAATAGCTCGAGGACTCGTCGTGCAATACCAGGGGTCATGGGCGATCCACCGTTGTGAACCTCCGTAATTGCTGCCAAATAGCCCTCTGGTGGCGTTACTTTAAGAATGTAACCAGATGCGCCGGCACATATTGCGCGAAATATGTAGTTGTCGTCTTGAAATACAGTCTGTATGAGAACCTGTATGTTGGGAAATGTCTTACGGATTTTTTCAGTTGCCTCAATACCGTTCATGCCTGGCATTTCAATGTCCATTAAAATGACATCAGGGTCGGAAATTTGCACATTCTCTATCAGATGTTGACAATCGGGATGAGCCCCAACACAAGTGAAGCCTTGAGTGCCCTCCAACAGAATGCTTATGCTGTCGCGCAGATGCCTGTTGTCCTCAAAAAGTAATACTTTGATCATTGAAAGCTTTTTATCTCAAGGTAATTCAAATCGAATTAGTCGCATATACCGAGATTAGGTGTGGTAAACCTAGATTGGAAGTATCGTGCTTATGTTTGTGCCCAATCCTGGTTTCGACTGAATTTTCAAAAGACCACCCAGTTCCTTTGCCCGGGCCATCATATTGCCGATTCCATTACCTGGTATCGTGTTATCGGAGTCGAATCCAACACCATAATCTTGGATTTCCATTTGAATTTGGCGTCCATCAATTTTAATTATGGCATTCAACGACTTGGTGCCCGAATACTTCACGGCATTGTTCACTGCCTCTTTAAAAATCAGATACAGGTTTTTTCTTTGTGTCATGTCGAGCTTGATATTGCGTAGTGCCTCCAAATTAATCGTGTAGGCTATGTCTCGAGAATTGCATAAATCGTGGATATAGCGTTCCATTCGGTTAATAACCGAGTCAATTTCGTCATAACCCGGCTTAATCATCCAGACGATGTCGCTAGTGTTTTCCACGATATCCTTCGCATTGTCGTTAATTTTTCCGAGTAAAATCTCTAGTTGTGCAGGATCATGCTTTGCGTTGTGCAGAGCAATCTCGCTGAGCATCCGAATGCTGCTCACAGAACTTCCCACATCGTCGTGTAGATCTGCTGCTATTCTGCTCCGGATATCGAGCTCTTTTGTCTTCATCTTGAGGCGGTACCGATAAATGAAAACACCTATTAAGGTTAATATTAACAGAATGGTTGACAGGATAAACAGGAGGAGCAATCGCTGCCGTTGAATACGCTGAATCTGAAGCTCGTTGTCTTTATTTAGCAGGCTTATTTCTGCGTCCTTCTGCTCTGTTTCGAACTGGACCTTAATTTCATTGAGTCTGTTCGTTTCCAACTCGTTCTGGTATTCTACATAAGCATCAAATGCAAGCCGTTGATGTCTGAGAGCCTCAGCGCTGTTTCCCATCTGCTCGTAGATCTTCGCTTTTTGATCTAACATTTCGTAGATGTAGTTTTTGAAGCCACTTGAATCCACCAAAGGAAATGCCTCATTGAGCACTCCAAGACTTTCGGAAAGTCGCCCTAGTCGTTCGTATGTTTTTGATATCTCTAAGCTGATGTATGCCACGTCGGCGTCGTATCCTAGTTTTTCAAAACCATCTTTTGCAGAGCCGAAATAATTCAACGCCTCCAAATACCGACCCTGTTTGAAGTACATTCCACCTCTGTTCTCGGCCACCATTGTGAGGCCATAATCGCTATTTTTTGAGGCGTATAGCTTTTCGGCATCATCGAGAGCGCTTGATGCTCGATCGTAATCGCCCATATTTTGGAACATGATGCTCATGCTGACCTTTGTGTCGGCTGCGAGCGTCTTATTTCCCAACCCTACATTAATTTGGTATGCTTTATCAAGGTATTTTACAGCCTCATCAAGCTTGCCGTCATTCCTGTAGATGATGCCTATATTTTTATAAATGACGGAGGCTTCACTTGTGGCTGGGTGCTTTTCGGCAATTGGAAGTGCCTCTGTCAGAACTTCCATTGCATTGGCATAACTGCCCATTTTAATGTACACCGTACTCATGTTGAGCAAGACAGCCATCTGACTAATTTCATTATTTGAGCGCCTGAAGTACTCGAGTGCCTTATTATAATAATCGACCGACTTGTCTAGCTTTCCGGTGTTGAAGTAAATCCAGCCGAAGGAATTATTGACACTTGCGACACCCCTTTCGAATTTTATGCGTTCTGCGAAATCGAGGGCTTCTTGCGCGATGATGAGAGCAGAATCGGGATTGATCAAAGCCGTATGAAACGCGATGTATGCTGTTGCAGTGACCCTTGCAGTATCGGAGTCTGCGGCATTCAGAACGTTACGCAACGAGTCTACTGCCGCTTGTTGGGCGGATGACACGTTGACACAAACAAAAAGCAATATGAGTGAGAATACAAATCGCATTCGGCAAAATTATACTTTTTCCGGATATAAATTTCCGACAGCCGATACTTCACCCAGTACTCAGTTAACAATGGGTTCTTACCGATTCTAGAAGGGTGATAAAAAAAAGACCAGGGCCGTCTGTAAGCCGAATTCTGTATCCCGACAAGTCGGGATGGTAACCATTTATCTGGGATTGCCGTCACCGACAACCTCTTGCGATCTACCCGGCAGCGTAACGACAGGCAACGCATACTGCCATAC
>CAZVRJ010000037.1:2604-25549 GCA_964629885.1 uncultured Chitinophagales bacterium | reverse complement strand
GCGATAATCCCGTAAAGATGTTGTACTCCCAAAGGCGTTGGCGTCCGTCGGGCTCCACCACGACTGACACAAATAGAAAGTCGGATATCGGGGTGGGCGAATACTCGCCGACTTCGGTGTGGGTCACTTGATACGTAGTATCGTTCTCGATGTCATATCGGAAGATGTCGGTATTGCCGTATGGATCGGCGTTGAAAAGAATCGATTTACCGTTGCGCGTGAATGCCGGCTGATTGTTGTAACCGTTGTGCACGCTTATGCGCTTAGGAGCCCCAAAAACGGTGACTCCAACTTCCTCCTCAAGATGGACAACAAACAGGTCGGTGACCGGGGTCTGCGCAATCGCCCATTGAGGAGCAATCACAATGGCAGCAGCGAATACAATTGTTCGAAAGTTCGCCGAAATGGTGGATGATTCAGGCGCGAGGATGTACTTGGTAAAAAATTTCATCATCACATGTTCTCCTGCTTGGTTTCGAGACGCTTGATGCGTTGAAGCGTGCGCTTGCGGTAATCGCTGTAGTCGGGGTCGTCGGCAGACAGGCTGTTCATCATGACGTAGGTGGATGCATGGATGAATCGGGGTCCGCCGAGGCTAATTCCGACATGCGTGATGCGGTCGTTTTCGCCGAAGAACAGCAGATCGCCCGGTACCACGTTTGCAAATGTCGAGTCGATGGGAACGTCAGTCCCGATTTCGACTTGCATGTTGGCATCGCGTGGTAGTAGGAAACCGTTGGCGGCATAAACAGTTTGGGTATATCCGGAGCAATCGAGTCCTCTGCTGCTATTGCCACCCCAAAGATAGGGGATACCGTGAAACTGCGATGCTGTCTGTACGACCTCCCAGCCTGCCGGTACGCGGTCGGTAGCGGTGACCGGGCTGCCTAAGTCTGCCGTGGGCGTGTAGCCGGTGCGTCCATCGGGGAGCATAACTTGTGTCCAAGCGCCATCTACTTCCTGCAGCTGTAGAGTCGCATTCATCGACAAGTCGCTAAGTTTAATGGAAGTCAGGTCGGTTTTTTCGTATACACCGGAAAGTAGGGCGTTCACTTGTGTTTTGGGTGCCGATTCCCATTGTGCGATTTCCGATTCCGTCATTGGGGTTGTTGAATCGAGTGTCATCCAACCCAAGTACTTGTAAGGGGTTTGCACTTGTACCCATCCACCTTGTCGTCTTAGAATCTTCAGGCGTGTGCCCATGATGGTTTGGTCGACCAACTCGGCACCGTGTCTTGGATCACGTCTGAGGTTGGCAACACCAACTCGCACAACCGCGTGGATGGTATCGCCCAATGCAGGATCGGGTAGTGTGGAGATTGGGATATCCGAGAATCCTTTGGCTTTGAGTAAGGAATCGACCCGTGATTGCGCCACAGGATGATCAGTCTCAAAGGATGTGATCACACCGTTATCGTCCTTCACGAATTGGAACACACCCATTCTTCGATCTGGAACTGTAGTCTTGCGGATCTCCTCGACCTCACGTTCAAGGGTTGCCTGAATGGAGGCATTTCGTTCAGCGGGGATGCAAGACGGTAGAAACATTGCGAGGATCATCACAAATCCAATTGTGCTAGCAATGTTGGTTCTTGAAGGCAATGGAAGGTTCGACATTTCGATTCGATTCGTTGGATTCACTGGGATGAGTCAATATACTAACGAGAAGCGAGAAGCGAGAAGCGAGAGCAAGAGCAAGAACAAGAACAAGAGCAAGAGCAAGAGGCTTGTTATATTGATATGTTGCATCTGATCGACATAATTCAATCTTCAATCTTCAATCTTTAATTTTCAATTAAATTCCTGTGTCTAGTATTTGGCGGCCCTTTACCCAGATGGCCACGGCTCCGGAACCGCTCAAGGTGGTACGAGGCGAAGGCGTATGGTTGGAACTTGAGGACGGTCGAAAGATTATTGATGCCATTTCGAGCTGGTGGGTTAATTTGCATGGTCATGCCAGACCTGAAATAGCAGAGGCTATCTATAAACAGGCCATTGAGTTAGAGCATGTTATCTTTGCGGGATATACGCACGATCCGGCTCAGAAGCTCGCCGATATCTTAGTAGATGCTTTGCCCGGCGATCTGTCGAAAGTGTTCTTCAGCGACAACGGATCCACTGCCGTCGAAGTGGCCATAAAAATGGCAGTCCAAGCATCTCACAACAAGGGTAGACCCCGAAACCGCATCGTCGCCTTCGACGGGGCATATCACGGCGATACATTTGGAGCGATGGCTGCTGGGGCACGGACGGTGTTCAGTGAGCCGTTCGATGGGTTATTGTTCGAGGTCGACAGGCTACCTTATCCCGATACTTGGATTGGAGACAGGGAACGTGATGTCAAGGAGGCCATGGCGCTCGAGCTGATGCGCGACTATATGAGGCAGTATTCCGACCAAATTGCCCTCGTATTGGTTGAGCCGCTGGTTCAGGGTGCTGGTGGCATGAGGATGGTGCGTTCCAGCTTCCTGCAAGGAGTTGCTCGTCTGTGCAAGGATTTTGGGGTCCTGCTTGGGTTGGATGAGGTCATGACAGGGTTTGGACGCACGGGCGAACTGTTCGCTTGCATCAAGGCCGGAATTGAACCCGACCTTATTTGCCTTTCGAAGGGCATCACGGGTGGATTCATGCCCTTGGCGGTCACTGTGGCTACATCGTCTGTTTACGATGCGTTCCATTCGATAGACCCAGCAAAAGCGTTGTATCACGGACACTCGTATACGGGCAATCCGCTTGGTTGTGCTGCGGCTTTGGCATCGTGGGAGATCCTGGTTGATGAGGCTCGCTATCTCAATTTTGACAAGCGATATAAACCCTTTATAAATGAACTGGCAAAGAACAAGCGAGTGGAACGCATACGCGAGTGCGGATCTATTTTGGCATTTGACGTAAAATCTTCGAAGGGCGGATATTTTGACGATATAGGACCTGTGCTTAAGAGACATTTTGCAGAGGGTAATGCCTTGTTACGTCCACTTGGCAATACCATATACCTGATGCCGCCCTATGTGATCACCGACGATGAGCTTGCAATCGTCTTCGATGAGATTTCTGGGGCCTTGAAATAAAAAAAGCTCCGACAGCAGCTGTGGGAGCCATTTTTAAGTTGGGATCCAACCATCACACGTGGTTATGGTGGTGGTGATGCTCCTCTTTGAAGGCAGCCCTCGGTTTAAGTCCCAGAAGTTCAAACATCTGCTTGTCGGCATCCACGTCGTTGTTTGGAGTGGTGAGCAGTTTGTCGCCTGCAAAGATGGAATTGGCTCCCGATAAGAAGCACAAGGATTGTTCCTCCACGCTCATGTTGACGCGTCCGGCAGAAAGGCGAACCATCGCTTTGGGCATTGTGATGCGCACGGTGGCAATCATCCGAATCATTTCCCATACCGAAACACGTTGTTGATGCTCGAGAGGAGTACCGGCAACTGCTACTAAAGCATTTACGGGAACTGACTCAGGGTGCTCTGGCATCGTAGCCAAGGTGTGGATCATGTCGATGCGGTCGGAATCGGTTTCGCCGAGTCCGATGATGCCCCCGCTACAAACTGAAATTCCCGATTTGCGCACGTTGTCGATGGTACGCAGGCGGTCGTCGTATTTGCGGGTAGTTATGATATCGTCGTAGAATTCTTCGCTGGTGTCGAGGTTGTGGTTGTAAGCGTACAAACCCGCCTCCTTCAACCTTTGAGCCTGGTGCTCGGTGAGCATTCCAAGTGTGCAGCACACCTCGAGACCGAGTTCGTTCACATCTTGAACCATTTCAAGCACGCGCTCAAAATCATTGTCGTTGCGTACTTGGCGCCAAGCGGCACCCATGCAAAAGCGAGTACTTCCGTTGGCTTTGGCTGTCTCCGCATTTCTGATCACTTCCTGGTTCGACAACAAATTGTGACCCTCAATACCTGTGCTATAGCGAGCCGCTTGGGGGCAGTAGGCACAGTCTTCGGGGCAGCCGCCCGTCTTTACGGAGAGCAGAGTACAAACCTGGACTTCACTGGCATCGTTCACCTCCTGATGGAGGGCGCTTGCCCGACGCATTAGCTCCATGATGGGGCTGTGGAAGATTTCGGCGATTTCTTCTTTCGTCCAGTCGTTACGGATCAAAGCCATGGGTGTAAATCGTTGTTTCAGTAGATTGAATTGGCATAATGTACGAATTTTGATAATCTATTTTTAGAAGCTGAGCGTTCGAAATAGACCGATAGCCGCTAAATAGGTATCTTCCGAGATACATACTCACTAGTCTTATTTATGAAAGTTCTCAATTCGGGCAAGACCACATTCAAAGTGGAGGTACCCTACAGACTGTATGAGCAGGGTGAGCCTGGCCCCAAACCACTTATTGTCTACTTGCATGGCTTTGGTCAGGATATCAAGGTTTTTGAACAGCAAACGAAGGCGTTGCACAATGTCAAAGCGTATCATTTGTATATCCAGGGTCCTTATGCCGACAACCGTGGGATTGACCGAGAGGACAAAAGGGGGTTTGGCTGGTATCTATACAGCGGAAAGCAGGGTTCGTTCGAGAAGTCGCTTGAATATTCGTCAGAGTTCATTCAAGGTGTAATTGATTCGCTTATTCCTTTCATTAAAGTGACCCGATGTGCCGTTATCGGTTACTCAATGGGTGCGTATCAAGCCGGCTTCTTTGGGTTTACTAGATGGAAGCATACCAATGAATTGGTGATGATAGGGGGTAGGCTAAAGGTTGAATTTTTCAAGGATCGAAACTGGGACAAACGCAAACACTTGAACATTGTGGCGTTCCACGGATCCAAAGACGAAATTGTAAATGGCCAAGAACAGAAAGACAGCATCGAGATAGCCAAAAAGAAGGGAATGAATGCTAGCTATATCGAGGTCAACTCGGGACATAAACTCACACCAGCTTACTTCACGAAAATCAGACAATGGTTAGTGGCAAGCGGTTATGAAACCGTGGATTCCTAATGGCTTTCATAAAGTTAGGTTTTTGTAATGAAGGCTCTTGCTTATCAAAAAAGAACAATGTAAGTTGCAATTAAGTGTATAAATACGAGTCAAAGATTGTGGTCTTCCCACTTGGGTTTTCAACTTCTTTGGTTTGCGATATCAAGTGTGCGGTACCTATACTATTTCTAGCATGAAAATTCTGGTAATTGAGGATGATCCAACTAGTCTAAAGCTCGTTAAGTTCGCTCTAGAGAAGAACGGTTACGAAGTTGTGGGTGCAGAGAATGGACACAAAGGATTTGCTTTGGCCCAATCGGATCCATATGATTGCATCATTTTGGACATTGGGCTTCCTGATATTACTGGCCTAGAGGTGTTGAGGAGGTTACGCGCCAACCAAAACACCACACCAATACTGTTGTTGTCGGCTTACGACGACACTGAAACTAAGGTTCAGGGCCTTGAGTCTGGCGCCGACGACTACATGACCAAACCCTACGAGTTTCGGGAGCTCTTGGCACGACTGTTCGTCATCACCCGCCGAAACAAGACGACCAAGGTTGAGTCGAGCGAAGTGCTTCGATGTGGCGAACTTTCGGTGAATTTGGTGTCACGAGAATTCACCATTGGCAGCCAAGTTGTGCCGTTAACTAACAATGAGTTCAGTCTTCTAGTCTACTTCCTGAAAAATCCAGGAAAGATCATCGACCGTTTAGAGTTGTCGGAGCGCGTTTGGGGGATCAATTTCGATACCCAGACCAACTTTGTGAACGTGTACCTGAGCTATTTGCGCAAGAAGATCCGTGAAGTGACCGACTACGAATACATTCAGACTATCCGCGGTGAGGGCTTCAAGCTCGACTGTGGGGAGCAAGAGAGTAGAGCGGCGGAGCCGTCCTGAACGCAGTAAAGGATCTTGGGTGGTAGAGTAGTAGAGTGGTAGAGTGGTAGAGTGGTCCAGAACGTAGTGAATGATCTTGAGTGGCTAAGCCGTCCTGAACGTAGTGAAGGATATTGAGTAGTAGAGTAGTTAACCACTCTTTTGAGATTAGCACACTTGTGTAAAAGATTTATAAAAAAAGGCAGAGTCGTTCGACCCTGCCTTTTTTTGTAACATATTCCTAGTCCCTAGTCCCTAGTCCCTAGTCCCCGATCACAAATACTTCGCAACAGGAACGGAAGGTAATCCGAAGGCCTCTGCAACGTCTTTGTAGGTAATCTCGCCGGCAATTACATTGAGACCAAATTCGAGCGATTTGTCATCCTGACATGCCTTTTTCCAGCCTTTGTTGGCGAGGTCGATGGCATATGGAAGTGTCACGTTCGTTAGGCCGGTAGTCGATGTATAGGGCACTGCGCCTGGCATGTTGGCCACGCAGTAGTGGATAACACCATCAACCGTGTAAATAGGGTCGCTATGCGTAGTGGCTTTTGATGTTTCAAAGCAGCCACCTTGGTCGATGGCAACATCAACTACTACCGAACCTGGCTTCATAAGCTTGAGCATGTCGCGCTTGATGAGCCTAGGTGCAATTGCACCTGGAATCAACACTGCACCAACAACGAGGTCCATCAACGGCAGATACTCGCGGATTGCGTATTCGGAGCTCATGATTGTTGTGACGTTGGCTGGCATAACATCGTCGAGGTAACGCATGCGGGCTGCACTCAGATCCATGATGGTGACGTTAGCACCCAAACCAGCCGCCATCTTGGCAGCATTGTAACCTACGATACCGCCGCCAAGCACCAATACGTTCGCAGGCTTCACACCTGGTATACCACCTAGAAGTACACCGCGTCCGCCGGTTGCCTTCTCGAGGTATTTCGCACCCTCTTGAATAGACATTCGACCAGCAACCTCGCTCATGGGTACGAGCAACGGCAGGGAACGATCTGGTTTCTCGACGGTTTCATAGGCAATAGCCACGCATTTCGAGTTGATAACGGCATGTGTCAGCTCTTCGCTTGATGCAAAGTGGAAGTAAGTGAAAATAATCTGGCCTTCGCGCATGCGCGGATATTCGACCTTGATCGGCTCCTTTACT
The DNA here is from genome assembly GCA_964629885.1 of uncultured Chitinophagales bacterium. GTDB lineage: Bacteria > Bacteroidota > Rhodothermia > Balneolales > CAYWCV01 > CAYWCV01. The sequence continues at coordinate 18,569 of CAZVRJ010000037.1, read as the reverse complement.
TTCATGATCATCTCGGCCTTGGCCCAGATGGCGTCTACGTCTTCGATGAGTTCGGCACCTGCTTGGCGATACTCTTCGTCGGTGAAGCCAGAGTTGATACCGGCTCCTTTTTCAACGATGATGTGATGGCCGTTACGGCGCATTTCCAGAACTCCGGATGGAACTAATGCCACACGGTTTTCCTGGGGTTTAATCTCTTTGGGGACTCCAATAATCATACAAGTGTAGTTATTGCGTTGCCGCGTTGTGTAAAATCGTTAAAATTGGAAACGCTACCATTTGGGAGCGCTTTCCTTCCAATACATCTTCGTAAGATACGAGTTTTGTGGGCTTATTAAATCTCAAATCGGTAATTTCCGTCACTCGGTTTGCGTTTGTACGACACCCGAAAACCCTTACCTTACTTGTCCGACTAGCATCCCATAGTCGGCCGACGTATACCCCATGATATCCAAAGAGATCTTCCGAAAAGTTAGGCAACTTGAAATTCGTACCAAAGGGTTGGTTAACAACCTGTTTGGTGGTGAATACCACTCTGCGTTCAAGGGACGCGGAATGGTGTTTTCGGAAGTTAGGGAGTATCAGTATGGCGACGACATCCGTCAAATCGATTGGAATGTGACGGCCCGTGCTGGAGACACCTTCATCAAAATATTCGAGGAAGAGCGTGAACAAACACTCATGCTCCTAGTCGACATTTCGCCATCTGGGATTTTTGGCTCCAAACAGCGCAAATCAGATTTGATCACTGAAATGTGTGCCGTAATGGCCTTCAGTGCTATCAAAAATGGCGACAAAGTTGGCCTGATTCTGTTCAGTGACCGAGTCGAAAAAGTCGTACTCCCGAAAAAAGGCCGGTTACACGTGCTGCGACTAATTCGAGAGCTTTACACAACGGAGGCTGTGGGCAGGGGAACCGACCTCAACGTGCCGCTAAATTTCATTAACCGGTTACTGAAACGCAGAGCCATTGTGATCCTTGCCAGCGATTTCGTGGCGCCTGACTTTGAGAAGTCCATCAAGGTTACGAACAAGAAGCACGACCTGATAGCCGTTTCGGTGTCCGACCCGCTCGAGGACGAACTTCCCAATATCGGAATTGTCAATCTCCGTGATGCCGAAACTGGCGAAATGAGGATAATTGACACCTCCAGCAGAAGGGTACGTACATCATATAAGGCTCGACGACTTGAGAGGTTGGGCAAGCGACGTGAACAGTTTCGTAAACAGCAGATCGACGCCGTCGATGTGAACACAAGCACTAGTTATGTTCAGCCGCTCATGGCCTTCTTTAAGCGCAGAGGGGGCAGGCACTGATGATTCGCCATAAATTAAGCCTTGCTGCCATTTTGCTCGCGATACTGTTTGTTGCGCAAGCCCACTGTGTACTCGCGCAACAGCCACGCTTGTATGTACAACCCGATTCGGTGAAGATTGGTGACATCGTAACTTATACGATCGTACTGCCGCAAGGTATGCAGTACCAAAACCTCATCTATCCAGACAGTGCTGCTTTTGGCAAGGATTTAGAGCTTTTAGATCGGAAGCAATTTCGAACACCATCGCAGACCGATAGCATCCAGTTTCAGTTGCAGTTCTTCGGAACAGCCGATTTGGTGATTGAAAACATTTCGATAGGGTTGATAAACGAGGGAGAGACTTCAATTACCGGTATGCCCTCTGTTGTCTTGCCCTTCAAAACACTGTTGGTAGATGAGGAGCCGGAACTTCGCCCCATGAAGGATATCTACGCGTTTGCAATTAATTGGCTACCCTATCTGCTATTATTGCTCTTGCTTATTTTAATTGGATGGGTTCTGATTAGATACATGCGTCACTATCTAAAGACCAAACCTGAGCCAGAGCCAATCGAGATCGAGATGTTCCAAAATCCACTCGATCTGTTAGAGAAAAAACTTTTGTCCTTGCGTTCAGACGCAACCCTCATTGAGCGCGACTTCAAACCATTCTATACGTTGCTGGGCGATGCATTGAGGGAGTACTTGGAACGGGTGCACGACCTGCTTGCCCTCGAAATGACCACGCGAGAGCTTCTCCGCGAAATGGGAAGACGCATGGTAGATCCCGACCTAACTCGACAGACAGGGGTTGTCTTAAAACTTGCCGACATGGTCAAGTTTGCCAAATACGAGCCAAGTATTGACCAAGCACTCGAGTCGATTCGCGAGGCCGAGAAATTTCTTCAGATTGCACGAATGACCGACCAGCGGCGAGTTAATGAAATGCAGCGACAATTTGATGAAAAACAGGCCGAAGAGATTGCGAGAAAAGAGAAAGAGGCTGCACAAGAATCAGACAATCTGACAGATTCAGTTGAATTGCAAGAAGATGGCCAATCAATCAGTACGGAGATGAAGTCATGACATGGGCAAATCCTGAATGGTTCTATGCTTTATGGCTGCTGCCTCTGCCTCTCCTTTTTTATCTGTGGCGGTACTTGACGAAAAGGACTGCTTCGATCACTTTTTCGAGCCTTGAAGATTTCGGGAACATACGCGGTAACTGGCGAGTATGGCTTTTGAGTTTGTCACCTCTTTTACTGATCGCAGGACTTGCACTTGTAATTATCGCGATGGCACGACCCCAACTTGAGAATACGATTGTGGAACGACGAGCCGAAGGTATCGACATTATGCTCGTGCTCGACATTTCCACATCCATGAAGGCTGAAGATCTCAAGCCAAATCGTTTTGATGCTGCAAAGGCGGTAGCAAAAGACTTCATTGACCGCAGGATATCAGATCGTATCGGGTTAGCCGTCTTTCAAAAAAAGAGTTTCACTGTGGTACCGCCTACACTCGATTATGGCCTGGTAAAGAAGTTGATCGACGAAGTGGAAATGGGATTGATCGAAGATGGTACCGCTATTGGTATGGGGATTGCCACCGGAGTAAATCGTCTGCGCGACAGTAAAGCCGAAAGCAAGGTCATTATTTTGCTAACCGACGGTCAAAATAACGCTGGAGAGATCGATCCGGTTACAGCAGCCGATTTGGCTGCCACGTACGAAATCAAGATTTATACCATTGGAGCCGGTACTCGAGGTATGGCCCCATACCCAGTTTATGATGCTGTATTTGGCAAGCGTTATCAAAATATTGCCGTCGACATCGACGAAGACATGCTTACCGAAATTGCACGTAAAACGGGTGGCGAGTATTTTCGTGCAACCGACACACAATCGCTCGAACAAATCTATGAGCGAATCGATGCCATGGAGACAACCGAAATTGACGAACTGATATACACCGATTACAAAGACCTGTATCCATCATACATGTTGCCTGGAATCTTGTTATTGATTATAGCTTTTGTGGTTGACCGATCACTTTTACGTGTTGAAATAGCCTGAGTAACCTACGCTGAAATCTCCGAACACCAATTTCCGATGAAGTTTTTCTCGTTTCTACTTTTTGTCCTTTTTACGGTTACTGGGGCAACTTTTTCTCAATCGAGCCGATTTCAGTTCAGCGGTAACTACGTTTCGCACCAATTAACCGACAATGTTGTCGAAATTGTTCACGATCGAGGAAAAGTCAGAATTGACTATCTCACTGGTATCGGATTTAGGATTAGGTACGGCAGAGGCGACTTGAGTGCGACATTTCATAGTAACGCAGTTGATCTGCATGGCGCCGCTTCAGTTAGACCGGAGCTTCGCGACGATCCTCGTACCATTCAGCTCACCGTGGGAGACGATGTGCTCATTGTGCAGAAGCAGCCATTGAGAATCACATTTCAGCACAGAAATGGTAGTGTTTGGACCAAGGAATCGTTCGGTGCGGGTCTCATGGGCGACCGTGTTGCTCATGTGATGTCGAAACCTGATGGCGAACATTACTTTGGAGTTGGAGAAAAGGCCACGGAGTTCAATCGAACAGGGAAGACGTTCACTCAGTGGAACACCGATGTTACCTCGTTCCGGTTCAACACAGATCCAATGTCGAAATCTATCCCATTCTTCATGGGTCTACGTGAGGGGCGTGCGTGGGGTATATTTTATGACAATACATGGCGAAGTGAAATTGACCTCGGTGCACAATTGAACACTCACATAGGATTTTATGCGGACGGTGGAGAATTGAGGTTCTACCTCTTTTCTGGGCCAACTTTAGCCGATGTGGTAAAAAAATACACCCTGTTGACGGGGCGGTCAAAACTCCCACCGTTATGGACACTTGGTGTTCAGGTTGTGAGTCTTGGGCAGATCACTGAGCCAGAAGTCTACAACATCGCAAACGAGTATCGTGGCAAAAAAATGCCATTGGACGCCATCCATCTCAATCGAACCCACACTTCGGAGTATCGATCGTTCACTTGGGATGGTGCCAAGTTTCCCAATGCGGATGCAGTTGTTCTGGAGATGGAGAAACGTGGAATCAAAATTGTTCAGAGCGTTGATCCGGGCATCAAGGACGATGCTTTCTTTGACGTCAGAAATGAAGGCATCACCAAGGATGTGTACATCAAATACCCTGATGGAACGAATCTGTCGGGCGACACATGGGCTGGGCGATCGCTGTTTCCCGATTTTTCGAAGCCTGTGACGCGCGACTGGTGGGGAACATTGCACCAGCGTGGGATAGGAGATGGTGTTTCCGGCTTCATTCTTACGATGAATGAACCCCGGATGTTCACAGGTAATACTTTGGCTGCCGTTGCAGAGTATGACAATGAGGGTAGGGCGGCTGGTCAGCTCGAAATGCATAATCAGTATGCCTTGCTCATGGCTAAGGCCTCATATGAAGGTCTTCGTAAGGCAGCGCCGGACAAACGTACTTTTTTGAAATCAAGATCTGGGTTCTCAGGGATTCAGCGTTACGCAAGTGTATGGAACGGATTGAATTCAAGAAACTGGGATGAGGTGGGGTTGACCCTGCCTATGATTTTGGGAGCTGGTATTTCAGGAGTACCAGGTGGTGGGATGCGGGTGGGTGGATTAGACCAAAAAATCGATGCCGATCTGTATTCAAGATCCCTTCAACTGGCATCGGTAATGCCAAGACTAGAATTAAACTCTCATAACGAGCAACTGGTGGTAGACCCTTGGACGCATGGTGGCGCTTGGGAACGAGGCAACCTCGCATTCCTGAACATGCGCTATCGACTGATTCCGGCGATTTATACGGCATGGTGGCAGCATACGCGAACAGGAGCACCTATCATTCGTCCACTTGTCTGGAATTGGCCAAATTTGACAGACGTGGTACAGATAGAAGACCAGTTCATGCTCGGCGATCACGTAATGGTTGCACCCATCCTTAAGCCAGGTGTTAACGAACGTTCTGTTTATCTGCCAGAGGGATTGTGGTACAAATACCATACACGAGAAAAAGTGATGGGTGGACGAAGATTGGTAGAATCAGCACCCAATGTCGGAAGTCTGCCAGCCTCTGGAGATGAAACTATGCTGCTTCGGTCAATGCCGATGTACGCTCGGGCAGGCGCAGTCGTGGCTGAACGCGATGCCATGGAATTCGTTGGGCAAAAACCAGTAAGAGAACTGCAGCTTCAGGTTTTTGCCGGTGGCAACCTCACAAGTTACTTGTACGAAGATGACGGAGACACATACGCGAATGAACGCGGTAGGTATCGTGTCCTTACTTTCATTACAGAAGCGTACAGAGCTGGATTCCGAATCAGTGTGACATCAGAAGGGCAGTACGATGATGCTTCCATGAGGTTTTCGTACCTCATTCATGGTCTAGACCGCAAACCCGACCGCATTACTGTAAATGGCCGAAATATTGTATACTTTTACGAACCTCGGACCAATACGATTGTATTTAAAATTTCTGCCGGACCGACAGATATCAACATAATATACCAGTAGTCCCATGATGAATAACGGATACATATCAAGGAATATTATTTATACCTTGATATGGTTCGTGGTGATCAGTGCTGCTGCGAAACGTTCGAATGGCCAAACGGTCCCGAACGAAAAGGTCGACATTTGGCTCGTGGAAGACGGTTTGCCACAACACACTGTCAACAGCATAGTTAAAACGACTGACGGATTTCTTTGGATCGGCACAGAGGGTGGGTTGGCACGTTTTGACGGATTCAGGTTTAAAACGTTTGACAGAAGCAACACACCCGTCCTTACGACCAATCGTGTACGGGCTTTGGGGGCCGACTCAAAAAATCGCCTCTACATCGGTACGCTCGACGGAGGAATCGGCTATTATGAGAACCATCAGTTTCACTTTCTGAATAAGAAGTTCGATCTGGGCGACATGACGGTCAATTCCATTGTGGTTGACAATCAAGATCGTGCCTGGTTCAGTTCTTACGAGCAAACCATTCGTTGCTTCGACGGCGACACTGTGTGGTCGATTCCAACACCATACATCGAGAGACAAGGCATCACTAACCTCTTGCTCGACGGAGAGGGCGTACCATATGCCGTCCACACGAAATACTTCCTGAGGCTTGACCTTGTTGAGCCCAAAGTGATATTTGAACCCGTTGGAGACGAAGAGCTGCGATTTGCAATTTATGACTCTGCTACCGATGCCCTTTGGTTGCTAACCACTAGTCGGCTCCTTAAAATAACCGACAAAGTGCATGATGTGAAACTTGATCCCAAGTTGCTTTTTGGCTATCGCATCAGGCTAATCCCAGACATCCCTGGGAGATTGATACTCTCGATAAATGACCAGAGCATTGCCTACGACACAGTGGCCGAGTCGTTTGTGGACGATAAATCGGTTGTTTTTTCAGAAAAGTTCAAAGGCATAAAAAGCTCCTTCATCGACGAATATGGAAACAGGTGGTTTGGCTCGCTCACCGAAGGGCTTATTCGATTGCGGCCAAATGCCTTTCGATTGTTCGAATCTGACAATGTTTCGACAAGTGAAAATGCCATCGCAATATATAAGGGCAGATCGGGCACACAGTGGGTATCATATCAAAATGAAAGCTTCTACAGTATTGATCCAAGTGGTCGGATTAATAAGTATTCCATGCCACAAAATGTGAATAGGCTTGTTTACAGCTTCTTTGAAGATGCCAAAGGTGACACGTATTTGGGATCATTCGAGAAGGGAATTTACCGATTTGACGATGGTAAATTGACTCAAATCCCCTTTCCCGACGCAGTATTTCGATGGGTGTACGGCTTTTTTGAGGACAAGGACGGATTCGTATGGATATTAACGCGCGATGGCCTATTCCATTTAGAGAATGGATCGATCAAGAACATCCAAAATCTGCCATCCGAATTGCTCGACGCAAAATTTTCGTTTGCGACACAACTATGGGATGGCTCTTTGGTTTTTAGTGCCGAAGAATCACTTTACAAGCTCAAAAACAATGAGTGGTCAAAATTGTGGGATGGTGACGAAGGCGAGAAAGGTTTCTTTCGAGGTATCGTGCAAATTGACAACACTCGGATTGTGGCTGGGACATACGGCAATGGGCTCTTGGTACTCGATCTGCAGAATGGAGAGAGCAAGCGAATTACGAGTCAACACGGTTTACACGACAATGTCGTTTCATATTTGTACCACGACAAGAATCAAAATTTATGGATGAGTGGTAACAACGGTCTCACGCTTGTTTCTATATCCGAATTAGACCGCTTCTTGAACGGTTTTCAGTCAAGAATTCATCCTGCGTTATTCAATAAAAAAGACGGTTCACCTACAAACGAGTTTCATGGTGGCTACCAAAACTCGGCCTTAATCCTATCCGATTCAGATATTGTTCTGCCATCCATCAATGGCTTTGTCCATATTGACCTTAAGCTACTACAGCCGTCTGAGACAGTGCCCGACGCATTGATCGATAATTTCATTTATGGATCATCAGCTTACTATCCCAATGGTCGCATCCAATTGCCATACAAAGATAGTCGGTTAGAGTTCGTGTTTACTGCACCATATTTTGAATCGAATGCTGAACCAGTATTCAGGTACATGCTTCAAGGATATGACGAGACTTGGAATGAAACAGGCTCACTCAAAAGTACCGTCTACCCCAGATTGGAACCGGGAGAGTACAGTTTCATTTTGCAATCGGGGCTACGTGGAGGAATCTGGAATTCTCAATTACAGCGCTTTACCATAGAAATTGTACCCCCATTTTATAAGTCTGTTCTATTTAAATTCTTCCTTACAGTAATTGCTCTTGGATTTGTTGCACTGGGTGTATTTGTATCAATACGGATGTACAACACCCAACACAGACGCCGTTTCAAGCAAGTATTGGATGCTCAGGAGTCGGAGCGTCGTCGAATTGCTGCCGACCTACACGACAGCGTTGGTCAGTCTTTATCGTCTGTTAAGATGATGTTGAACTACGCACAGCATAAGAATGCGGGCCCAGACACTGTGCGGGACATGATTGTTCAGTCGCAGGCGGTGATCGATAGTTTGGCCGACGAAATCAGAACCATCTCCAACAACCTTGCACCGGCATCTCTCAAAAAGTTTGGCTTGGAAACTGCCATGGAAGAACAGATTCGCAAAGTGCAAATCGATGATAAATTCCATATAAACTTCATTCGGATGATGCGTGGAGGTGAACTCGACGAAAGCTTGCAGCTAGCCATATTCCGCATTTTTCAAGAGCTACTTGCAAATAGCATCAAGCATGCGAATGCATCTGAAATCAGTGTGCAGCTTATTGAACACGACGACGATATCAGCTTTACGATCGAAGACGACGGTGTTGGATTCGATTTTCAGAAAGCCCTCAGTTCAAGTTCTGGAAATGGCTTGCATAACATCATTTCGAGAGTTTCACTAATTGGAGGTAAATTGCAATTCGACTCATCCATCGGAAGTGGCACGACAGTAACAATTCAAATACCAACTAACGGAATCGCACATGATTGACCCCACACCGATTCGGATTCTTCTTGCCGACGATCACACCATTCTCCTAGATGGACTTTCGATGGTTTTGAATCAATATCCCAATATTGAAGTTGTTGGTGTGGCTAACGACGGTTCTGAGGTGATTAAGCAACTACACGAAATTCAAGTTGATGTAGTTCTAATCGACGTTCAAATGCCGAATATGGATGGCTTTCAGACAGCGAATGCGATACGCGACAACTTCCCACAAGTGAAGATTCTAGTTCTCAGCATGCACAACGACCGTCCCTACATCGAACGCATGTATCAAATCGGAGCATCTGGGTATCTGTTAAAGACAGCCAGTATAGATGAAATCTTGGCTGCTATCGAAAAAGTTCACAGAGGCGAGCTACATTTCTCCAACGAAGTCATCCTCACCGTTCTGAACTACAACAAAAACCAAAACTCACCAGTCGTTAAACTGACTAGGCGCGAACGTCAAGTTATAGAGCTTATCGCCAAAGAGCACAGCAATGTTCAAATTGCCGAAATTTTGCATCTGAGTGTCGAAACCATCAACACATACAGAAAAAACTTGCTGAAAAAGACCGGTGTGAAAAACACAGCCGGCCTTGTTCGCTACGCCATCAATCAAGGTATCGTAACTACAAAGCTCTGAGTTACGGGTTGTCGGTGAGCAGTGGGGACCCGCTTCGAGCGTCGAACAAATGCGTTGTGGCATGGGTTTCGGGCAAGTTCAACACGACGGTCTGACCATTTTTAAAGGTCAGCTTGTGTTCTCCGCCACGTTTTGTGTGATACAGTACTAACCCGTTTCCAGCATAGATCACATCACCAGCATTTTCTGTATAAAGGTGAACACCTGCCTCCTTGAATATGTGCCTCATCGTCGAAGCATCGGTTACAGGGAACGACGCATACCAAGAGGTATGATTGTCGAACGTTTTTTTGACCAGCGCAGGGCTTCTGTCATGACTGAAACGAGCCAAAACAGACATATCAGGATCCTGAGGTATGAACATTGGTTTTAATGTTGTATCAGGTCGTCCCCAGTAGGTCTTCAATGCATATGGTTTCGCACCAGATATGATCGTACTGTCTGGTAAAACACGTGGGAATGGGAAGGCGTCGGGGCCTCGGGTAATTGTAATGCCGGTTGCCAAACTGATACGGTTCACATCTAAGGTTACACCATCGGTGTACCCCGGTGCATAAAACCAGACAATATGTCTGTTATTGTTGGCTACTAATGCTTTGATTTCGGCGATTTTCTCAGTCGACAAAAAGTAGGTGTTGCCAAACACGATCAACTTGAAGGGGCTTAAGTCCATGTCGGCAAGGTCGTTCAAGTGAACCGACTCAAACGATCCACCCGTGTAGAAAGCAGCCAGAGTTGCCCAATTAACAGCTGTGTTAGAGAGGGCATCCGAAAATCTTCTTGATGAGGTGTGATAATAGACCTCGGTATCGTAAACAAAAAGGACGTCTGACTCAACCTGGTAAGGCTCTTGCAATTTGGTCTCGTACACTTCCCGCATTCTGGCAACATCTTTCATCAGGTCGGGATGATCCCACCAGCCATATTTGCCACGATGTCTTTGGAGCGGATTGTCGAAGATAACCCCACCAGGACCAAAGTCGAAGTACCAAAGCCCATTACCTTTTACAAGGCTCCAAAGCACATTTCTCTTCATCACGGCGATACTGTTGTCGAGCTCCGATTGGTAGTTTGCGTATACTTTACTGAGTAGTACTGGTTGCTGATCCATTTCGTCGAGCCATACCTTGCCGTGCAGCCTCACGGTCTGCAGCAATCCACGTGATCTGTATGGATGCCCTGGCAGGTGGTCCTCCGGCTCATAGACCTGCGGTGCTGACACGAAATCAATATGGGGCGATTTCAGAACAGTGTGGTAATCTAAATGGCCACCTGCTGCCTCGCGCCCAAATGTGGAGAAGAAGTAACCCCAGAATGTTCCTACAATAATTGGTCGATCCCAGTTTGTCTTAACCACCTCGGCGAAATGAAGAATTCTGTTCGTCACCAGTTCGTGCTGCGCACGGTAGTAGTCTCCAACCCATCTTTCTGAAACTGGCTCGCGGAAAATTCCCTCTTTCGCAATACGGTCATCCATGTCTGGAATACGAGCAGTCTCTATGGTCATATCGTTACGGTTCCAAGCCGCCTGCAGATTGGCGTCCGATTCGTAGGTCTCCTTCAGCCATGATCTGAACCAACGATGCATGGCCTCGCTTTGATCCGGCTCGTTGTACATGAACCCCCAATAGTGCCATTCACCGTATACAGCACCTGCAATATGAATACCCGCCAAATAGTCACCTTCTGGTGTGCGCTTGAACTCGTCGAGGAACTTGATCGTCATCTTTGTGGCATCTTCCATCCATTTTTCGGATGCTAGACTCTCGCGGCGCTGTGCCCGAAAATCGTCGTCGATGAGACGCTTAAAACCATAATCGACTCCTACTTGATACTCGGTAACATCCGTATATACGGTCATTTCACCCATGTTTTGATCTCGCCACCATTCTGGCATGTGGAAGTGGAATCGCAGATAGACCGCCGCACCAGGACACACTTCCTGCACACCTTGCACTTGCTTTTGTGCACGACTGATGTCGAGGTTGCCGTCCGAAGTCCACATGTCTTCGAAAAAGATTCCGAGGTAGAATTGGTTCACTCCGGCATCGCAAAATTCACGAATATTCCATTGGGGCACTTCCTCCCACGACCATCGTCCACCGGGGATATCGGGCAATGCATAGATGTAGGGGATCTGAGGTTTGCCGTTAATATGGATAGTCGGATTACCTTGATAGAGCTTGACTTCTCCAGTTAATGGTAGCTCGCCAAACATGGATGTTTCCGTTTTAGCTGAGCAACCTGCTAGAAGCGCCAGAAGGCACACAAACAATGGACGCATAATTAAAATCTAGGAATGAACTGTTAATCTGACGGTCAAATTATAGTATTTTCTTGAAGATCCACAATATGCTGTGAGTCTCGATCATTTAAAAAACTATCTGACATGAGCAACCTACTCGACACATTCAGAGACAAGATCATCTCATCGTACACATTTAAAGGCGAATCCATCCTGCTTGGTGGAGGCATACTCGATGGTGAGGTGGTGCCGGGAGCACAAATCAGGCTGCCATTGAAGATGATGAACAGGCACGGTCTAATCGCTGGGGCAACCGGATCAGGCAAGACAAAAACACTCCAGATTCTCGCCGAGCAGCTGGCCAACCACGGGGTGCCCTCGTTGCTGATGGACATTAAGGGCGACTTGAGCGGCATAGCGGTAGCCGCTCAGACAAATCCCAAAATCGAAGAACGCCACCAAAAGATTGGCGATCCATTTGTTGCATCGCACAGCACAGTAGAGCTTCTTACACTTTCCGACGAGCCGGGTGTACGGTTGAGAGCAACCGTGTCAGAGTTTGGGCCGGTTTTATTCTCGAAGATCCTAGGGTTGAACGATACCCAGGGTGGTGTGGTAGCCTTGATTTTCAAGTATTGCGACGACCACGACATGCCACTGCTTGACCTGCAGGATTTTCGGAGGGTAACTCAGTACCTAAATAGCGATGGCAAGGCTGAATTGGAGAAAGAATATGGAATGATATCGTCGGCATCGATCGGGGCCATTTTGCGCAAGATCGTCGAACTTGAACAACAGGGTGCGGATCTATTTTTTGGAGAACCGTCTTTCGAGGTGGATGATTTGCTACGTATAGACGATCGTGGACGAGGTGTCGTTTCCGTTCTGAGGCTTACTGATCTACAGGATAGGCCAAAGTTGTTCTCGACTTTTATGCTCCAACTTTTGGCTGAGATTTACGCCACCTTCCCCGAGCAGGGTGATGCCGACCGTCCAAAGCTGGTCATATTCATTGACGAAGCCCATTTGATTTTTAGCGAGGCTTCTAGGGCATTGCTTAATCAGATTGAATCGATCATCAAACTCATCCGCTCGAAGGGGGTAGGTGTGTATTTCGTGACTCAAGATCCCACCGATGTCCCTGATGCCGTACTCGCCCAGCTTGGTCTTAAAATCCAACACGCACTTCGTGCATTTACGGCCAAGGATCGAAGGAACATCAAACTTGTTTCCGAGAATTTCCCCATCACCGAATTTTATAAGACCGACGAGTTGCTCACACACCTTGGTATTGGTGAGGCTTTGGTTACAACCTTGAACGAAAAAGGCATCCCAACGCCCTTGGTTCATGCCATGCTGCGTGCCCCGCAATCAAGAATGGATATCCTCACACAAGGCGAAATCGACCAACTGGTGAGATCTTCTCGCCTTGTAGACAAGTATTCGCGCACTATCGACCGAGTGAGTGCTCACGAAATTATTACCAAGAAATTGGAAGCTGCCCACGAGGACCAGCAGCGCGCCGAAATGCAGGCCCAGTGGGAGAAAGCGCGCCTTGAGGAGGAGAGGATGAGACAGCGATCGGCTCCACGGTCTACCGGAACGCGTTCGCGTCCATTGCCGAATTCGCTCGATAGTGTTCTCGGAACGGGAGCTAGCCGAACCATCGGCAACACCGTCGCTCGTGAAATTACCCGCGGACTGTTAGGCGTGCTAGGTTTGGGTGGCACGACCCGCAGAAAGAAAGGGTGGCTGTAGTGAGACACGAGAGCTACAGTTTTTCGCCGCAGAATTTACAGTAAACCGCATTGTCGGCGTGGCCTTCACGGCTGCAGGATGGGCAGGCTTGGGTATTTGTTGGTGTGGCATGATGTAAGCGTGTGATCTCACTAGTTACAATACCGGTTGGAATGGCAATGATTCCATAGCCAAGAATCATGATGAATGAGGCTAAAATTTGACCCAAGGGTGTATTAGGAGATATATCGCCATATCCAACCGTTGTAAGCGTCACGATTGCCCAGTAGATCGACATCGGAATGCTAGTGAACCCGTTAGATGGTCCCTCTATAAGGTACATCAACGTACCATTGATGATGGTGACCGTCAGAACCACAAATAAGAATACTACGATCTTTGGACGACTCATGCGCAATGCCTTTCGCAATTCGGACGCCTCACCCAAATACCTCGTCAGCTTTAGTACTCTAAATACTCGAATAAGTCTCAGTGCCCGAACAGACATCAAATACTGTGATCCTGGCAGAAAGATGCTTATGTACGTTGGCACGATCGCAAGCAGATCCACAACGCCGTAAAAGCTGAAAATGTATTTTCGGGGATACGTTACCGCGAAAATTCTTCCGATATATTCCAACGTGAACAAGATGGTAAAAAACCATTCCAGACGATATAGCAAAACCCCATATGGACGATGAACAGACTCGACCGTGTCGAGCATTACTACGATCAAACTGCATGCAATAGCAACAAGTAAGACCTGGTCGAACAACCTGCCAGATCTTGTGTCTGCCTCATAAATGATGGTATGTAACTTTTCCTTCAGCGAGCCTTGAGGAGGTCTCATGGTGCATCTCAATTCGAATACGATGGGGTGTAGTGAAAGTACAATTTACTGAATGAAAACGATTCTGCTTGAACCTTACATTCATAAGTAGCATTTTAGTCTCACTATCATGTTCCAGACAATACGATTTTCATGCGATCAAAAGCTGTAGTTTTCACCGCACCTAACGAGGTGCGGTTTATGGATGTTACTTCGCCCGATCCGGGCGATGACGACGTCGTCATCGAAATATACCACTCATGGATTAGCAACGGCACGGAGGGATCCTTCCTTCGGGGTGAGCGCCTTTCGGGCGACGAAGCCTGGCAACCCGGCGACCCTATGCCTTTTCCAATGATTGCAGGCTACCAAAAGGTAGGCCGTATTCTTTCTGTGGGATCAAACGTTACTGGTTTAGAAGTAGGCGAAATGGTTTTCGCATCGATGAGTAAAGCAACTGGCATGTTCGATAACCGCTTTGCAGGTCACATCAGCCCCTCTGTGTGCGACAAGGGTGCTGTAATGAAGATCCCTGCAGGAACCGATCCTTTGGCCGTGTCGGGTTTAGTCCTTACGCAGGTCGGTTACAATTGTGGCAATCGTCCACACATCGAGCCTGGGCAGGTGGCCGTCGTGATCGGTGACGGACTCGTGGGCCAATGGGCGGCCCAGACCTTGAAGCAAAGGGGGGCTACCGTTGTGATGGTTGGCAAGCACGACAACCGCTTGAATAAGGCCAAGCCCTATGCACATACGATCAAGGGCCCCAGCGATTATGGCACATCTTCATTTGACGCATTAAATCTGGGGAAAGTTCAAGTTCTCGTCGAAACAGTGGGTAGTGTACCTTCGATGTATGCTTGGCTTCCCCGAATGAACCGTAACAGTCATATTGTTGTTGCTGGTTTCTATAAGCCGTCGGGTGATGTGAACATCCAAACGGCGTTGCAGGACTTCCGTAACTACGAAATATCATTCGATTTGGTATCGGGTGCTACAGCTAAACGCATGGATGAAACGATTCAGTGGATCACCGAAGGTAAACTCAATACACTCGATTTGATCACACACCGATTTATGGTGGAAGATGCTTCAACTGCTTGGGAACTCATCGAATCAAAGCGGGAACCCGTTTTGGGTGTGGTACTCGACTGGCCAGCATCCCGATAATTTGACAAACTGCTCAATAATCATGAAAATCCTTCAAATTCTCGAGCCCGGTAAAGCCGTTTGGACCGACACCGATACACCTGAGCCCCAACAGGGCGAAGTGCTTGTAAAGGTGACGGGCGTCACTACTTGTCCACATTGGGATATGCATATTCTCGGTGGTAAACCCATGTTCCCCGGTATGGTACTCGAGTACCCATATCTTCTCGGGCAGCCGGGTCATGAGGCCGTGGGCGAGGTGTCTGTAATTGGCGAAGGAGTCAAAAACCTCAAAGTGGGTGATCGCGTTGCTGCTTGGCGCGATACAGGCAAACCGAGACAGGGCTTCTATGCTCAGTACAACACATTTCATGAAGATGATCTTCTTAAGATACCGCGCAATTTAAAAGACGAAGAAATCGCCTCTCTCGAGCTCGCCATGTGTGTTGAAGTATCATTTCAGCAACTGGCGGTTTTAGGTGGCATTAAGGGCAAACG
>CAZVRJ010000037.1:0-2504 GCA_964629885.1 uncultured Chitinophagales bacterium | reverse complement strand
TTGGCGACTTTGACCAATTTTGGCAAATTTGTGAGCTTGATTTTTCGACCAGGCAATTCTATTAAGCCTTCCTGCTTGTAATCGGAGAGCAGCCGGATGGTCGTCTCCGTGGCAGTACCAGCCATATTGGCAAGGTCTTCGCGCGAAACCGGAACATTGAGGGTGATCCCGTCTTCCTCAAAGCCGTACGTTTCCTTCAAGAACAGAAGCGCTTCTGCTAAACGCTCGCGTACTGGCTTTTGAGCCATGTCTGTAATACGTTGCTGTGCGTTTTTAAGGTTTTCGCTGAGCATGCGCATGACCTGAAGTGATAGCGACGCATTCTTTTCGATCAGCTTGAAGAACACCTCTTTTGGGATAAAACAGACATTGGAATCATCCAAAGCAGTGGCGGAGTTGCTGTATCGGTCGCCGCTCAGAAGAGCTCTATAACCTAAGACATCGCCATCTTTAGCCAGACGGATGATTTGGTCTTTGCCGTCGGCACCCGACTGCGACAGTTTTACCTTCCCGGAATTGATGCAGTACAAACCCAGGGGCCAACCATGTTCGCCAAAAATCAGCTGGCCTTTTTTATAATTTGTGCACCCTTTTGCGTACTCGAGTTCGGCTAACTCTTCGGAATGCAAATCACAGAATATAGACTTATGTCTGGATTCGCAATGATGACACTGGGGGTGTGCGAATGCGGGTTTCGGCATGAGAAGGCGTAAATTCTAACCTGACCTATTATGTTGTAATGTACTGAACTTGGAGGATGCGATCAATGGATAGCTGGGTGTTAACGTACGAAAACATGATATATGTCATGTTCATCGTTGATTGCGGTCATTGGTAACGCCTTGCATTTCAGGTGATATTACAATGTAACCTGAAAATCTACCATGAGCCCATACCAACACATATCATTCAATGAACTCGACCCGTCTTGCCTAACCGAGTTCATTACAGGTCGGTACCATGCCCAAGTGCGCAGTCTTGGTCCAATTCTGGCGACCCAACTTGCCCGTGTCCGTGAAATGGACAGTTCCATGAAACAGGAGCTGCAGGCAGTAAGTGGACTATTTCAGAGGCTGGTCGACGACTTGTCGAGCCATCTGAGAAAAGAGGAGTTCGTGCTTTTCCCTTACATCAGCCAGCGGATGTCAGAATCCGTGCAAAGTATGCCGCTGCTAAACAGCGTGCTTCAACAAATGCGTCGCGAGCACAGACAGTACACCGACACTATGGCACAAATTCGGAAGTTGACGAACAATTTTACGGCACCCGACGACGCTTGCGTGCAGATCCGTCTGTGTCTTGCTGTGTTAAATGAGTTCGAATACGACCTGATGCAACATATCTATTTGGAGAACAACATTTTGTTTCCCAAATTGCTCCAAATCGAGGATACAAACAAAGTTCAAGAGGACAGCACAGATCCGCACGCATGATTGCCGAAGAGGTTAAATGTTACCATTGTGGTGATGATTGCCAGGAGGGGGTTATCACGGAGGGCGACAAGTCGTTTTGTTGTGATGGGTGCCGCTCTGTGTTTCGAATCCTGAACGAAACAGACCTGTGCACCTACTACCAGATCGACCAAAACCCCGGCACGTCGCCCGATACGCTCACGCTGAGCGGCAAATTCGCCTGGCTTGACCAACCGGAACTGGCCTCCCCGTTGTACGAATTCAGCCAGGGAAACAGGCGTCACGTTACACTATCGGTGCCGGTAATGCACTGCAGTTCGTGCATATGGCTACTCGAACACCTGAGTCGTCTCGATGCGGGTGTCATCCGTAGCACAGTAAATTTCCCATCGCGAAAGGTGAGCGTGGAGTTTGACGCCGATAAAACAACCCTCCGCAATGTGGTTGAGTGGATGGCGCGAATCGGTTACGAACCCAGCTTTTCGCAGGCAGAGGCTACCAAAGAAGACAACACCAAAAGCAACCGTACAGCACTATATAAAATTGGCATCGCCGGATTCTGTTTCGGCAACATCATGATGCTCAGTCTTCCCGACTATTTTGCCGAGGGAGCATTCACACAGGACCAACAGCTGCATCAGATATTCATGGGTCTGAGTGCATTACTTAGTATCCCCGTTGTATTCTACTCGGCTAACGAGTTCTTCATCTCCGCATGGAAGGGTTTAAGGGGTAGGTATTTGAACATCGACCTTCCAATCGCACTGGCAGTTGGCGTCACCTTTCTGAGAAGCATGTGGGATTATAGTACAGGTACCGGCACCGGTTTCTTCGACTCCATGTCAGGCATCGTATTCTTCATGCTTGTCGGCAGATTTTTCCAGAACCGCACTTGGCAGCAGCTGTCCTTCGACCGTGACTATAAATCCTATTTCCCCGTAGCAGTCACTACCAAGCGTGACGGTTTGGAACAGGCCATTCCAGTGGC
Source organism: uncultured Chitinophagales bacterium (assembly GCA_964629885.1). Taxonomy (GTDB): domain Bacteria; phylum Bacteroidota; class Rhodothermia; order Balneolales; family CAYWCV01; genus CAYWCV01. The sequence continues at coordinate 104 of CAZVRJ010000037.1, read as the reverse complement.
AGATGTTGCTGTTGGCGATCGTCTAATCATCCGAAACCAAGAGCTCATACCAGCCGATGCCGTGCTCATGAGCGACGACACCCTTATCGATTACAGTTTTGTGA
>CAZVRJ010000036.1:0-25693 GCA_964629885.1 uncultured Chitinophagales bacterium | reverse complement strand
GTTCATGCTCCACATGGTGCATGGCGTGGATCACTGAGCCGGAGCCAAGGAACAAGCAGGCCTTAAAGAATGCGTGTGTAACGACGTGGAACATGGCGGCAGTGAAAGCGCCCGAACCAAGAGCGAGGAACATAAATCCTAGCTGCGACACGGTCGAATAGGCCAGAACACGCTTGATATCGTACTGTGTGATGGCAATCGTAGCTGCCACTATGGCCGTCAAGCCACCAACTACAGCCATCACCATCATTACTTCGGGAGATGTAACGTACAAAAACGACATCCTGGAAACCAGGTAAATGCCGGATGTAACCATTGTTGCGGCGTGGATGAGTGCCGAAACCGGTGTAGGACCAGCCATGGCATCGGGTAGCCAAACGAAAAGTGGAAGCTGCGCGCTTTTGCCCGTTGCACCGATCAAGAAAAGGAGGCCGATCCAGAAACCTTGATCTGATGAGATGAGATCTAAGTTCGCCATGATGTCGGTGAACTCAAGGCTGCCAATTTGGCGGAAGATCATGAAAGTGGCGATCAGGAAGGCAAAGTCGCCGATACGATTGTAGATGAATGCCTTTTTGCCTGCAATCGCCTTCTCCATATCCTTGTACCAGAACCCAATGAGGAGGTACGAACATACCCCTACGCCTTCCCATCCGAGGAACAGAATCAACAAGTTGCTTCCCATTACCAAGTTGAGCATGGCGAAAATGAAGAGATTCAGATAGGCGAAAAACTTGTAATAACCTTCGTCATCCTTCATGTAGCCCATCGAATAGAGATGGATGAGCGAGCCGATGCCCGTAACAAACATCACCATGATGATCGAGAGCGAGTCGATCCTATAGGATATATCGGCAGAGAACGTGCCCGCCTCCATCCATGTAAAGAGTTTGATGTAGATGCTTTGGTCGGCGCTCATGTTCATGAACAAGTACACCGCTATGACAAACGGTAAGAACACGCTCATAGTGGCTATGTAGCCAATGAGCGGTTTCTGCTTTCTGTAACCCTCGAAGGCGAGTCCCAGAACGCCGTTAATCAGGAATCCGAGTAGCGGTAGCGCGACTAAATAGGGTAAAAATCCGGATAATGAATCCATCAGAGCATCAATTGATTAGGTTCCGACACGTAGCGAGTGCACCGTGCCGATAGAGCAGAACCGACCGCCACACAAGTATGTAACGGCAAAATATCGGACAAAGATACGAAAAAACGACCCAACCGAAAGCCATTCTTGTTAAAGAAAACACAATTGTGACACATACGATTTAACTTCTTTTTAATCCGATTTTTTTAGCCGATACAATGGAATTCCCTATTTTATGCGACTGTATGCTATACTACCTCACCTATTTGACCTAAACAGGCAGGTATTTCGAGACGATTAAAGGCTTTTACCTTAATAATTTAACCCCAATTAAACTGGAGTCTAACGTGAACAAAATCTTCGGCAAATTTGCCACCGCGGTTTCGGTGCTGTTGATGATGCTATTGATGGCATCACCCGCACTTGCCGCTGAAGGTATGGGACTTGATGGATCCGACCTAAACCTGTGGTGGGTACTTCCCTTCGTAGGTATTTTATTGTCTATTGCCATCTTCCCTCTGGCAGCCCCAGATTTTTGGCATCATCACTTTGGAAAAATCTCAGCCTTCTGGGCAGTGATGATCTTGGTGCCTATGGTAATTTTCCATGGTTACTCAGTGACATTATATGAAGTACTTCACGTGTATCTGCTTGAATACTTCCCATTTATCATCCTTTTATTAGCACTGTTCACCATTTCGGGTGGCGTGAGGTTAGTAGGCACCCTTTCTGGTAGCCCCTTGGTAAATACGGGTATTTTAGTTGTAGGTACCATTTTGGCATCATGGATGGGGACAACCGGAGCCGCCATGTTGCTGATTCGCCCGCTCATCAACGCGAATTCTTGGCGTCAAAAGAAAGTGCACACCATCGTGTTCTTCATCTTTTTGGTGGCTAACATCGGTGGATCATTGTCACCACTTGGCGATCCTCCCCTGTTCTTAGGCTTCCTGCAGGGTGTTCCATTCTTCTGGACCACGGTTCACATGCTCCCAGAAATGCTCTTCTTGGTAGTGTTCCTGTTGCCAATCTACTACATCTGGGACACCATTCTATATAAGAAGGAAGACCAAAGCAAGCGTCAGCCATCGTCCGAGAAGCTTGCAGTTGAGGGTAGTGTAAACTTGTTACTGTTACTAGGCGTGATTGGCGCCGTATTGTTCTCAGGCTTTGTCAAGCTTGGTCAGATCCACATCTACGGCATTGATCTTCCTTATGAGAATCTGCTCCGCGACTTCACCCTGCTAGTTTTGAGCTATGTGAGTTGGAAGATTACTGACATTAAAAGCCGTATGGCGAATGGATTCGACTGGTTCCCAATCCAAGAAGTCGGAAAGCTGTTTGCAGGCATTTTCATCACTATCGTGCCTGCCATTGCCATCCTCAAGGCTGGCACTAGCGGATCGCTCGGATTCATCGTAGATCTTGTGACACTCCCGAACGGCGAGGAAAACAACCTGGCGTACTTCTGGATCACTGGACTTTTGTCGGCGTTCCTCGACAATGCTCCGACCTACTTGGTGTTCTTCAACACGGCAGGTGGACAAGCCAACTTGCCCGAATTGCTATCAGAGGTATCCACACTGGCCGCCATATCCTGCGGAGCAGTGTTCATGGGTGCCATGTCGTACATTGGCAATGCGCCGAATTTCATGGTGAAATCCATCGCCGAGACCTCCGGCATTCCAATGCCTAGCTTCTTTGGTTTCATGGTGTGGTCTGTTGCCATCCTCGTACCACTCTTCGTGATCATGTCGTTCATTTTCTTTAGCTGAGCGAGAAGCGAGAGCAACTGCAACAGCAACTGCAAGAGCAAGAGCAAGAGCAAGAGCAAGAGCAAGAGCAAGAGCAAGAGCAATTTTGCTGGTAATTGTAAATGAAGAAAGTCCAAGGTTGAAAAACTTTGGACTTTTTTTTTGCTACAGCGTAAGGAATTCGAATCTCATGGATCTAATAAGTATGCAACAGATATTTGAACCTAAGATTAGTAGGAAAAATGAAAATCGGCGATCGTCTATCAAAATTTTCAATCCGAGTGATTCAAATAGCTAGCAATATGAAACTCACCTATTTGAATGAGCATTTGGTAAGACAGCTCTTGAGGAGTTCATCTTCGGCGGCTTTAAACTGTGCTGAAGCAAGTGGTGCAGAATCTGACCGCGATTATGTACACAAAACGAGAATCGCATTAAAAAGAGATTAAGGAATCGAAACAAAGTATTGAGCTACTAATTGAAGCCTATGAAAGTTTCAAGCCCGAATTGTTGAATCTCTATCGTGAGTCGGACGAACTTGCGGCTATACTCTACACTTGCATCATAAGAGCCAAGAGTAATAATAGGCATTGAGTACAACCCGCTTGAAGTCGAGTCAAAGATGCACTCAAGCTAACAGATGGTTGCTCTTGCAGTTGCTCTTGCTCTTGCAGTTGCTCTCGCGTCTCGCTCACCAACGCAGCAAATTGATTCTGCTTAGATCAATGGTTAGGTTGTTCCGGAAGATGGCAATGATAATAGCCAAGCCAATCACGGCTTCGGCTGCGGCCACGCATAGTGAGAAGAATACCAAGATGAGGCCGTTGATGTCGTTGTGCCAGCCACTGAAAGTGACCAAGCTCAAATTGACGGCGTTGAGCATCATTTCGACGCACATAAACATCACGATGGCATTCTTGCGTGTTAGAACACCAAGAACACCTATGGTGAAGAGGATGGCACTCAATGCCAGATACCATTCAGCAGAAATCATTTTTCTAGATGAATTTTACGTTGTGCGATGACCAATGCGCCAACTACGGCGGCAGTGAGTAGTATTGCGGTAACCTCGAACGGAAGCAAGTAAGTGGTGTATAGCACATCGCCGACAGCCTCAACCGTTCCAAGTTCACCCAATGCGATTGGGTTATTGCCTGCTAAGTTAAACCAGTCGCTGATCGAGTACATCAGCTGTGCCAATATGGCTGCGCTTAGTAGCACGACCACGACTTCCTTGACAGCGATCGAATTGAAAAGATTCGCTTCGCTTTCGAGGTTCAAAAGCATGATAACGAACAAGAACAACACCATTATAGCTCCTGCATACACCAATACTTGGATGACAGCGAGGAACTGAGCCTCCATAAGCAGGTATATGCCTGCCAAAGACAACAAGTTCAACACCAGAAACAGGGCACTGTTAACTGTGTGCTTGTTGAATACCATAGCAAGCGCCGAGGCGATGGCTAGAATGGCGAAAAAGAAAAACAGGTAGGTTGTCAGCATGCTTTTATCGATGGTTTTTCAGATGGTAAAGGTAGCATTATTTCGTGGCTACGGCAACCATCAAGCTAAAAAATACCACAAACCAAATAATCCGAGAGCATAGCAATAGATTGCAAACCAGTGAATTCCGAAATTCTTAATGACATGGATAAGGAACGACAACGCAATAATACCCGATACTGCGGATGTCAGAAATCCAGTGACCAGCACGGGTACATCAACCGATGCACCCGAACTTCCAAGTTCACTCAACTCCAGAATCATGGCCCCGGCAATTACTGGAATCACCATCAAAAACGAAAACCGAGCACAGTCCTCCTTTTTAAAGCCAAGATGCTGCCCTATGGCAATGGTTGAACCAGCCCTGCTAATACCTGGCAATATCGCAACTGCCTGCGCCAATCCCATCCCTATTGCATGCTTAATTCCAACTGCCTCTGTTCCCTTTTTTGCAAACTTTGTCGACAGTAGAAGCGTGCCGGTTACCAAAAGCATGGCAGAGACCCAAACCGGCGACTCAAAAGCTGATTCGATCGACGATTTTAGGAAAAGTCCAACTAGTAATGCGGGGATCATGCTTATTAGAATTAAGCCTACTAATTGCTGATCTACCGATAATTCAGAAGGCTTAAGCAGTAATCTTGGTTTTGCAAGCATCCCGAATGCACTGTAGATCAATTGCATCACCTCTTTGCGGTAGTAAATCACGATGCTGACCAACGATCCAAAGTGGACTACGATCTCGTAGGTGATTCCTCCATCGTTTTGAAGACCTAAAAAGTGCTGGCCAAGCACTAGATGACCAGAGCTGCTAATGGGAAGAAATTCAGTTATTCCTTGAATAAGTCCCAATAAAAATGATTCCCACAGTTCCATTTAGTATATTCGCCTTCCATCATTTTTTAAGTTGCAAAGATAACGCATCTGACAGGGATTAACCCAGAAATCTAATTTATTTCGTATGCACAGCTCGAAGGTAGACATGCAAGCGCTAACCGAGCGTATTGAAAATGCAAGCAGTTTCATTGACGACGTAACGGCTGAGTTGAACAAAGTCATTGTAGGTCAGCAATATATGGTTGACCGACTGTTGATCGGATTATTGGCCGATGGACACGTTTTGCTCGAAGGTGTACCAGGTTTGGCCAAGACATTAACGGTATCGTCGCTTGCCCAGGTAATCTCTACAGGTTTTCAGCGTATACAGTTCACACCAGACTTGCTACCGGCCGACCTTGTTGGGACGCTGATCTACAACCAGAAGGCGGGCGAGTTCACAGTGAAGAAGGGTCCTATCTTCTCGAATATTATCCTAGCCGACGAAATTAACCGTTCCCCCGCGAAAGTGCAGAGCGCATTGCTCGAGGCCATGCAGGAACGTCAGGTTACCATCGGGGAGACAACCTTCAAGCTTCAAGAACCGTTTTTGGTTCTAGCTACACAAAACCCCGTCGAGCAAGAGGGCACCTATCCCCTTCCCGAAGCACAAGTCGACCGTTTCATGCTCAAGATCAAGATTGGTTACCCAACCGAGATCGACGAACTCCAGATAATGCGTAGGATGGCTCGCACCGGCAAAAAAGCTGAGCTTTCTCCGGTCACAGATGCCAAAACGATCATCGAGGCTCGTAAAGTAATCAACGATATATACATCGACGAAAAGGTTGAACAGTACATCATTGATTTGGTATTTGCCACTCGTTATCCAGAGAAGTACAAATTATCGGATCTCAAACCGCTCATTGGTTTTGGGGCGTCGCCACGTGCTACGATCAACCTGAACCTTGCCGCTAGAGCATCGGCGTTCATGGATCATAGAGCTTACGTTACACCTGAAGATGTTCGTAAAATTGCTATGGATGTAATGCGCCACCGTGTGATACCTACCTATGAAGCTGAGGCCGAAGATATTACGAGCGAGGATCTAGTTGAGCGCATTCTGAACACCGTTCAAGTGCCGTAGTATTGCTCTCGCTAGTTACGATAAAATTGAAAGCCTTTGCATATCCTGCAGAGGCTTTTTTTTAATGAAAAGGATTGATATATCAATTTCATACTGATATATAGGAACATTTAGATTCGAACTTAAGTTACATGTTTAAATAAAGATGCTTATCTTTGTACATTCATGTAACCCAACAACACACACATAATTATTATGAATCTCAAATTTGTAAATCGCGAGAAGATTCGTGTATCTAAAAGACGTTCATCCAAGTTTCGTCAACTCGTTGAAAGCCTTGGCAATTTGACATCTGGTGGACAGGCTCTTGAAGTTACATTTACTGACGTTAAGGAGTTGAACTCCATCCGTAATATCGTTTACACGTACAACCGTGAAACGGGCATCAAAATTAAGAGTGGAAAAGACTCAGAAAACAACCGAGTATTTTTCTATCGCGACTAAAAATCGATTATAAATGAAAAAGGCTGCATATGCAGCCTTTTTTGTTTAATCTAATCAGTATTATTTGTCCGTCAAGCAATCGATTCCTGGTAATCCTTTACCTTCCAAATATTCGAGGCTTGCGCCTCCTCCTGTCGAAACGTGGCTTACTTTGTCGGCAAGTCCAGCCTTGTTGATTGCGGACGCAGAATCCCCCCCACCAATGATCGTGGTTCCACCCATGGCTGTAACTTCTGCTAACGACTGGGCGACTGCAAGAGTGCCGTCTGCGAAGTTCGACATTTCGAAAACGCCCATTGGACCATTCCAAATCACTGTCTTTGCATCCAAAATACGACTCGTGTAGAGCTCAATCGTGTCAGGACCGATATCAAGTGCCATCCATCCATCTTCGATGCCGTCCTGACTAACAACCTTGCGCTCTGCGTCATTATCGAATGCGTTGGCAACAACCGAATCGACAGGTAGCAGAATCTCAACACCTGCCTCTTCCGACTTGCGAAGGAGCTCGGCCGCTAATTCTACCTTGTCTTCTTCGAGCAGAGAGTTTCCGATCGGTATCCCCAATGCTTTGTAGAAGGTGTAGGTCATGCCACCACCTACAATGATCGTGTCGACTTTGTCGAGCAGATTTTCGATCACACCAATTTTATCTGATACTTTAGCGCCGCCCAAAATAGCCACAAACGGGCGTGTTGGATTCAGGATGGCGTCGTTTAAGTATCGTATTTCTTTCTGTAAAAGAAAACCGGCGTAGGATGGCAGATAGTCTGTTATACCGGCAACAGAACTGTGTGCCCGGTGGCTGCTACCGAAGGCATCGTTTACAAAAACGTCGCCGAGTTCTGCCAAATCTTTCGAGAAGGTAGTGTTGTTTTCGGTCTCACCTGCATGAAACCGTACATTCTCGAGCAAGACAACCTCGCCGTAGTCAGCTTGGGCTATAGCCTCTTGTGCCAATGGTCCGACACAATCTGCACCGAATATGACCTTTGTCGAGAGTTTTTCCTTTAAGTAGTTTGCAACAGGAAGTAGGCTATACTTGGAATCGGGTGCACCTTTAGGTCTTCCCAAATGTGAGAGCAACACAAGTTTGCCCCCGCCTTTTAAAACGTAATTTATGCTTGGCAGCGCTTCGCGTATGCGCGTGTCGTCGGTTATTACCCCATCTTTAACTGGTACGTTAAAATCCACCCTCATTACCACCGACTTCCCTTTTGGGTTCAAATCTTCGATTGTTCGTTTGGCCATGTTGACAATTGTATAATTTTAGAATCGTTGACAGAGTAAGTTACGCTTTTGATTGCTCATTCGGGATAAATTCCAATTGAAATGCCTCGCATTAAACATCAATAATTCAAAAGATGTATCTTTGCGATTCCTATTTATGTCGACCATCCAAAGGATGAACATGATTTATTTGGATAACGCCGCAACTACACCACTCGACCCTCGGGTGTTCGATGCCATGTTACCTTTCTTGAGAGATAACTTTGGTAACGCCAACTCTATACATACCATGGGGAGACAGGCAACTGTTGCAGTGGAGGAGGCTCGCGAGAAAATCGCAGCCATCCTGAATGCTGAACCAGCAGAAATCATTTTTACCAGTGGTGGTACGGAGAGCGACAATAGTGTTATCAAGGGTGTGTTAAAGGCAACCGGCAAGAAACATGTGATTACATCGCGTGTTGAGCATCACGCGGTGCTCCATCCGATACAATATGCTCGGTCGGAGGGTGTAACTGCCACATACCTCAACGTGATACCATCGGGCTGTGTAGATGCGATTCAGGTTGCTGACGCAATCACGGACGAAACCGCATTAGTCACACTTATGCACGTGAACAACGAGATCGGTGCCATTAATCCGATCGGGGATATCGCCAAGATCTGCCGCAGCCGGAATGTGATGTTCCACTCAGACACCGTTCAAAGCGTGGGCAAATATCCGATCAACGTCCGTGAAATTGGCATCGACTTTCTGAGTATCAGCGCCCACAAAATTTATGGACCAAAGGGCGTAGGTGCCATGTTCGTACGAAATGGCGCCGCATGGAAACCTTGGATGGAAGGTGGTTCGCAGGAGCGCCGTCGGCGTGGGGGCACCCTTAATGTTCCCGGCATCATTGGGCTTGCAAAAGCAATGGAACTGGCCAACATTGAAATGGAGCAGAATCGCACTCACATCGAAGCTCTCAAAGACAGGCTCGTCTTTGGTCTCAAAGATCGCTTTGGATCCATGATCTCATTTAATGGGTGCATGGAAAATGGGTGTTATTATATTGTCAACATGAGCTTCCCACTCGACGAAGAGAAGGCACTCGACGGCGAAATGCTGCTGCTCAATCTCGACATCGAGGGCATCTGCGTCTCTAACGGTTCAGCCTGCACATCGGGTGCCGTAGAACCGTCGCACGTTCTTCTTGCCCTGGGCATGGTAACCCCGACCGCGAAATCAAGCCTTCGTATGAGTATCGGCAAACACAACACAGCCGAGGAGATCGACAACACGCTCAACAAACTCGACTCCATTGTTCACCGCATGATGAAATCCACGGTCTGAACGAATGGCAAAACCGACCGTTTGCATCTACTGCGGATCATCGATGGGTGGTGACCCAATTTATGCCAATGCCGCCAAGAATTTAAGCACCCGTCTTGCCATCGATGGATTCAATCTTGTGTATGGTGGAGCATCCATCGGCATAATGGGCGTTGTTGCGAATACCTTCCTCGAATATGGCGCACAGGTTACCGGTGTGATACCCGAGAGCCTCGCATCAAGGGAAATTGCTCACGTCGGACTCACAGAACTGATCATAACCATGAGCATGCACGAGCGAAAGGCTAAAATGGCAGAGTTAGCTGATGCGTTCATTGCACTCCCAGGCGGCTATGGCACTTTCGAAGAACTGCTTGAGGTGATTACGTGGAAACAGATTCGAATCATGGATAAGCCCGTTGTTGTCTACAACGTGAACGGCTATTTCGATAACTTGCTGACCATGCTTGGCGAGGCTGAAATAAAGGGATTTGTCCGACAACACCCTAAACCTTATTTCACCGTAGCAACTAACCCTGACGAGCTTCTGTCACATTTAGAGCCCGTCATCATTGCTTCTTGACGATCAGTTTTCCATTTCGGTTCACAATGCGTAATTCACTCTGGGAGTTGGGATTACCACCAGTTACCTCACGTACTGTCGATACTTGTTCACTAAACAAACTGGTCCCAAGATTGTGCTGAATGAGGCCTTCCTCGTTCCGTAATGTGTACCTTCCCGCGAAACTCGATCCTAAGCCTAACTCGATGTCGCCATTGTTGTTTGTGATCGAAAGTCTGCGGATTCCACCAGGAAATTCCGCGTTGATTGTGGATCGGCTTTGATCGATATCAACCCTGTCGCCAGTTATGTTGCTCAAGGTTATGGTGTTGTTGTTCCCTGTGAGCGTTACCTGTTGTTTGGCGCCATCAAGCTTTATCGACCCATATGTGTTTCGAATCATAGCATCTCGATCTACCGAGGAGAAATCTATCGTATTTCGCTCCCCCTCAATGGTAAGGAACCCTTTGATGTCCGATCCAGTTACCTTCGCATATTTTCCAGTCACCGACACACCTATGGTCGCACCCGAGTTACTGATGTTGATTTCGCCACGCTCGATATTCGCTCGAAGGCCATCCACTCGGTCAACTTGTATCTTTGACGGATACTGACTGCTTATGGTCGCTATGCCATTCACCTGCGAGAGTTGAATTTCACCATAGTTCGAGTTGATCCGTATTTCCGTTTCAGCCTCCGATACGTTATTCTTCCCCCGGTGGTTATCGATACTGGCTCCTGAGAGCAGTTTCGTACCCCTGAAATCGATGCTTTGCCCAGTTAAACCGAATCTTCCATCGATGTTGTCGGCTGTGACCCTGCTTGATCGGCTAGCGACATGAGCATCGCCACGTATGTTTGAGATGCTCACATTCCCGAATAAATTGTCAATCCGGAGATCGCCAAAATGATCTTTCACATTCACGGCCCCATTACGCCCAACTACACTAAGTGCCCGTTTGAGTCCACCGACAGATATATCGGAGTACTGACTGTTGATGGTAAGCAATATATCGTCGGGTACAGTTAGCGTCATCTCAGCACGATCGACCTTTGCGTCGTAACGTACCTCTTTGGTAAACAGCGACTTAAGCCAGCTCTCTTCGCGGCGTTCTGGTTGCGGTGTGGGCTTATATTCCAATATTCCCGCTTGGTCAACCACCGAATATTTCAGCTTTCCGTCACCAAAGTGACGTTCCATTCCCATTTTATTGGCAGTAATGCTCGCTGTATATGAGATTTGCTGTCCTGATCCGGTAACCACATTCAATTTCATACTGCGGATGTTCCGCACCGTCAACGTCTTCGATGCGGGTAAAATGTGGGTGCCATTATCTCTTACTGTGACTAGTTCCTCTTGCTGCGCAGATGCTTGCCCAGCTAGCAAAAGACTGGCAAATGAAATGGCGATAAATTTTGAGTAAAACCGCATTAGAGATTAACCTCCCCGTTCAATAAAAGTTCTTTGAGATAGTCCATTTTCATGGCATACATTTGTCGTAACTGTCTCTGTTTGATTTCAGATGTTCCATTAATGAGCATGTCGTCGCGGATCTCATTTATGACCCTGTCGATATCCTCAATATCAAGGATGGTGTTTTCCAATCGAGCCTTCCTGTCTTCTGGGGCACCATCAAGCAATTCTGGACTCACACTAACTAGTGTATTCATAGCTTGTTCGTAGGCCAGGTCGATACGGTCGCCTCGAGTCGCTGTATCAGTTCCTACCACACTGTAGACACCAATACCCGAGAAGAGGATCATCAGAGCTGCCACATTTCCGTAGATAAAACTGCGCCAATCGATGATTACGGCAGATCGACGTGTCACCTTCGGAATGTTGGGTTCGATGGCATTCCAGATGATGTCGGATTCCGAACTTGATGGATGCTCGTCGGTTGTGTAAAAAGGATTTTTCATAGATCTGTCAATGATTGTCGAAGTTGGATTTTGACACGGGTCAAAATCGATCTTGAACTGCTTTCGGTTATGTTGAGCACTTTTGCAATTTCGGCGTGCGAAAAGCCCTCGATTTCAAACATCAGGAAAACGATACGCTGCCGGTCTGGCAGTCGGCGAATCTTGTCTTTAAGCGTAATCCAGTCGGCTGGAGAACTGCGCTGGTCGGAGTAAGAGTAAAGCTGATCTTCATCCACATATTCTGGTTCCCGATGTGCACTTCTGAAGGTCTGCTTCATTTCATTAAGCGCGATTCTGAATAACCAGCTTTTGAATGCTGCCCTTCCCTCAAATCGGTCCAAATTTTGGAATGCCTTTATAAATGCCATCTGCACCCAGTCTGCTATGAGATCGCGGTCATCCGAAAACTGGGTCAAGAAACGAAATAGCCCAGCCATGTGACGATCGTAGATTGCTTTGTACGCTAGCTGGTCGCCACCCTGTGCGCGCATCACATCGCGGGTGTCCTGGTCGGACATCGTCGTCGAGCGTTTGTCTGTATTATGTTGTGATGCAGGTTGCATTCAGGCGCTTAGTTAGGGGATGTAGTACTTACTCAAACTTACGGTTAAAGACCGGCAGCACTCGCAACCCTTTACGATTGCTACGCACATGGTTGATCAACCCAAACTGCATGCCTTTGCCCATTCTTCTTGCGTAGTTATACAATCCAATTTGGATGCCATTACTGATGGTATCGTCGCAACGGATCAAATTATCGTCGTTGACTATCTTCTTGCCACCGCAGCGAACAAGGTTTACAGGACCAATTACGAAACCATTCAAGTTGTGGATGTGCGAAAATGCTGGCGCAAGCGCTAGACCTTGAAAATTGTCGGCGATGATGACAGGTGCGGCAAATCCACCCTTCAAGTTGGCTCCCCCTATACCTACACCAGCCAATCCGATGCCTGTAAAGTCAGCGCTGCCAATCCCAACTCCGGCCATCGCAAGACCTCTTATGCTGCTCGACCCGATGCCTATACCAGCCCATGACACACCCTCAATTTCGCGTGAGCCGATCCCAATGCCAGCGGCGTGAATTCCACGCATGGTGCCCCCCGATCCTGTTCCGATGCCCGACAGGGATACACCGGTAATTCCACTGCCTGCGCCCATCCCTATACCCGCAAATGCTACGCCAGTAATAGGTCCACTACTACCCAAGCCAATGCCGGCTGCCGATATTCCTGTCATGTAGTCGCCTCCACCAATACCGATTCCGGCAAGATTTATACCCGCCAAACCGTCTGCTCCCATGCCAAATCCTGCAATGTTGATACCTGTCATAGGTCCACCGGTGCCTATTCCAACGCTAGCTACGTTTATACCTGACATCCCATTGGCAGCACCAATTCCAATTCCGGCTACGTTTATACCTGTCATCTTGCCACCGGAGCCTATACCAATGCCTGCCATGTTGATGCCTTTCATGTCACCACCCGCTCCGATTCCAACGCCAGCCAGACTGATTCCGCTTATTGGACCACCCGAACCGATGCCCACACCAGATAACGATATACCTCTGATGTAGTCGCGGCCACCAACTCCGAATCCTGCTATGCTAATACCACTCAATCGCTTGTTCGATCCGACACCGAGTCCTCCGATCGATACACCACGAATATCATCTACGGCACCAACACCAAGCAGGCCCATCGAAAAACCGTGGATATTATTCCCCGTCACCCCCAGTACTCCCAGCGATACGCCGTTCATACTGCCAGCTTCAGGAATCAAGCCAATACTGAGGCCGTTCACTGTCGACAGGTAATTCTCCCGAGGTACCCAGAAAGTGACGTTCACGCCATTTACTTTTCTGAGACCGTCGTCGCGCCAATTAAAGCGGAGCCCCGTCATTTCCTGCACGTGTCCTAAGCCGATTCCAAAACCGCCACCGCCCAATAAAAGGCCACAGCAGGGTTTTGGATCTGGGTACATTTCTGACTCTGTTTGAGCAATGACACTGCCAAAGCCCGAGAACATTGATATAATCACAAAAAATACTACTGCCCTCATTGTTGATGATAAATGCATGATAGTCTGCATGGAATGAGAATTCTCCAATTATGGTTTATGTGCATGTGAACCGTATCACCGAGTTTGACAATAAGATGCAACCCAAATCCCAAACGCTGCATGAAGCAAGAAATTTATTTCAAAGGCAGCAAACTGCCATTTGAACCTTGTCCCTCTACCCCTAATTGCCACATCGATTTCATAGATATACGAGAGGGTGTCGACAAAGGTTTGGGATTAATTCAACAGACTCTCAAGTCGATGGGCGCCATAAAGATGTCTGTCATAAATTATGAGATAAATGCAGAATTCAGGGTATTCTTTTTTATCGATGATGTCAAAATATGGGTAGAGCCAAACGCCGATGGGAGCAGAGTTTGGATCAGGAGCAGCAGCAGAGTGGGAGACTCAGACCTAGGTGTAAACAAGCGAAGAGTTAACAGGTTTTTCGGCAAGCTCAAACAGCTGGCTTAATCAAACTACTCCAAGATTTGGGATGTTCTTTCCCTGTCAAATCGCTATTTTCAGGGATGGAAAAAAACCAAGAACTCCAGCCGTTTCCGCTTCCGCTTCCCCCATCGCTCGCATCGTACAACGATCTTTTCATGAGGGAACCGCAAGAGGCAATCAAACGGCTCGAAAATCAGTTCCGGAAAAGAGAGTTTGATCCAGTTTGTTCGATATTGCTTGCTTGGTTTTACCATGAAGTTGGGAATCGTAAGATTGCCACTGAGTATGCCATCAAGGCAAAACTCTATTCGCCAGGGAGTCCTCTTCTGATGTTCAGCTCATATTACTTAGACCATCCTGAGAAATTTGAAGCGTTTGTTCCTGTGGATGTATACGAGGGTGAAAAGCCTGGCTTTTTTGTCGATCGCACGTTAAGCCTTGACGAACTTATCGAAAGACTCAGCAGTGGCGACAACAGTAAGATCGTTTTGAATGATGGATCCACACCTGCAAGTGGTCAATCTGAGCCGATGGTGACCGAGGGGCCAGTTACGGAAGTTTTCGCGACGGAGACTCTCGCAACTATCTATGAAAGTCATGGAGAGCTCGAAAAGGCAGCACAGGTGTATGATCAGCTTATTGCAAGCAAACCTGAGAAAGCAGATTACTTCCGACTCAAAATTGAGTCGCTTAGGTCTGCAAAAAACTAATCAAGCTGGCTGGACATACGGATTGGAGCGCATTTCTTCTCCGATAGTAGTGTGTGATCCGTGTCCTGGATAAACTACTGTGTTCTCAGGCAGCGTATATAACTGGGTTCGTATTGCTGCTTCAAGCGTGTCGAAATCACCCTTGTAAAGATCCGTCCTGCCTATACTTCCCTGAAACAGTGTGTCGCCTGCAATGAGAGTGCCCTCATCTTTGAAGTAGAAAACCAAGTGCCCTGGGGCGTGGCCCGGAACGTGGCGGACCTCCATCTCAAAACCGTGCAAATCTACTTTTCCGAGTGTATCGAAGGGGATAGTTACGTCGGCAATAGGATCCATTTTGAAGCCGAATCGAGCGGCTGTCTCTGGCACTCTTCTCCAGTTTTCCTTCTCGTCGGAGTGCATATAAACAGGCAATTCCGGCCATAACTTAAGTACAACCGGAATTCCTATAATGTGATCGATATGCGCGTGGGTCTGGAGCACAGCCACAGGGGTTAAATCTGATGCGGCCAAATACTGGTTTAGACGGTCGATTTCCGCCTGATAGTAATACCCAGGGTCAACGATCAGTGCCTTGCCACCTTTCGAGAGCACATACGTATTCTCGGCGAAGGGGTTGACCGTGAACGAGTGGAGAATCAACCCTTGTTGTAGCGCTTATTGAAGCGGTCAACACGACCAGCTGTCGAGATCATGCGCTCTGCGCCGATGTAGAACGGGTGGTTGCGCGAGTCAACCTCAGCACGGTACACGCCTTCTTTGGTCTTCATGGTGCTGCGTGTTGTGATCTCAGTGCCGTCAGAAAGCTGAACGGTTAACACTTCGTATTTTGGATGAATATCTTTTTTCATGGTCGACGCCCGCGTTCTGAATATTGAAATTTCTTTTTTGGGGTAGACTTTTAAGTTACGACTTATTTCATACTCATTCAAGAGGTACAATCAACGATTGTACTGATCTAAATCGTCGTCATCGTCGTCAAAGCTCAGGTTTGTGAGCATGCTACCCAGCATATCGCTGTACGAACGTGCATCATCGAGGTCAGTTTTACCCAGCATGGAATTTTGGTGCAGCGCGTCTATCACGAAATCCATCATCACATGACGCTCAGTGTCAGATCCCACAAACCGAGCTTCCACGAGCTCAGCAAGTCCTTCTATGGCATCGAGACGACTGCCATACTCGGACGATGCCAACACGTCGGGCAGCTCTACAGTGTTGCCCCTACTGAACCAGGTGATGATTTTCGAGTACGCATCATCTGACGATGAGCTCTCTTTGGAGGAAGATTTCGACTTCTGTTTTTTCTGCGGATCAGGGAAATACGTCTTAAAGGTAGCGTTTATCGCCTTACCTACCAGATGACTTGCAACTTGTATAGCTCCCTCCTGCTCGCCTTCGTAAACCAGTTCCAATTTGCCCGTGATGGCCGGCACTGCGTGGTAGAGGTCCGATATGCGAACGGTGGTACTCTCCTCTCCTGTCATCAGCATGCGATTTTCGGCAGCGGATACGATGTGCTCCATCACGGTAATCGTGAGACGAGCTGAGACGCCGCTCTTTTGGTCGACGTACTCCGATTGGCGTGCTTCGATCGCGATCTGTTCGACAATCTGCTTAATGAAGTAGGGCACTTTGATGTCGGAATACTCGCCACGCTGGATCCACGCTTCCTGCTCTGTGATGCGCATCCCTGTCTCTATATCCTTTGGGTAGTGCGTAATGATCTGCGCGTCGATCCGGTCTTTGAGTGGGGTGATGATGTTTCCGCGATTGGTGTAATCTTCGGGGTTGGCCGAGAACACCAAGCATACGTCGAGGGGAAATCGCAGATTGAAGCCACGTATTTGGATGTCCCTTTCCTGCATGATATTCAGAAGTGCAACTTGGATGCGTGGTTGCAGATCGGGCAGCTCATTGATGGCGAACAGTCCGCGGTTGCTGCGTGGAATTAGTCCGTAGTGAATCACATGCTCGCTGCTTAAGTCGAGCTTTCTCGTCGCAGCCTTGATGGGATCGATGTCGCCGATTAGATCAGCAACCGTAGTGTCGGGGGTAGCAAGCTTTTCCACGTAGCGGCTGCTGCGATGCACCCACGAAACAGGTGTGTTATCGCCATGTTCAGCCAAAAGCTGCTTGCCGTATGGCGAGAGTGGATTGTAAGGATCATCGTTGAGTTCCGACCCCTCAATGATGGGCATGTACTCATCAAGGAAATTGACCAGACTACGTAAAAGCCTCGTTTTGGCCTGACCCCTCAATCCAAGCAACAAAATATCGTGACGAGCCAGTATAGCGTGACGAAGCTGAGGAATCACCGTGCTGTCATAGCCGTAAATTCCTGGGAAGAGCGGTTCGCGAAGTTTGATTTTTCGAATCAAATTCTCGCGCATTTCCTCCTTAACTGGCCTGGAAAGCCAGCCGGACGACTTGAGTTCTCGGATGTTCTTGATTCGGGAGTGAGGTGTATTCAACATGAGGCTTAACGCGGTGTTCTGTACGATTTCGAAGATAGCATCTTTACGATACAGAACCACCCGAACAAAAAATCAATTCCCCTATCTAAGGCAGTGCACGCGATTTCACCAATGTTTCGTCCCACTCCGATTCTGGATCGGAATCTGCAGTGATGGCACCGCCGACTGGGAACCAAATCCGCTTGTTCTTGACGAAAGCCGACCGTATTACGACATTAAAGTCGAAATCGCCGTTGGGTGCTATGTATCCGACAGCGCCTGAATACAATCCCCTGCGATACGTTTCGTATTTCTCGATCGCTTGCATTACACGAATCTTAGGTGCACCGGTCATCGATCCCATCGGAAAGGTGTTGCGAAGGACTTCAACGGCAGGTGCACTAGGGGGCACTTTAGCCTTCACAGTAGACACCATTTGATGAACAGTGGCAAACGATCGAATTTCAAAGAGCTTTTCGACTTCAACGCTCCCCTTGTCAGCTATGCGCGATAGGTCGTTTCTCACTAAATCGACGATCATCAAGTTTTCGGCTCTTTCCTTTTCTGATCCCAAAAGGTCGTCGATCATGGCTTGGTCTTGTTCAGCATCGGGCAATCTTGGACGTGTCCCCTTAATAGGCTCCGAAATGACTACTGCACCTTTTCTCTTCAAATATCTTTCTGGCGAGGCGCATATAACCGTTGTATCGTCAATTTGAATGTAGGTCGCCATGGGCACGGGTCCCTTGGTAGCCATTTGCCGGTACAGATCAAGGGGCGTTCCAAGAAGCTCTCCTTCCAGCTGGTGAGAAAGGTTCAATTCGTAATATTCCCCTTCGTGTATGTCGTGCTTAACCTGCTCCACAGTCGCGAGATAATCCGATTTGGTTGTAGATCCACCGGTGATTGACACGTGGGCTTGTGCCGGATCGGGTGCATTGACATCAAGATTCAGGCTACCCTCAATTAAGTTAATGACACCATCTTGGTTCATTTCCGCTAAGATTGATGGCTGAAAGGCTATCAAATCTGGTAGATCAATCGAGTCTTGGTTATGGGAGGCTAAATGTTCGTCTTGATTTTTAAGGTCATAGCCAAGTGCACAAAACCACCAACCAGGATACGTTGAAATTGCATCTTGCAGTGCGTCCCAAGCGTTCGAAATCGAAGATTCCGAGGTGCCGTCGGCGAACTGCAACATCACGTTGCTACCTCTTGCTGTAAACATCACCTTAGGATGGGATGCTAAATAGCTGATACCTGTGTGGGGATCCTGAGTTTCGAGAAGAAACGTTGCTACACTTCCCTCCAGCTGTGGAAGCAAATCTGTGAGATTACGTTTAAGCCGATCAGGCATCAGATCAGCATATCGTTTCTAAATTCGAACCATCTGCTTTGCAGTCTGCCAATCACTTCATTGTCGAGGTTGAAGTTCTTGTTGTTGTATTTCGAAACGGGATGCAGCTCACGCAGGGAATTCGTTGTAAAAACCGCATCTGCCTTTTCCAATACTGCCGGTGTATCCTTTGTTAGCACGACTGGAATATATCCGTCCATCGCCTCAATAATCAGCGAACGCATGATACCCTCAAGGATGTCGCACGTTGTATCTGGTGTGAATAACATCTCATCTTTGTACCAAAATACGTTTGCCATCGTGGTTTCACTCAGGTGACCGTCAATCGTGCACATCACCCCTTCCTGATAACCAGCGGCTTGGGCTTCGCGTTGGGCAAGAATATAGTTAAGCCCGTTCGAAAGCTTCAAGTTCGATGGCAGACAAGCGTTTGGGGTTCTTCTTGTTTGCACAAGTCCAATGTGACTTGGTGGAGGCGCGCTTCCGATGGGAAATGCATTCACGAGCAGGATGGCATCTGACCACTCTTGTGTTTGGTAACCAAGCGGACCAGAACGCCACACTTGGATACGGATACGGGCTTCGGTCTCCGACAGCTGGTTTTGTTCAAGCAAACCTTCGATGATGTGTGCGAATCGGGCCTCCGTCGATTCACGAGGCGGCGTTATACCGAGGTGGTTGAGGCCGCTGTTGAGCCTGTCGACGTGGCGATCGAGAGCAAGCATGCGTCCATTCCAAGTCTTCAGGGTTTCGAAACAGCCATCGCCATAGGCGGCAGCCCTGGAGGCCGCAGGTATGACAGCTTCAGATACGGGTAAAAATCGGTCATTAAGAAAAGCGTAGTTCATAGTTGAAGTGGGTCATAGGAGCAACGGAGCATAGGAGCATCGGAGCATAGGAGCATCGGAGCATCGTGACATCGGGTCATTGGAGGCTGGAGAGTTGGGATTCGCCGACAAGAATTTTGGTTGGCTTGGAGTTGCGGTTGAAGAGAATAGCTGAGGGCACTCCTGGTAAACGTAGATCCAAATAGTGGATGGTGCCGTCGACATATATGAAAGGGTGATTTGTGCTTGTAATATAAGCCCTTGCCTCAGCACCGTTGTCTTTCACAGCTGCGGCAACCACCATTAGGGAGTCTCCCCTGACCGTCTTGATCGAGTCGAGCATTTCGAGCACATCGAGGCTTTTTTCTGACCATGATGCCCAAAAAACAAGGATTACTTCCCTGCCTTGATACCCAGACAGCTGGAGGCTATCGGTACCATCGAGATTCTGCAACCATCGCTGGTGAATCAGCGAGTCGGCCGCTACGAAATCCATCACGGTAGTGCGCTGGTTTTCGGCATACTTGAAGCTGAATATGATTATCAGTCCGATAGCCAGGATTCCAATTCCGAACAGAACCCTATTAAACAGTGTGAGATCTTGAGCCATAATAATTTCTTTCTCCAAAGATAGAGAAAGAAGGGTTCATTTGTCGAGTAACCTCACAAGAAGGCCGGACCGCGGTAGTAGTGAACCAGTAAGTATACCATCGGGCATGCTTACCGTTTCGCTCCCGATGATGATAAAAATGTTTGGCGTAGACATCGGTGGTACGACATCGCGGATTGAAAGGGTGTCGGAAGACTTATTCAACAACACAAATACGGTTTCCTCTTCAAATGAGCGAGTGAATCCAAATAACCCGGTTGAGTCATCGGCAACTACTACGTTGACTTCGCCGAGTCGCAACGATTTGTGCTCAGTTCTCAACTGCATCATAAGTTTGTACCAGTCATGAAGTTCCTGGTCGAACTGCACTGGATCGGGTTCACGCTGCAAGCCAAGCGGATGGGTCGCCTCAACGTCATACTTCATGTCGGGCCATAGCATCGGCTTTCGATCGTCGGGGTCGTCGGCTCCCCACATTCCAGCCTCAGTACCATAATAGATCATTGGTGCCCCCGGCCACGTATATTGAAAGAGAGCCATGAGCCGCAATGTCTCACGAGCTTCTCTGCCTGGGTACGATACATTATAGTTGGGGTTCTCGCGTGGCAGTGCCTGCCGGTCGTACTCGCGTCCTGGGTTCACGATCATGGAGAAGAGCCGATCAGTGTCGTGACTATCGAGTAGGTTTTGCATGGCCAGTCTCGATGATGCAGGCCAAGACTCATACACCTCCATCTGCCTGCGGGCAAAGCCCGATGCAGATTCGTTACCGTTGATGAAGAAATCGACGGTCGGATATGCCCATCGGTAGTTCATTACCACCGTGAACATGCTGTCGTTCACATACTCAAGGGCGCGGTCTGTCCAGATTTCAGCTATAGTGATAGCGTATGGGTTGATAGTTCTGACATGCGTATGCCACTCAGTCCAGAAGCGGTTGCCAACCTCTTCGGCCACATCGAGGCGCCAGCCGTCGATGCCGTCGGACGGGTCGCCGTCGCCGTTGGGATCCATCCAGCGTTGGGTGGAAGCAAAGATGTAGTCGCGCACAGGATCGGGCAAACCGTCCTCGTGATCACGAAACTCGGGCAAGCCCTTGAAACCCCACCAACCCTCGTAGTCGAACTCGTTTTCAGGTGTGGAGGGATCATCCCAAGAGGTGATGCTATACCAGTCTTTGTAGGGTGAATCCTGCTGGTTGGCCACAATGTCGCGGAAGGCCCAGAAATCGGGTCCAGTGTGGTTCCAAACACCGTCTATAACGACACGAATACCTCGCTTCTTAGCCTCATTGAGCATATTAAGAAACAGCTTATCGGCGCTTGTCCATTGCCATGTGGATGGATCGTTGGGGTCCTCTTGCGCCATGATTGCGGCATCGCCGACTGGATCTGGACCAAAGAAGCGGTCGATGTGATGAAATGTGCTACCGTCGTATTTGTGCATCGATACGGCGTCGAACACCGGGTTGAAATAGAGGGCGTTCACGCCCAAATCGGCGAGGTAGTCGAGGCGGTCGATCACGCCCTGAAGGTCACCACCATAACGACGAGTTGTTGCTGTGTGGTAGAAGTTCTCTGAAACGGCGCGCTGCCAGGGTTGCAGTTCGTACCAATCGGAGGTCCAAGGTGTGATTTCCCAACCATCTGGGCCATTGATCCGCTCGCGGGTCGGATCGTTTGTTGGGTCGCCATTTGCGAATCGCTCTGGGAATATCTGGTACCAGTTGGCCGACAGGTGCCATAGGGAGTCTGCAGGCAGGGTTGCCTGCGAGTCGGCGGGTTCGGTTGGGGAGGTACATGCCGACAGCCCCATAGCAGTAACTAAGAGGGCGTATTTAAAGGGGAACATAGCTAGGCCTATTTTATAAGCATGATTTTCTGATTGCGAACAATGTCGCTTGTAGTGAGGCGCACTAGGTAGGTTCCACTGGCCAGGTTGCGTGCGTCGAAGATGTGCTCATGGCGTCCTGCGGGGAGGGTGTGGTTGCTCAGGAGGGAGGCGACCTTACGGCCTAGGATGTCGTAGATTTCGAGGGTGATGTTGCTTCGGGCTGGCAATTCGAACGACAGCACCGTGCTCGGGTTGAACGGATTCGGGTAGTTCGGCATCAACCTGAGTTCGGTTGGCAGTGTTGAAATTTCTTCGTCTAGGTCTGTGCTGATCATGCCGCGACGGTCGCCCGCAATCTGCTTGCTCGTATATAGACGAAATTCGCCTGGCAACATCGGAAATGTATTTGCGACGGTATTGATCGTAATCGATGTGCCACGGAAATGGTCGTACCAAGTACCGGTCTTCGTGAAATTTACAGCGGCGTTTGACTCGGCCACACTGAAGTTGCCGACTAAAACGACATCCATATCTTCATGCTGAAGGATGATTCGCTTCACGGCTCCACCGGTATCCATTGTGAAATTGGTGGTCGAGAATGCCGGTTCGGTTTTCTTTAGACGGATCATCTCTGCAAAAACGGAGAATAGCCGCTGATTGTCAGCGTTCAGGTAAATATTGTTCCATGGCAAGGGCTTTTCGGCTAGACGGCAATCGTTGGAAATCGACCCATTGGTGCATCGATTAATCGATTGCGCGTAGCCAAGTTCACCGAATTGCCAGATCATCTTTGGACCGGGTGTTGTGAACAAGAATGCTGCAGCCGCTTTAGTGCGTTCGAGCGCAACTGCAGGAATTCGAACACTAGGGGTTCCGAATGTGGATCCGAATGTGAGATTTCGATACATCATCCGCTCTTCGTCGTGGCTTTCCATATAGCCGATCAGATGCGGATGTTGCCATACACGGTTTTTATACGAGAGGCTGTTGAAGTTCGAATTGGTATTGAACCCCATGGTCGCTTCGCTGAAGGAATGATTCAGATTCCCCCAAAGCATCATGCCATAATCGGCCAGTTGTCGCTCCTCGGCGTTATCGGCGAAATGCTCGAGGATGACGTAGAAATTCGGGTTGATGTCCCACATGAAATCGGAAAGCTCCTTCCACAGGTTGATGCGGTTCACATCAACCTGACCCCAAGCACCGACATTCCCGAGAGTATTCCGCTGGGTGAAGCCTTTGGATAGATCGAAACGATAGCCGTCGATCTTGTACTCTTTCATCCAGTATTCGATTACTCGTCGAGTGAAATATCGAGTAGCAGTCGATTCGTGGTTGAAGTCGTTCCCTACGTTAAAATCGTGCCTTGCAGTGACATTAAACCATGGATTATCGGGCGTAACTGGACCGTACGGACCACTTGCATACATCCTGACTAGTGGCGACTGCCCAAAAGCGTGATTAAGTACGATATCGAGAATTACGGCAATACCTCGTTTATGCGCTTCATCCACGAATCGCTTGAAGGCATGCTCGGTGCCATAGAATTTATCGAGTGCCACATGAAATGATGGATTGTATCCCCAGCTCAGATTGCCTTCGAACTCATTCACAGGCATAAGCTCGATGGCGTTGATTCCAAGGCGTTGGAGGTAATCGAGAGTGTCGATGAGGGTTTCATAGCTTCGTGTACCCACGAAATCGCGCAGCAGTAGCTCGTAAACCACTAGTTTCTCTTTCGGTGGCGGCACAAAATTGGTCACCTCCCACTGATATTCAGGCTTACCAGGCTGAAGCACACCAACGGCATATTCTGTCTTCCCATTAGGGTATGCTTTTAGGTTTGGGTACACCGATGCCGGGATAAATCGGTCGTCGAATGGATCGAGGATTTTTTCAACATAGGGGTCAGCAACGCGGACACTTCCATCCACCAAATATTGAAATCCATACTCGAGTCCAGACTCAAACATATCGAGGGTGATCCAAAAACGCACGCTATCGGGGGTGATTTCGTGGCGGTTCATGATGTAGCCTGGATCGACCTGCCAGTCGTTCATGTCGCCGATCACATACACGAAATCCTTGCGTGGTGCGTAGAGCACGAGCGTAATTTCAGACGGTTTAGATTCGTTATAGTTGATACCGTCGTGCATTCCGGCTGGCACGGGCACGTTGGCCCGCTCAGGATTCACCACAATGCGAATAGTGTCGCGCTTGACGGCCTGATTCGTAAACGTGGCAGTAGCCACAAGCTCCAGAGCACCTGGACCCTCGGGCGTGAGTGTATAGTTCAGCGTGTCTTTCGCGACGGTCGACACTTGTTGTCCGTTCAGGCTCAAGCTAATTGAAGTTACGCCTGATGTCGTTTGTGCAACGGCTCGAACTTGTGTTGGTTCACCGACCTTGGCAAAAGCTGGATAAAGAGCCGATGACGATGGGGCTGTAAATCGAACGAGGTCTGCCTCTTGGGCTACATCCACAAATAAGTCTGTGTTTCCAGTGCCCTTTCCTTCTCGATTCGGCGAAGGACCTTCATTTCTGAACACCATGGCTAGTTTGAGAATCTTCTCATTGCCCAAGCAATTCGTACCCCTGTTGTAATAGGCTCGAATGTCGTTAATGGTAAGTCGGTAGATGTTCGGGTTTTGTGAATCGCGGGTCATCAGGTTAACTGAATCAATATCTTGACCCCAATTGGTGACTACACATCGCCAAGCTGACGGACCGCTACTCAAATTGGTAATCACACCTGTGTGGATGTAGACCTTACCCGTGTAGTTCTCCAATCCCCTGTTACCCTGACTGGCATTAAAGATGATGGTAACTGGTTGATCGAGTGTAGGCACGGCAGGAATGGTCGTTACCTGTGCCTGGATAGGTATTGTACCTAGAAAAAGAAAAAGGGCCAGCAGGCCTTTGTAACGTAAGCGCATTTTACAGAAAGTTTTGAGGTCCGGCCAATGTTAGGGTTGGGCGGTCTCAGTGGCTTGGTTTAGAACCGTTGTGGATGTTCGTAGTATCAATTCAGGCGAGAATACGGTGTGCGACACCATTCGATTTGGGTTTTCGATCCTATCCATGAGTTTGTCGAGTGCCATGGAGCCCATTTCGTACATAGGTTGACGCATCGTGCTCAAACCGAGGAATCGGGAAATTTGTATGTCATCGAAGCCGATGATAGGGATCTCTTTACCAGCGTCGCGCATCGCTTTGAGGGCACCCAGTGCCTGTATATCGGATGCGCAGAAGCATGAATCAGGTTTGGAAGGATGATTTAGAATTTTCATCATTGAGGCGTATCCAGCTTGCTCCGTGAAACCGTCGCGATAGGTATCGTCGCCACAAATGATGAGGTCGGCATCTACTAAACGGCCCGAATCTTCGAGAGCACGTTTATAGCCATGTATACGATCGCGAATCGGCTTGGATGTCTCGACCGCCGATATCATTGCAACGCAACGACATCCAGAATCTATGAGGAATTTTGTAGCAGTGTAGGCGCCTTCTATGCTATCGACGCTTACTGAATCAAACTTAGGAGAGAATTCATCAACAAGTACGACAGGCGTCCGAAACCGAAGCATTGACTCCCAGTCGGACTCTGGAAG
>CAZVRJ010000035.1:0-25711 GCA_964629885.1 uncultured Chitinophagales bacterium | reverse complement strand
TGGGCGCCTACCTGCTCGACCGCCTCACTAGCTTCTGCGACAGCAACGAGTTCGTGAAGAACGCCCGCGGCAAGGGACTCTTCTGCGCATTCGACTTCCCTGATGCACATGCCCGCAAGGCCTTTATCGACAAGTGCTACGACAACTCGATGATCATCCTCCCTTGTGGCGCCACCAGCGTGCGCTTCCGTCCGGCGCTCAACGTCTCGAAGGCACACATCGACGAAGCCTTCAACATCATGGATGTATCGCTCAAACAGGCAATCGACCTCTGCCCCGGCTTAAAAGCACGTAAGATCATGTACAACGCACACCCCGAACCGAAGCTGGATTAATGTTATCGGTTATCGGTTATCAGTTATCGTAATTTGCAATTGGCGCAAAAAAAGAGGCCCCAAGGGCTATAGTGCAATTTTCGAGCTAATGACCACAGATAACCGATAACTGGTAACTGGTAACTGGTAACCGGTAACCGATTTCAATTACTAGTGAAATACTTTTCTAGTAGTGATACTAATTCATTTTTATTTATTGGCTTTGTAATATGTTCATTGCATCCTGCTACTATCGACTTTTCCCTGTCGCTAGATAAAGCAAAAGCGGTTTGGGCAATTATTATTACTTTATTGTTAAATGTTCGTATTTGTCGGGTAGCTTCATAACCATTCATAATAGGCATTTGTATATCCATCATAATTAAATCAATGTCCGAATTATTGCGAATGACTTCTACTGCTTCTTTTCCGTTCTTTGCCTTTAATATTTCTTTGCCATACTTTTTGACACTAATTGCAAGAATCATTTCAGATATTTCATCGTCCTCGGCAATTAATATTTTCAGCCCAGAAACTTGGAGGTTACTATGACTATCTTTCTTTTTTTCCGGAACAATACTTAAAATCGCTTTCTTTTCTTCCAATACAGCATCATATGGCAAGGTAAAACTAAATGTTGAGCCAATGCCTACTTCACTTTCCACCCAAATTTTCCCGCCAAGCATTTCCACGTAGGCTTTGGCAATCGATAAGCCTAACCCTGCCCCCTGGCGAGCCATAATACTAGAAATATCAGCCTGAATAAAACGCTCAAATATTTCTGATTGCTTATCTTTTGGAATCCCAATTCCTGTGTCTTTCACATAAAATTCAAGTGTTTCACCCTTTTTTATATAACCAAGTTCTATAGTGCCTACTTCGCTGAACTTAATGGCATTTTTAATAAGATTGGTGATAATCGAATAGATTTTGTCATTGTCTGTTCTAATAATTGCTTCATTCGAAGGCAACGTGTTTTTTAAGAAAAGCTTCATTCCTTTTTCTTCAACCACGGGTTTAAAGAAGTCGTAAATGAATTCGATTTTCTCGTTTACATTAACTTCCTGAATGTCAACTTTCATCACGTTAGCTTCAATTTTTGAAATATCGACGATTTCATTGATGATATTCAACATACGGGCGCCACTTACCTCAATAATTCTGATATATTCTTGTTGCTGTTCTCCGGTAAGACCGGGTTCTTTCAATAATTCAGAAAAACCTAAAATGCCGTTTATGGGTGTCCTGATTTCATGCGACATGTTGGCGAGAAAGGCAGATTTTAATTTGTCGCTTTGCTCGGCGTGCTCTTTGGCCAGAATCAATTCTTTTTCCGCTTGCTTTCGTTTGGTGATATCGCGGGAATTGATGACGATGCCCTCCACGTAATGAATAGACGGCAGTTTTTTGACTAGAGATTCAAGCACCCTCCAAGATCCATCTTTGTGTAACAATCGTGTCTCTAGGATTTGCACATTTTCATGAGTCCGATTATTAGAAGCCTTCGCCAACTTTATCGCAGCCTGCGCCCTTGCAACATCTTCAGGGTGAAGCAACATATCAATGTTCACGCCAATCAGCTCAGCCTGCTTGTATCCCAGCACCATTTCAACGGTTGTGGTTTGAAAGCGGATGACTCCATTGGCATCAATGATCGTGATTATGTCCATAGCATTCTCGATTAGTGCCAAGAAAAGCTCATCCATCAATCGATGTGTCTGCCGATGGTCTGAATTGTTAACAGAGGACTTCAAATTGCGCATTCTATGCCACCTTCCAGATCCAGAGCCAGTAATACTGTAGATCTATTGCTCAGGTCGCCCAAAATCGTCCGCATTGGCTGCGGCGACATTCTGACCAGAGTGGGTGTTACTAGAACTCCCTCGCTGAGGGCGCGTAATGGCTCCTTGAGGATGTCAATTACTTCGATATGGTAACGACCATGCAAATATTCCGAGCAGATTGACTGGAGGTTGGTCATGGCACGAGCGGAGTTAGGCGGCTTGTCCGCGACATAAAGCCTTAACAGGATGATATTCCCGTCCCCGGTCGACATCTGTTTCTTCTTTCGGTTTTGCACTCTCATATCATACTTCCTTGTCTGCGTCGCGTATTTCACCAAGATCCTTTTGTTTTAATCTCCATTCTTCTTCTTGTACCTTTTGCTGGGTGGTATAAAAAGCGAGTTCGGCTCGTTGCGCCTCAAGCTGCCGCTGGAGGGCTTCCATGCGCGCAAGGGTCTCCACTTCAGAGAGAGTTAATTCACTCCGCTTGCGTTCGTCTGCTGCTCGGGTGCGTTCCTTCTCTGCGGCTTCCATTCGCATTTTTCCCCAGCGCAGACTTCCCATTAACACCTCGCCACCGGTGGTGTAAACATCGGTCAGGGTCACGCCCTGATCACTTAAGATAAGTTCACGCACCTGGTTGGAGTGCCTGGTGCCACGTGACTTGACGATTGTCAGTGCCCGGTTGCGTTCACCACCCTGTGCCATAAAGCTGACGTGGATCCAAGTATCCGCAATCGCTGAGATGCCGATCTCTGTGTTTTCTGTCTGGGATTCGGTTCCCTCGGCAAGGCCAGTAGTCACGAGTGTAATCCCCTGTGCCTTGGCTGAACGTACCAAATCCTGAGACATTCCCAGCGCCGCGACCCGTCCACCCGCCTTGATCATCGCTGTGAGCGGATCAATAACTAGGCAGCGGGGTTTCTCCTCGCGGATCAGCGCCTTGATCCTCATCAGGTGTTCTTCTGCACTTCTAGCCTCTGAGCGTTCGGAGTATATCTTCAGAACTCCAGACTCGAGGTACGGTTTCAAACGAATGTTGACCGAAGCAAGGTTCCGAACGATCTCGGTGTCTCTTTCATCGAAGGAGACGTAGAGTGTTTTCTCGCCGCGACTACAGGCGGCTTGCGAAAAAGAGGCACTCAATGTCGTTTTGGCCGTGCCCGGCGCACCCGTGATCAGCACACTTGACCCTCGGTAAAACCCGCCGCTCAACATCGTGTCGAGGCGTTCAATGCCGGTTGACAGACGCTCGGTTTGAGCCTCGACGGCAAAGTCCTGCAGGCCGAAGTTGGTGACTTGTATCCCCGTGGGGCTGATGACTAATGGGAGCTGGTTTTCCGCGAAGTTGGAGCCCCGGTATTTCAAGACACGCAGTTCACGCAGCGAGACCCGCTCTTCCATATGATGGTCGAGTAAAATAACGCAGTCAGCCATGAATTGCATAAAACCATATCTCACCGAAAGCAGCGGGTCATGCGTCTCGATTCTGCCGGTGATGATGCCCGTAGGACCAGCATCCGACAACCACTCATGGAGGCGGTAGAGCTCTTGTCGCTCAACGACGGGATCGTTGAGAAGTGTAAGTAGGGCATCGAGAGAGTCGAACACGATGCGCTTGGCGCCCATCTCCTCGGCTTTTGCCTTAAGACTTGCCAACATTCCAATCAAATCAAAGCTGCCGCTTGGTACGTCGTCGGCGGATAGGTGAGCATCTAGGAAGAAGAGTTTACCCTCCTGCTCAAGGGTCGCTAGATCCCAGCCAAAAGATTCCGCGTTGGCAATGATCTGGTGCGATTTTTCCTCGAATGCGACAAAAATACCCGGCTCATCCCAAAGGCGTACACCATTGACCAGCGTCTGAAGTGCGAAGATCGTTTTTCCGCAGCCAGGCCCACCGATGATCAGCGTCGTGCGACGGCGTGGTAGTCCACCACCGGTGATTTCATCAAACCCCTCGATGCCAGTGGGCATTTTTTCCAACGCCTCAATTTGACGCGTTACTCTTTTACTTTCCATTTGAATCACCCTTCAATATTTATAGTAAAACTGAAATGCGACTAGCGCGCACGGAATTCTGGCTTGAAGAAGTTCCTTAACCTCGCTTACTAGTAAGTCTACAGTTATGTACTACAGCAGCTGCTGAATGATCCGCAAATCGGTCTCAATGCAAAAGAGATATGAACCGCTGATTACACTGATGGCACAGATGCTATGCAGAGATGAACATATCTGCGTTATCCGTGTTTATAAACATGGATTTAATCCTTCAGAATAATCGAAGTACGCATCCATTTAGACTGCATTTGCCACAACCCATCTGGTCTCTTATGCACTTTAGCATCCCATTGGTATGTGGTAGGCCATTTTTTGAAAACTTTAGCAACAGTAAATAAAAACCACGTAGAAAATTTTGTTGTTTTGGGTTTCCAACCTTCCGATGGGACAACTCGTATTTGCGCAGATTCCTCACCAGATCGAATGCCATATTCACCGGCAATTCTTCCTACAGATTCATGTCCGGTTATGGAAAATGTACCTCTAAGCTGGGAGTTTGCTGGAATCGTGTTTAAACATTGAAATGCAGGGCTAAAATTTATGGTGAGCGGATGAATGTTATTCATGATGCTCATTGATTTAATGGATGCAGTTTGGTCAGCCCATTCAATTTCATATGTGATGTCACCTTTTTGAAAAGTTTCTTGTCCAACTAGAGGTTTAAGACCATCCAACACTCCATTCTGCTCCGGATTTAATGTTGCAATCAAAGGCTTAGGGCTATATCGGGCAAAAGTCATTTCTTGCCAATCCATCCGCATTGGAAGATTATCCAGTTCATGAGATGTATCGTTTATGGATACCTTGATTTCTGTATTGTTTTTTCTTACGAAATAGAAATCGTGCAGTAGCACCATCGGCAGCGATGTGGGATTTGTTGCAGCATCACCCATTGGGGCCAGTAAACCGAATGGCTTTCTTTTTCTTTGATTTTTTTCTCTGATTGAAATTTCAACGACTCTATCCTGCATGTCCCTGAATTTATAATGAGCCTGAACACCTAAGTCATTCACTTCAAAAAGTGCTATTTCCATATCGACTGGAATCATTTTGTTTAAACCTGCACCAGCAATACTGTACTTTGAAACATCTAGTTTCAGCGATTTTTGGTGATAAACATCAATCTTTTTGTCTACTCTCCAGCCAATAATTAAATGTCCGTTGCCATTTATGGTATCATCAAATACCTGCGGTTCAAAACCCACATAAATCGAGTCAGGGTCTTTTTCAAAATTGACCAGAAGCAATTTTTCCATCGGGTCGATTTCTATCGATAATGGAAATAGTATTTCGTGAGGTTTATCGTCTGCTACTTTTATTTTTGCAAATGAATCGATGATGGCAGAAGGCATAATATGAAGCAGTTGAAATGCGTACTTGTACCCTTTGTTAGTGCTCTTCTGTGTTTTCAGTGGTTGTACCATTTTTGTGATATTTCCCGCCGAGGGCCAGCGCGGCCGATATGATCATCACGTTCTTGATAATGTACTGTCCCTCGAGCGAAGGCGTCAGGAAATTCCCATTCTGGAAGGTCACCTCCGGCAGCAAGACAAGCGGCATAAAGGTGCCGAACATCTGAAGAAAAAGCAGTCCGATGGCAATTTTAGTGGTCTGCGGGAACAGGAAGGTCACACCGATGGCCACCTCCCACCACCCGATCACGATCAACCAAAGTTCGGGCGTGCCGAAGGGCATCCAGACTACCGTTGCTTTGAGCAAGCTTTCGGCAGAGGAAACGTCGAGCACTTTCAAGATGCCGAACCAGATGAAGATGATCCCGAACGAGATTCGGATGGCCGAAGAACTCCACCGGTTCATCCATTCGGCGATGAATCGGTCGACTTTGTCGAAGATGGCTTTCATTTCAGTGTAAATTCGTTACTTATAGCCTATACATGTTTGTAGCTCCAAAGATATACGAAAAACTGGCCGAATTGTTGAACCACTGATTATACTGATGGGCACAGATGCCCAATCTGCACAACCCATCAGTGTTATCAGTGTGATCTGTGGTTTATTAACTTAAACCATTGAACACACAGAATACACTGAAGTTTTCAGTTTTTCTTTTTCTGTTTTTTCTGCGTTTTCAGTGGTTCAATCACCGACTACTGATGAACGCATTAAATTCCGTCTTCGCCATAGGGCTCGTAAACAATGCAGCGTGTTCACCGCCGGGAATCTCCAGAAACTGGCGTCCGCCGCAATTCGTGCAGCTCGTGACATCCAGTTTGAAGGTCGGCCAAGAATACATCTGGATGGGCGAATCGTTAAGCCCTTGCACAAAAAGGATATCGGATTTGAAATCGCCCACGAAATTCAACAGCGACCGCTGATGGTAGGCGTTGGGATTCGCCGCAGTGGTGCCGTACTCATTTCGGAGCTTTGTACAGACCGCTCCGGAGGGGATCTGCCCACTTTCTTCGAGTTGACAGCGGTAAACCAGGTTCAGCGGACCCGGTGCATTGGAAATCACCCCGTTCGTCTGGTGCATCGAGTTGAGGCGGGTTACCATGTATCCCCCCTGCGAGTGTCCGCCAAGGAAGATTTTCCCGACGCGAACACCCAGGTCTTGACCGGCTTTGTTCTTGACCCAAAGCAAGGCGGCCTCCGCTTGCAGGATGCCATCGCCAAACAGCACATTCTCCTGCGGATAGGCAACGCTAACGATCAACATGTCCTTTCGGTCGAGGATGGCCTTAAAGTTGTCGAGCGCTGTGGTTGCCGCCTGAAGAAGATTGCTGTCGAACTGCACCGTACCGTGGTAAACAATGAGCACATCCATTACTTGCAGCGCCGGTTTGTCGACGATTACAGTGACACTCACCCCATTATGGGAAACTTGCCGGACCTGCCGGTCCGCCGTTGCTGCCACGGGCTTTTCGGCAGCTTCGCAGGAGATAAACGCCAGTAAAAAGATGATAAGAAGCTTCATGGGCAAACGCTTTGGATTCGATTCACTGCCATTCACATTTCGACGCAGGTAAACAGAAAACGTTCAAAGTAGTGTGCTACAAATATACCGAACCACTGATTACACTGATAACACAGATGTTTTCAATGGTTGACCCCATCTGTGTTATCTGTGCCATCTATGGTACAATTTGTTTTTTCAGTGGTTCTCTTTGTATAATCGGTTAAACCAAATCGTATCCCATGGACCCCAACCGCACATTTTCGAAGGAAGAGATCAGCAAGATCCTGGCCTTGGCATCCAAGATCCAGAACCGGAAGGATTTGAACCAAGATGAGATGGTCCTCTCCGTCGAGGACCTCCGTCACATCGCCGCTGAGGTCGGCATAGACCGGGAATCGCTGGATCAGGCCATCGACCGAGCCGGAAGAGCCGACCCAGATGCGACGTTCCGCTGGTTCGGGCAGTCGTCGACCATACTCGACGACCTGACGCTTACCGGCGAGTTAACTGAAGAGGCCTGGGAGGATGTCGTGCAGGAGATCCGTCGAATCACGGGTTACATCGGTAAGCCCGGGAAAGTGGGCAAGGCGTTCGAATGGGAGCAGCCGGAAAGCGACACCGGAGTCGAGAAGCATCTGTCACTGAGTCCAAAGAACGGCAAAACGCGAATCCGTTATATTGCGAAATGATATGCGTTCGAAGTCATCGCCGTCGGCTCTTCGATGTTCTTCGGTGCCGGACTGGGGATCTTACTGTTCGAATGGCTTCAATTGTCAGGCGCCTCGTTCTTCATACTCCCCTTCCTGGGCATCCTTTCCAGTTTCGGACTATCCCGCCTCATTATGAAGCGCTACTTCGAGAAACAGAAATCCCAATACGCACAGATCGTCGCATCCATCAAGAAGCGCCTACGAAGCAGCGGTGCGCAGAAGGCGTTACTCGATGAATTAGAGATAGGAAATGATGAGGAACGGAGCCAAAGTCGTTCGGCTGATTCCGCTTCGCTCAGGACAATGGCTTCGAAAACTGATAATGGCCGATGATCTTGTAGCTGAACAAGCAGTCTTCGAGAACTTGGCCGGCACCAATGTTATGAACGATTAGATAGCGCTGTCCGTCTGCCGATTTTTTGTTTGACACAATGCCGATGTGTGTCAAGCCACGACCAAGATCCCAACAGACAATGTCGCCGGGTTTGTAGTCATTCGCCCTAGTTGATATGGGTTTGACCACCCCATGCCTTGAAAAGAACGTCATCAGGTTAGGAACCCGACGATGGTCAATGTTGCGGTCTGGCCGAGTGAGCCCCCACATTTTGGGATACAGACCGAAATTTGCTTTCATGTCTTCGTGAACTTCCTTCTGCAGGTCGATCCCGAGTTTTCGGTAGGCGCGAATGATGACATCTGTACAAACACCCCGGTCAGCCGGCACGTCACCATTTGGATATGAAAGTCGTACATACGCCGGATCGTATCGAACGTTCTGTTTTGTCAATGTGAGCGTCGAATCTGCAAGCCTGGCATAAAAACTGACCTGTGCAACCGTAGCTGAATAGGTTGAAAGAAACAGCAGGATAAAAAGAAGTGTGGATTTCATACTCATTTCGTGCTCAGTTCGTGCTCAGTTCATGCTCGTGGTGTCCCTGATTTTTGTAACGGACACTTCGCACGATAAAGTATATCGTTTCTGCGGAGCATGATCGAATCGGTAGGAGCGCGGGTCAAGCAAGGAAAATTCTCGTTGTCCCCATGACTTTGGTTGCGGCTTAATCACGCATTGGCAATTTCGGAGCAATGTTTATCAGCATACTATAATCAGTTCTCCTTATCATTCAACACATCAGTGTTATCGGTGCTGTCAGTAGTTCAAAACTAGCGTCTATTCAGACTGGGATGTAAACTAGTACGACAATCCCGCAGTCAAACTGCTTCGAGGCTACCATCATCATTTCGAGCCCAAAGATGTTTCCGTCAAATACTTCATCAATGAAGTAGCCGACATCAGTGCAGGACGCGCCATTGGATCGGAAAACAATGTCTGAATGGGTCCTTCTCCAAAGTAGAGCCCATCTGAAACTAGAAATGTTATTCTCGCAATTCCTTTTGCGGGTGCTGGCCGTCGGGGTTTGTCCCAAGCACCGATCATATTCACGATGGTTAGGCTGTGCGAGAACAACTCATTCGTCAGTGTGTTGGATGTTTGGTCCGTTGCCTCCCAAATAATCATCTTGCCTGTTTGGTTGATGTACCGTGCTGATCCGTCACGATACGAAGCTAGAGTGTCGAGACCATTCTCAAGCCCAACTTCCACAATGACGGCAAGGAGCTCTTTCACGCTCGCAATGTGCGCGAGTACGCGTTGCTTGTTATAGGATAGTACCTTTAACCGGGCATTCACAGAGCTGTCATCAATGACTTTCTGAAGATCGGATACAGTGCTCAAATCTGAGAAAAGGACGTCGTACGGATACTTGTATGGCAGTTCGACAGTGTCCTTGTACAAATCAAGATTGTCGCAAAACAGCAAGTTGTAAATGAGATTGGTCGAGCTATCCCTGTATGGATTCGTCGATGTAGACCCACTTTCGGTCGATTGCTCATTGTAGCTGCTCATG
Organism: uncultured Chitinophagales bacterium; assembly: GCA_964629885.1. Lineage (GTDB taxonomy): Bacteria > Bacteroidota > Rhodothermia > Balneolales > CAYWCV01 > CAYWCV01. Next base: position 16,021 of record CAZVRJ010000035.1, on the reverse strand, counting down.
GCATGGCCCATAATTTAGTTGAGGTTTCTGCAGCAGCGGTGAGTGTGACGAGTTGCTCGAGCATCGCCGTATAAGACAAATCCTTTCCCCACATTTCAATCCTCAATCATGGCATTATATGCCTCGATTTCCTCATTCAACAAGAACGATGTATCGTCCGATTTGAACCGCCTCAGACCAAATTGCTCGAACTCGCCCATCACATCGTCGGATGTAACCAAGAGCAAATCGCGACTGATCGCCTGCCAAGCAATCATCCGATCAAACGGGTCTTTATGCAAGGTACTCGACAATTTGATTGAGGATGCAGCTTCTTCTGCGCTGAGCTCGATCAAATTCATATCCAACTCCTGCATAGTTATTATCAGGCGATCCATTTTCAGACCCGGGATTTCAAGTTTGTTTAAACCTACTTTAATGGCGATCTCCCACAGACTGACAGCGGAAACGTGAATCTTCGTTTCATAGTCACGAAGGTACATACCGACGGAGCGTTGTAGCCGATGTGGTTCTAACATCAGCCAAAGAAGAATGTGAGTATCAACCAAACAACTCTTCATCGCTCATCCTGAAGTCGTCAGCAATATGAACTGGGCCCATATGACTTAGCGCACCCAATATTCTCAATTTCTTGACTGGAGACTGAATGGGTGTTAGCAGCGCTACAGGCTTTTTCGCCCTGCCGAACACGATTTCGATTGTTTCCCCTTGCTGCACCTCTTCCAACACCTCAGAAAAGCGTGCCTTGAGTTCGCCAACGGTCATTTGCTTCTTGCTCATTGTGCAGTATACTATTTACTTGACAAGTTGTCAAGTTGACTAAAAAGGATCAACCACTCCAATAACTGCAACGGCAACCCATCCCAATATCCCAGCAAAAAAGACGTAATACAGGGTTGGAATGATGGTCTTTCGAAGGATTAAGCCCTCACGACCCAGCAGGCCTACGGTTGCCGAAGCCGCCACAATATTATGAATGGCGATCATGTTACCGGCAGCAGCTCCAACCGCCTGCAGCGATACCATGATGATGGTAGGCATAGCGAGCCTCTCGGCAACCCCAAACTGGAACAGCGCAAACATGAGGTTGCTAATTGTGTTGCTTCCTGCAATAAACGCCCCCAACGCTCCAATAGTCGGTGCGAACAACGGATAAACTTGTCCTACATTGACTGCAACCCACTCGGCCATGGTTATGGGCATGGCCATCATCTGATCGGGGTTCATGCCAGAATTGATATAGATTCGCACCATTGGGATCGTGAAAAGCAGCACAAATCCCGCTCCCCACAACATGCCAAAACTGTCGCGAAGGGCATTTTTCGCCTGCTCCAATCGCATCCCATGAAGCCAAAAGGTGACGATGCCAACCAAAATCAACATGGTTCCCGGCAGATAGAGAGGCGTGGTCGAGGCTGATATTGCCGTACCGAAGATCTCGGTGTAATTGATCTTAATACTAGTGAGAAAGCTCTTTATGGGCAGCTGATTCAGGCGGCTCAAGACCAAGAAAATGGCTAAAAACAGATAGGGCGACCATGCCCTAACCCAACTCATCGTATGCTTGGAAGTTTCCTTTTCGATAGGTGTTTCTAACGTCCCCAGCCAAGATTGAGGCCAATCCGAACGGGTTGGGAAGTCCCACTGGGTCTTCGGAATCAGGAATTTTTTCCGAGCTGCGGTAACCATGACCACCATACCTACCATCGATCCCAACAAAGTGGGGAATTCCGGTCCCAAATAAATTCCAGTTAACGCATAGGGTATGGTGAAGGCGATTCCACCGAGCAACGCAAAGGGGAAGGCTTGCAATCCCTCGCGCCAGCTTTTCTTCTCACCGAAAAAACGGGTCATCATGCACACCATGAACAATGGCATGAACGTACCGACGATGGCATGGATCCATGCCGAATGAATGCTGATGTATTGCAAATAAGCCGGCATGTCCATATTGGCCGATAGTAACAGAGCATCGAGCTGCGAGCCCTCGAGTCCACCGCGAACCCCGATCAAAATCGGTGTCCCAGCCGCGCCGAAAGTGACGGGCGTGCTTTGCACCATCAGACCCAGCATCACGGCAGCCATAGCCGGGAATCCCATCGCCAGCAATAACGGAGCTGTGATGGCTGCAGGAGTTCCAAATCCAGATGCCCCTTCCAAAAACGCGCCGAACATCCATACGATGATCACCACCTGCACTCGCCGATCGGTGCTGATACCAGAGAAACCATCGCGAATTACGCTAATGGCTCCCGAGTACTTCAAAAGGGTGAGCAGCAGTATGGCTCCAAATATGATGAAGAGAATATCAAACGTGATGAACCAAGCCTGTACGACCGATGCGAGGAGCTCAAGAAACGGTAATCCCCATACTAAGTGTGCAATCGAAAATGTGAGCGCAAACCCTATCGGCATCGCGACACGAGCTGGCAGCCTGAGGGCAACCAACAAGAAGGCAACCACCAAAATGGGCAGAAAAGCCAAACCGGCGAGCAAAGATAGGGACATAAAATGCAGCCAAGATGAATCCTCAGATCGAGACAAAAGTATGCTTTTTCGAGCAAAGTTCAGCTTAAATGAATTCTACGTATATGTGATATCAGTGTTATCTATGCTATCAGTGGTTCCATTTACATTCACCTTGATAAAGTGTAGCTTTCGGCACGGGACTGCAGCATGAACGTCATTTTTCTGCTACTTGTAATTCACGTATACCCTAAGGACCATCCAAACCCAATGAAAAAGTCACGATTTCTCCTTCTGGCCATCTTCTCACTATTCGCAGGCCAGGCATTCTCCCAGGTCATAAGCCCCGCCGGAAATAGCAGTGTCCAGGGGATATCGAAGGAAAGGTTGGTGAAGTTGGATACCATGTTGGATGAAGCCATCCAAAAGGAACAAGTGCCTGGGCTCGTCGCGATGGTGGTCAAAGACGGCAAGATCGTCTACCACACGGCAAAGGGATTTGCAGATGTCGAGGGTGGAGCGAAGATGCAGGCGAACTCCATCTTTCGAATTGCATCCCAGACGAAGGCAATCACGGCTACAGCAGTGATGATTCTGTGGGAGGAAGGACGATTTCGTCTGGATGATCCCATCTCAAAGTATATCCCTGAGTTCAAGAGTCCACAGGTGCTGAACACCTTCCGCTTCGCCGATACGAGCTACACCGCCAGACCCGCAGCACGTGAAATCACGATCCGGCACCTGCTCACCCATACTTCCGGTTTGGGTTATGGAATGATAGACGGCGATGAGCGCATGCGCATGATATATCAAAAAGCTGGGGTGATCGATCTATTTACCACCGAAGACATCTCTATTGAAGAGAGCGTGAAACGTCTGGCAAAGTTGCCCCTCCATCACGACCCCGGCACGAAATTCACCTACAGCGAAGGTCTCGATGTGCTCGGATATTTCATCGAAATCATCTCTGGAAAACCTTTCGATGTTTTTTTGAAGGAACGGATTTTTGACCCTATCGGGATGAACGACACCCGTTTTTACCTGAGTGAGTCGCAGGCACCACGCTTAGTAACGGTGCACACGCGTAGAGATGGTAGGTGGGTGCCCTTCCCTATCACTTTTTATGATCCAGCATATCCAAAAGCAGGGGCCAAATCCTTCTTTTCAGGTGGAGCCGGTCTCTCAGGCACAACCGAGGACTACGCCAAGTTCCTGCAGATGTATCTGAACGGGGGGATTTACAACAGTAAACGCATTTTGAGTCCGCACACGATCCACACGATGATGCAAAACCAGACGGGCGATTTGTGGACCAATGAGCGATCACACTACGGGATTGCCTTTGGAGTGCTCAATGACAAGGGCGTGGCGGCTGGTGGATCGGGAAGCAAAGGGACATTCGACTGGGGTGGATACTTCAACACCCAGTACTTCGCCGATCCTCAGTCGAATATCATCGGTATCATCTATAAGCAAACCACTGGCTCTGGCAATGGCGACGAAACCTCCTGGAAATTCCGACAGATGGTGTTTACACTGATTGAATAAGAGTACTACTGATTACACAGATGGCACGGATATGATAGATGCTATAAACTATCTGTGTTGTATGCGCCATCAGTGGTTCATTCTCACACCATCACGTGTGAGTCGGGCTGGAGCACAATTTCGCTGAGGACGGATCCAGTCGGCTGGGTCACAGCGTAGTACACAGCTTTAGCGACCTCTTGTGGGGTCAACATCTTGTCTTTTTGGACTTTCATGTCTACGTTGGGAGCATCCCAGAACGCCGTGTCGACACCGCCTAAATAAAACAACGCAAACTTGATGCGGTTACGGCGGTTCTCCTCGATCAAGGCCTTCGTGAATCCGGTGATGGCATATTTGGTGGCCGAGTACAAGGCGCTGTTCTTCATGACGGCCTTGCCCAAAATACCTGGGAACATCACGACGGTGCCCTGCTTGGCGGTTTCCATTACGCGCATCACGGCCTGTGTGACCAAAAACGTGCCGTACACGTTTACGTCGATGACCTGCTTGGCATCTTTCGGGGGGATGTCGAGCAACGGCTTGATGGCCCCAAGCCCGAATGCGTTGATGAGCACGTCGATGCGACCAAACTCACCGTGCACAGTCGACACCATGTTGGTGACCGAAGCCAAATCGGTGACATCTACAGGGATGACGTACGCGTTTCCGCCACTGCCGTTGATTTCTGCCGCCGTTTTTTCTGCAGCTAGGGTGTTACGTGCCGCAAGCACGATTTTTGCACCCGTTTTTGCCAAAAGGGACGCACTGGCGCTTCCGATGCCGCCGCTGCCGCCTACAATGAGTATAACTTGGTCTTCCATGAAGATGGTGTTGATGAGTTGATGGTTGCATAACCACCATCCATCGCAAATCGTTGCATCAGTGCACCAAAGCAGCCGACATCAAGTCTGGGATGGCCTGCTGGTAACGCTCGTTCAATTGGCCGACTTCCCATTTCGCCACGCCCTCGATGTTGAGGCTCGGCCCGCCGACGACCCCAAGATTGTAAATCGGTACACCCGCTGCCTTGAAGTGCGCCTCGACCTCAGCAGCAATGGACGAATCCACACCGATCACAACGCCGCTCTGAGCCTCACTGAAGAGGGTTTCAAGAATCGACGCTCCACCCAGTTCTGGAAGTGTAACTTTAGCTCCGAGTCCGCTGAAGATGGCCATTTCAGCCAAGGTGATACCCAATCCACCGTCTGACACGTCGTGCGCGGCGCCGATGAGTCCACTGCGGATGGCCTTAAGCAGCGCATCCTGCAGATTCGCCTCGAAATCCATGTCGAGCGAGGGGGCATCACCCATGGTTAGGCCGTGGATGGCGGACAGATACTCGCTGCCTTCGAAGCCCTTGCGGTCAGCGCCGATATAGTACACCATTTGCCCAGCCGACCATGCCGACGGTGTAATATGGCTCAGATCTTCGACCAGACCAAGCATGCCAATGGTCGGCGTCGGGAACACGGCCGATTTCACGTTTTCGTTGTAGAAGCTCACGTTGCCGCCGGTTACGGGCGTGTCGAGCCTGCGACAGGCGTCGCCCATGCCACCGACGGCCTCCTTGAATACCCAGTAGAGTTCTGGCTTATACGGATTGCCAAAATTCAGGCAGTTGGTGATGGCGAGCGGCTTGCCTCCGCTGCAGACCACATTGCGGGCAGCCTCCATCACGGCGATCTGTCCGCCGCGACGTGGATTCAAATACACATAACGACCATTGCAATCCGTTTTGACGGCCAATGCTTTGTTGGTCCCTTTAATACGCACAACACCTGCGTCCGACTTGCCCGGACCCACAACCGTGTTGGTGCGGACCATCGAATCGTACTGCTCGTACACCCACTTCTTGGATGCAATGTTCGGCGATCCCAACAGGTCGAGCATCACCGAGCCTACGGGTGGATGACTCAAGGTCGATGCGTCGAATGCGCGGGTCTGCTTTAGATACTCAGGCTCTTTCGTTTCGCGGATGTACACGGGGGCGCCACCACCCAGCACGAGTGAATCAGCGGGAATGTCGGCCTTAAGCTCGCCGTCGCGCCAGTAGCGAACGCGCTGAGTGTCGGTCACTCGACCGATCACCACGGCGTGGAGGTCCCATTTTGCGTACACGTCGATAATTTCCTGCTCTCGTCCATTATGGGCCACGATGAGCATGCGCTCCTGGCTCTCAGAAAGGAGCAACTCGTATGCCGTCATGCCGTCTTCGCGCATCGGCACCTTGTCGAGGTCGATGTCCATGCCGGTTTCGCTCTTTGCCGACATCTCGGAGCTGCTGCAGCTGATGCCGGCAGCTCCCATATCCTGCATGCCAACAATGGCGCCCGTTTTGATGGCTTCCAAACTGGCTTCGAGTAATAGTTTCTCGGTAAAAGGGTCGCCCACTTGCACACTTGGACGCTTGGCTTCGCTCTCTTCGGTGAGGTCCTCGCTGGCAAATGTCGCACCGTGGATGCCGTCGCGTCCGGTGCTTGCACCGACGATCAACACTGGATTACCGGGACCTTCAGCGATGGCGGATACGGTCTCTCCCACTTTCACGATGCCCACGCTCATGGCGTTAACCAGTGGATTGCCCTCGTAGCTCTCATCGAAGTAGACCTCGCCTGCCACAGTAGGCACACCGAAAGCATTGCCGTAGTCTGCAATACCACGCACCACACCGTCGAGCAGATAGCGCACTCGTGGATTCTTCAGGCTGCCGAAACGCAGTGAGTTGAGCGCGGCAATCGGTCGTGCACCCATGGTGAAAATGTCGCGGTGGATGCCTCCCACCCCGGTAGCCGCCCCTTGGTAGGGCTCAACAGCCGAGGGATGGTTATGGCTCTCAATCTTGAAGGCGCAACCAAGTCCGTCGCCGATGTCGACGAGCCCGGCATTCTCCTCGCCAGCGCCCACGAGTAGTGCACCACCTGAGCGTGGCAGCGTCTTCAGTACGGCAATCGAGTTCTTGTATGAGCAGTGCTCGCTCCACATCACAGAATAGACACCGAGTTCGGTAACCGTTGGAACACGTCCGAGGTAATCAAGGATCATCTGGTATTCGTCGGCATTCAGTCCGTGCTCGAGGGCCATTTCAAGGTTGGCCAATGCGTCGCTGGGGGTAGTCGGTTGCATGAAAAAAGCGTTGCGATGGTAGAAATTTTGGTCGAAAGATAACGAATTTTCGAATGCCACCTCCCCAACCCCCTCCACCATTTCATAGTGGAGGGGTGACTCGTTGATTGGATTCTACATTAGAGCAGCTCATAACATATGAGATGGCATAGCATTCAGCTAGCTGAATTTTAAACAACTCCAAAGCATAATCAATGAAATATTAAATAGCATGTCACCCCTCCACTGCGGTAGTGGTGGAGGGGATGGGGGTGGTGGAATTAAATTTCCAGCCACTCATCCAACTTCCCGAAATCTTCGAACACAAAATCGGCGGGTACTTTATCGGCATCATCGTAGTGATCGCGCACGAACCAGGCGGTGCGGTATCCAGAGGCAGCGGCGCCGGCCATGTCGCTGCCTGGAGAATCGCCAACGTACAAGATTTGCTCCGGATCCACTCCCGCCAACTGGGCGGAGTGCTCAAAGATGGCTGGGTGCGGTTTCATGTACCCGACCTCCTCCGATATGACCAAGGCATCAGCCGACAGGTCGAACCCGAACCGCTTGAACTTCTCCTTCTGGAGATCTGCAAATCCGTTAGTGATGATTCCCACCGGCCACTGGGACCTGACTTTCTCCCAAGTCATACGTGCCCCAGGCACCCAGCTCCAATACTTGCGATACACAGATATATATACGGATCCGAAAGCATCCGGATCGGGATCGGAAAGACCAAGCTGATCTAAGGTGCCCTCGAACCGACGGCTGCTGAGCGTCGGACGATCGATCTCCCCTACCCCATATTCGTGCCAAAGCTGTTTGTTGAGGGTACGGTAAGTGGCTACGAGATGCTCGGCCTCGACCTCGCGAAACATTGACAATTGCTGATGGCAATAGAGCAACGAAGCCCGCTCGGCCGCTTTGTGGTCGAGGAGTGTGTCGTCGAGGTCGAAATAAATAAATCGGATGTCGTTGCTAATGCTGCTGCTCATTTTATGAAACTCTAGAGGAAATTCTACGTAAATAATTGGATGTAATGACGTTCGGAATGAGCGTATATTACGTCACCATCACGAATATAATGCATCACGGAGCAATCGCTACATGAAAAAAGTCCTCATTTTTGTTATCCTCGCAGCCATAGTGCTCGTATTTTGGGGCATGTCGGTCAACAACAGCCTCGTTGGCGATCGCGAGGAAGTGCGCAAGGCTTGGGCCAACGTCGAAAGCCAGTACCAGCGCCGATCTGACCTTGTCCCGAACTTGGTGAGCACCGTTCGAGGCGCCGCCAATTTCGAGCAGGAGACCCTCACGGCCGTGGTCGAAGCCCGAAGCAAAGCGACCTCTATCCAAATTAATGCCGCTGACCTCGACGATCCTGCAGCCATGCAGCGCTTCCAACAGGCACAGGGCGAATTAACTGGCTCTCTAAGCCGTCTTTTGGTGGCCGTCGAAGCCTACCCAGAGCTGAAGGCCAATGCAAACTTCCGCGACCTGCAAGTGCAACTTGAGGGAACCGAAAATCGTATCGCTACCGAGCGAATCCGCTACAACGAGGTGGTATCGGGCTATAACACCAAGGTGCAGAAGTTTCCGACCAGTATGATGGCCGGCATGCTCGGGTTTAAAGCATCAGCGTATTTCGAAGCCGATGCCGGTTCAGAGCGCGCTCCGACTGTAAACTTCGACTGACGCACTTCCATGACCTTCACCCCCGACGAGGAGCAGCGTATTGAGGCAGCCATCGCCGAGGCCGAACGGATGACCTCAGGCGAGATCCGTCTGCATATCGAAGATCACTGCAACGAGGATGCCCTAAATCACGCCCGCAAGGCCTTCGACATGCTCGAAATGCGCCATACGACCGAGCGCAACGCCGTTCTCATCTATGTGGCCTTGATCGACCACCAAGTTGCCATCTACGGCGACGAGAGCATCCACAAAACTGTAGGCCTCACCTACTGGGCTTCGATTATTGGGATCGTTACCAAACATGCCCGTGAGGGTGATCTTGTTACCGGATTGGTAGAGGCCATCCTCGAACTTGGACGCATTTTAAAGAAATATTACCCCTATCAGGACGATGATATCGACGAGCTCGATAATACCATCAGCTACGGAAATCGGACCACTTAATTGACCCCATCCACTATACATTACCGGTTACACATAAAAATCTGGCATCTAGTGGCGAGCGTCATGCTACTATTGATGTCGGCCACAAGTGCTGTTTCTCAGATTTACCCTGACAAGCCGGTCGGTTTTGTGAATGATTATGTGGGTATTCTCGATGCCGGACAAAAGCAGCGTTTAGAGTCAAAGTTGAGCACTTACCGCGACACCACCTCCAACGTGATAGTGATCGCAACGCTCGAGAGCTTACAAGGTTCTTCGATCGAGGAGGTTGCCACGTCCATGTTCTCGGATTGGCGCATGTGGGAGGGTGACCGCCGCAATGGCGTGCTTATCCTGATCGTGCCATCCGAGCGCCGCATCCGCATCGAAGTTGGTTATGGGCTCGAAGGCGCCATTCCTGATATCCTCGCTGGACGCGTGATCAACAACATCATTCAGCCGGCGTTTCGTGAGGGACGTTTCTATGATGGTCTCGATCGGGCCACATCAGCACTGATGCAGATGGCAGCGGGCGAATACGAGGCCGTACCACAGACATCAAAGCGTCCACGGGGTAACAATGGCGGAATGGTCTTGCTGTTTATCATAGCCATCATCATCTATATGGTGATGGAAAATCGTGGACGCAAGTTCAACGACGATGACGACGACTATAAAGGCAAGGGCAAAAAGCGTCGTAACAAGCATATCAGCTATGGCGACTGGGGTCATATGCCACGTCGCAGAGGTGGAGGCATCATTCTAGGTGGCGGCGGATTTGGAGGCCTTGGCGGTGGTGGCTTCGGTGGAGGAGGATTCGGAGGCTTTGGTGGCGGAGGCGGCTTCGGCTCCGGCGGTGGCGGCGCAAGCGGAGGGTGGTAGCAGAAGGACGTAAGACGTAGGACGTAGGAAGGATTAGGATTAGGATTAGGATTAGGATTAGGGGTTTCAAATTTTTTTTTAAAATTGATGTAAGGAATTGCTGTGGCGGTACTCTATTAGGTATACCCCCACATCAATTTTACCCCGCAGATATCATGAAAACCAATCCGATCTTGGAACGCCTCGTAGCTTTTAGTAATGACTTGTATCGCAGATTTGAACCTATTCGAGACTTTAAACACGAACAAGCATTGGTTGACCAAATTTTTCGTTCTAGCTCATCTTCAGCTCTGAACTATTCTGAAGCGATTGTGTCAGCGTCAGATAAAGATTATGCCAACAAAGTGAGAATTGCTCTTAAAGAGATGAACGAAACATGCACAACTCTGCAGCTATTGGAGCCAAGGGTGATAAGCGTAGTTGGAAATTTTGTTGATTTGAAAAAAGAAGGCGCCGAGCTTGTGGCCATCTTGTCTACGTGCTGTCGAAAAGCCGAAGCAAAATTCAAACAACGATCCTAATCCTCCTACGTCCTACGTCTTACGTCCTACGTCTTACGTCCTACGTCTTACGTCTTACGTCCTTCCTACGTCCTACGTCTTACGTCTTACGTCCTTCCGCTAGCATTCCGTCAAATTCAACGCCAACCCTCCCTGTGAGGTCTCCTTGTACTTCTTCGACATGTCTTTGCCTGTTTCGCGGACGACGTCAATCACCTGATCGAGCGTGATCATCTGTTTCGAGTTGTCGCCACTAGTTGCCAGTAAGTAGGCGTTATAGGCCTTAACCGCACCTACGGCGTTACGCTCAATACACGGGATTTGCACATAGCCGCCCACTGGATCGCAGGTCATGCCCAGATGGTGCTCGATGGCGATTTCAGCGGCGCACTCAACGTTAGAGATCCGGTGGCTGGCACAATAACTCAACATTGTAGCAGCCATGCCTGAGGCCGTACCGACCTCTCCCATGCAGCCCGCTTCGGCACCAGATATGCTGGCATTGTGCTTCATGAGGAAACCGATGGTGGCAGCTGCAAACATCGAGTCGATGATGGTGTCGATCGGGTGATGAAAATGGTGGCGCAGCATATAGAGCACACCAGGTATAACTCCCGACGCCCCTGATGTCGGAGCTGTCACCACAATATTTCCGGCTGCATTTTCCTCGCTGGCCGCAAGGGCGTATGCGTTTAAAAAAATCAGAAAGCGATCGGGCGAATCGATCAGTTCTTGTGCGCGTCGGTACACAACTGGCGATTTCCGACTCAGACCAATTGTCCCAGGCAATAACCCATCTGTCGATATTCCACGCGCAACAGCGCGATCCATCGCATCCATGATGCGGAGCATATCGTCGCGGATGACCTCCCTCGTCCGACCCGATATGGCCATTTCATTTCGGATGATCAGTTCATGTAAATCCAAATTGTGCGTGGCCAACTGTACCTTGAGCTCCCTCATACTGTTGTAGGGATACGGGACCTCACTCTTTATGCCAGATTCCATCCCATCCCACTGTATGAATCCTCCACCCACAGAATAATAGCGCTGCGTGGCAATCAGTTCTTCGCCACCGAATGCATTGAGCACCATCGTGTTGCTGAACTCAAAATTATGCACAAAATCATCATAGATGATGCATTTGGCAGAAATATTCACCATGCTTCCATCGAGTGGGAGCAGATATTCAGCGTCGTGGTCGAGCAGGGACAGAAATTCTTCAGGATCCGTCTCCTCAGGTGTCCAATTCAAGAGACCGGCGATCACAGCACGATCGGTTCCGTGACCTTTCCCGGTGGCGGAAAGTGACCCATATAGGCGAATTTCGATGCGGTCGATACGGGCGCGATCGGCCGACGGCATCACCTGAAGCAAATTCAGGAAATGGCGTCCAATACGCATCGGGCCAATAGTGTGAGAGCTGGAAGGACCCGGACCTATCTTGAATAAGTCAAAAACCGATGTTGTGATGATACTCATGGTGGAAAGCGCTTTTTTGTACTTCTCAAATGTACGGAGGAATCACGACTTTTCGAGTCACATTACACTGCTTTAGCAAGTACCATCCCTAGCAACACCGCGAGGATGCCAAACACGACGCTGCCGGCTGTATAAAGCCCAAAGACGAGATATCGCGAAGTCTCGAGCAGTGCCATATTCTCGATGGCAAAGGTCGAAAAGGTGGTGAATCCACCACAGAATCCCGCCGTCAAAAACACCCGCCATTCTGGGGTGAACCATTCGTGGCGGTCCGAGAGGCCGTAAAATATCCCGATCAACAGGCAGCCAATCACATTAACGGCAAAGGTGCCAAACGGAAATGCATCTGGATAGTGCTCCGTAAAATATTCCGACAATAGATAGCGGGAGATGCTTCCTAGCATCCCCCCGAATCCGATCAAAGCTAAGGTCTTGAATAACATGTTGCAAAGTATCGGAATCCGAGATTCAATGCTACCTCTTTTTAACCTCGACCTAATGGCTCGAAACCGATTCAAACCGATTGGAAATGTGATCCAAAATGCTAACTTCCACGAATCCTGTCATCAAATTTAATCCAATGGTACAGTGGACTGGGGTCTACCCCGCCATCACCACAAAATTCACTGAGTCAGACGATCTCGATTTGGAGCTCTTCGAGAAAAACGTTGAGGCACAACTCGATGCGGGCATTTCTGGGATCGTCCTCGGAGGTACTTTGGGCGAGGCAAGCGTACTCACAGAGGCAGAGAAGTCCGATTTGATCAAGGCCACCCGAAGCATGTGCTCTGGTAAGATTCCTGTGATCCTAAACATTGCAGAGGGAAGCACGCGAGATGCTGTCGCCAAGGCAAAGACGGCCGAATGGCAAGGCGCCGACGGACTCATGCTACTGCCGCCAATGCGGTATAAGGCCGACGATCGCGAGACGGTGACCTTCTTCAAGACGATCGCTGCTTCCACGGGTCTGCCTATCATGATCTACAACAACCCAGTGGATTACCGCATCGAGGTCACTCTCGACATGTTCGAACAACTCGCTGAAATGCCCAACATCCAGGCTATTAAGGAGTCGACTCGCGATGTCACGAACGTGACCCGACTCATCAATCGCTTTGGCGATCGATTCAAGATCCTATGCGGCGTCGACACCCTCACCGTAGAAGAGCTCATGCTCGGTGCCGACGGTCTCGTGGCTGGTCTCGTTTGTGCCTTCCCTGCCGAAACGGTACACCTGTTCAACCTCGTGAAATCCAATAAAATCGACGAAGCCCTCAAGTTGTACCGGTGGTTCATGCCACTTTTAGAGCTCGATATCCAACCCAAGCTGGTACAGTATATCAAACTAGCCGAGCAGGAAGTCGGACTTGGCTCTGAGTATGTGCGTCCACCGCGTCTACCACTTATCGGAGAGGAACGAGACCGTGTCCTCACGACGATCCGTGATGGTATACGCACTAGACCAAAATTGAATTGATGATGACACTTCCATTTCCAGACATCAACTTAGCCGCACCATTTCTGGCGGCTGCACAAGATGCCTTTCAGACGTACAAGAAAACCACCGGCCACCAAAGAGCCGCATTACTTCAAAGCATCGCCTCAGAGATTGAAGCCCTAGGCGATGAACTCATCTCCACCGCATCACACGAAAGCCGGCTGCCTGCTGCCCGCATCACGGGTGAACGCGGACGCACCGTCGCACAAATTCGGATGTTCGCCGATTTACTCGACGAAGGGTCTTGGGTGGATGCCCGCATCGACACCGCCCTACCCGACCGTAACCCACTGCGAAAACCCGATATCAGGAAGATGATGTTCCCACTGGGTCCAGTGGTAGTATTCGGTGCATCGAACTTCCCACTTGCCTTTTCGACCGCAGGTGGAGACACCGCCAGCGCCCTCGCCGCAGGGTGCCCAGTCATCGTAAAAGCACACCCCGCCCATCCGGATACCTCGGCTTTGGTCGCCATCGCCATCTCCCGCGCTGTGGGCACAAATGGCCTCCCCTCCGCGATATTTCAGCACGCAGTTGGCGACATCTCCCTTGGGCAGTCCCTCGTGGCTCATCCTCTCACCCGCGCGGTCGGCTTCACCGGATCCCTGCACGCAGGAACCGCCTTACTCAATATCGCCCACCGGCGGCAGGAACCCATCCCCGTATTTGCCGAAATGGGCAGCGTGAACCCCACGGTGATCCTGCCGGGTGCCCTTCGAGACAATGCAGCCTCAATAGCCGCAACGATGGCCGGATCCATAACACAAGGCGTCGGACAGTTCTGCACAAATCCAGGTCTGATGCTCGCAATCGACAACCCATACCTCGTAACATTCATCGACAGCCTGACTGCAGCAATATCGTCAACCGCACCCGCACCGATGCTCACCGACGACATTGCCGACAATTACAACCGCAACCTCACTGAACAACTGAAAGCGAACGGGGTTGAGGTTTTGGCTACTGTCTCCGTTGCACAACCAAGCCATGGCAAACCCACCGTTGCACGAGTGTCGGCCGCCAATTTCGTGGCAAATCCTTCACTGGCCGATGAAGTATTCGGACCCTTCTCGCTTCTTGTGGTATGCAGAGATCACAATGAGCTGTTGTCGGCTATTAAGTCCCTCAGTGGCCAACTCACCGCCAGCTTATGGGCAACCGAATCGGAGCTCGGCGACAGCACGGACTTATTTAACTCCCTATGCGAGCGGGTTGGACGCGTGATCATCAACGGAGCACCAACGGGCGTTGAAGTGTGTCACTCGATGAACCATGGCGGACCCTTCCCAGCCACCACCGATGCCCGATTCACCTCGGTCGGCACCGATGCCATCAAGCGATTTGTACGTCCTGTAGCGTTCCAAAACACACCGGAATCGCTCATGCCAGCCGAATTGCACAACAACAATCCGCTTGGGATCCTTCGACTCGTCAACGGATCCTACACCCGCGAATCTATCTCATCTTGATACCATGAGCAGCGCAAAGACCTTCTTCTGCATCGACGCCCACACCTGTGGCAACCCTGTTCGGGTCGTGGCCGGCGCCGGACCCAATCTCGATGGTACCTCTATGAGCGAGCGTAGGCAGCATTTCCTAGCCGAGTACGACTGGATTCGCAAGGGACTCATGTTCGAGCCGCGCGGTCACGATATGATGAGCGGCAGTATCCTGTATACACCAGTCGACCCAGCCAACGACGCCGGCGTGCTCTTCATCGAGACCAGCGGCTGCCTGCCCATGTGCGGGCACGGCACCATCGGCACGGTGACCGTCGCCATCGAGCACGGACTCATCACGCCAAAGACTGAGGGCGTGCTCAACCTGGAAGTACCTGCTGGGTTGGTACGTATTACATACAAGCGCGAAGGCAAGAAAGTTAAATCGGTGCGAATTCGCAACGTGGTTTCCTGGCTCGAGTCAACCGATCTGAGCGTCGATTGTCCCGGCCTCGGCGAAATCACCTTCGACATGGCTTATGGAGGTAACTTCTATGCCATCGTTGATCCCCAGCCGAATTTTGCAGGACTTGAGCATTTCACAGCCGACCAACTCGTTGGATGGAGCCGCGACCTCAGACGCGCCATCAACACGAAGTATACCTTCACCCACCCCGATAATCCAACCATCGGCGGATGCAGCCATATCCAGTGGACCGGCGCGGTGATCGATCCATCTTCCACCGCCCGAAATGCCGTCTTCTACGGCGACAAAGCCATCGACCGGTCGCCATGCGGCACCGGAACAAGCGCACGGTTGGCGCAATGGTACGGACGGGGACGCCTGCGTCCAGGCGACGAGTTTATCCATGAGAGCATCATTGGCTCAAAATTCATCGGACGCATCGAAGAAGTAGTCGATTTTCATGGCAAGCCGGCCATCATACCAAGCATCGAGGGTTGGGCGCGTATTTATGGTCTGAACACGATCTCGATCGACCCCG
>CAZVRJ010000034.1:22504-26722 GCA_964629885.1 uncultured Chitinophagales bacterium | reverse complement strand
GCTGAATACCCAAGTTCGTCTCTCGTTGAATAAACCGACTTCACACGTTCGAACAGCTGTGGATTCAAATAAATGTCGTCGTTGTGCGACGAAAGGATGGGTGCCATCTCCGACTGGATTTTTTGGATGTCGGCATTGGTGTTTGCCGAGGTCATCGGATAAAACACACTGCTTACCCTGGTGAGTAGTGCACCGCTGTACTCGAGGGCACGAATTGTGTTGTCGAAAGTTGGAGCCACTGTGCTGGTGGCAATGGAATCAATCTCTGCCTTTTGTTGTCTGATCGCCTCTTCAAATGCAGGTTTATAGTGCTCCGTTTTGATTTTATCGAAAGGCGGGGCCTGAAAAGGCGTGTCCCACGTTGTAAAAAATGGATTCTCTTGATTCATGGTTTGATTAGTGCACGAGCTGAACGCAAGCATAGCGGCCAGCAATGTGATAGCAGCTTTCATAGGGTTGTTGATAGAATTATCGGACAGAACCTAAATTTACGCAATCCGCAATCCAATTTGAATGGTAGGTAAATCAATCGTAGCTTGACGCTGGCAGGTATCAGATAGGTAGATTTGGGGGTATACACTGTAAAAGCGATGCGAATACTTTACATCTTTCCTCACCCGGACGATGAGTCGTTTGGGCCGGCAGCAGCTATGTGGAACCAGAAGCAGAATGGTTACGAAGTTCACCTATTGACGCTCACCAAGGGTGGAGCTACCAAGGTTAGAAACAATCTTGGTCTCAGTGTCGAGGAAATGGGCGAGGTGAGGCACAGAGAAATGCTAGATGTGGTCAACACGCTGCAAATAGACTCGTTCCACATTTTGGATTTGCCCGACAGCGGCTTAGCCGATTTGGATCCGCGCATTATCGAAAATGAAGTCAAACATCATTTGCTTCTAATCAAACCTGATATCATCGTTTCGTACCCAGTTCACGGCATCAGCGGATTCCCAGATCACCTTGTGACTCATGCTGTGGTTAAAAGGGTTTTCTGCCAACTGCGCGACGAAGGCAACGTCTGGCTGAAGCGGCTAGCTATGATTACCATTTCGCCAAACCAACAGAAGGATTTTGAGGCAAGTGCCATCCCAATCAAATCGACACCCGATCATCAGATTCATGTCAGAATTGCCGTCACAGACGAAGACAATGCGGCTATGGACAGAGCACTCGATTGTTACGTAACGTACAAAGAAACGATCGAGAAGACCATTAAAACCGCACCTCCATTTCGGGAAATCGTTTTTCAGCTGTTTGATGAAACACCCAGTTGTGCACTTACCGACTTAGCGGACGGTTTGTAATACTTAATTATTCTTGTATCTAGCTCTGAATTGATCGATCTTTAGGGCAAACCACCTGTAGATAAGGATGAATTCCGACTCAAATCATAAAGACCTTTCGGGTATAACCGTGTTAATCGTAGAAGACAACACGGTCAATATATTTGTTGCCACGAAGTTCATCGAAAAATGGTCCGGTCATGTTATAGTTGCCGAAAATGGAGAACAAGCTGTGGTCAAAGCTCGGGAATTGAAACCGTCTCTGATATTAATGGATCTTCAAATGCCCGTCATGGATGGCTATGAGGCAACTGCAAAAATTCGTGAATTTGATAAAGTGACACCAATTATTGCACTAACCGCATCGGCCACACTCGACACGAAGAACAAGACGTTCGACGTCGGAATGAACGATTACATATCTAAGCCGTTCAATCCGAGCGAGCTATATGTAACCATCAAAAAGTATGCAAGAACTCCATGAGCCAAGTTACGCTTCGTCCTGGTAACGTCAGCGAAATTCTGCCAATCGACCTACTCAGAATGGCAGAACCCTCGATTGATGAGTTGAATTCTTATATGGACACCGCAATAAGCTTCGTTGCGGAGCTTGAGGGTGGAATAATCGGGGTCTGTTTAATGACGCAGGTCACGCCAGAAACAATTGAACTCAAAAATGTGAGTGTTCACCCCGATTTTCGAGCTATTGGTGTCGGTAAAAGCTTGATAACTTTTGCCGCCGACATGGCTCGTGAGGCAGGTTGTATGGAAATCATCGCCGGAATCGATAACTCAAATGCCGCAGGATTCATCTTTTTGCAAAAGCTGGGCTTTGATTTAGATAGCATTGAGAAGGGTTATTACACTCATCACGGAAAGGTCATTCCAGGCTCGTTCCATCTTAACGCCGTCCATCGTATCTGGTTCTTGCGCCAGCTCGACTAATTTTCCACTCCACTTCCAATTTATGATTCCCATCGAGGTACACATTCAGTTAGCGTGCTCCGATGCCCGCGATTTCAATCGTTATCAGTCCTTTATATTGGCTGATCTAATTCGTGAATACCTCCAAAAGGGCATTGAGGTGAGCCTGCACACCCTAAGGGTAGCCGGTGCATTTGTCACCCCCGACGTGGTAATGGATATCAAGCGCATCATTGAAGAAGTACAGCGCAACTACGACAGCGACAACATTACCTATTACATTCACATTCAGTCTCACGGACACCTCGACGACCATTCGAACACGGAGTACATCAGTCACATCTACGAAATGAACATCGTGCCGGGCTCGCCACTCAACTGCGGTATGCTCGAGGCAACAACTGTTGGAATTGAACTTGAACAGTTGCTTATTGGCACCAAACCGGTCATTGAAGGACAAAGCGGAACGTTCACCATCGAGAACGAACGTGGTATCCGCCGGTTGCTGCGTGACTTCTACTCATGGGATGGCGACCTTGCAGGCGATTGGATAAAAAGTATTGATAAACTTCGCACTCATCCACGTCTACAACGCACATTGCTTGAGAAGGCCATTCGCAACGACCCAAACATGAGCAGTTTGGGAATCAAGATTACTGCAGGCATCCATGACTACAGTATCCATGGCTTGATACGCCTTGACGGCGGCTTGCCAGAAGTGCCGTTTTGGGACACCGCCATGAAACGAGTTCGCGAATTAGCCGATAGCGACCATGCCTCATGGGTAAATCAGTCTACAAAGCAAAAACCGTTTGCTGGGTTGTTTTCAATGAGCGATCCCCAACCAGGAATCCGAGCGAAGGCCACCTATTTTTTCATGAAGAAATACAACCTCCCCGATTTGGATGCCTCTTTGGTCAATACAGTTTTTCATATTACTGGTAGCAGTTTCGACCTGCCAGTATCCCCATTTGGCCCATATGTAATTGGTGGATTCTTCTTTGCAGTTAAACACCTTGGTCTCACTGAGTGGATGGTAATGGGTAACACGCCCGAGCAGACCGCACGAATGATGCGCAAGTTGAACAACGACCCCATCATTAAGCTGGTGTCAGAGAAGTATGGAGTTACATTGCTACCAATCTCCGTGTCGGAACTATAAAAGACAAGTTTGTCTTATTTAAAAGGGTTTGTTATATTAGGACAAAGTACTCCTAATTAACATCCGTCACCATGATCCAGATCTCATCGCGGAAGGGCGAACCTTTGATGGTCGACCCATCCACTTGCACTGTTGCCGAGCTTGTCGGCAAAGATTACCGTACTGCCGATGTCTTCAGAAGCTTTGGTATTGATTACTGCTGTGGAGGCAAAAAACCCATCTTGGAGGCCGCTGCAGAAACGAACCAAGATCCGCAACCAATACTTAAAGCGCTTGAGTCGCTGAGCTCAGGTCCTGCCAATAGCACGGCTGACGTGACCAAATGGTCTATCCCCTTGTTGAGCAACTACATCGTGGAGGTTCATCACGGCTATGTACGCGAGGCATTGCCTTCGTTGAGGTACTATGCCAATCGTGTCGCAAACGCTCATGGAAAGTCGGACGACAGGTTGTTCCATGTAAACGAGCTGGTAGAAGTGCTCGAAGACGCAATGACCTCGCACATGCGTGAAGAGGAGGATTCCGTCTTTCCGGAAATGATTGCCGCAGCAAAGGGTCAGCCCTCCGACCTCGACATGAGAAAATTGATCGATTCAATGGAGGCAGAACACGTGGAAGTAGGTGGCATACTGGCCGAGCTACGGCAGCTCACCGACGACTTCACCCCTCCCAGCCACGCCTGCAACAGTTACCGAGTGCTGTTCGCTAGTTTGGCCGACTTTGAAAAGGATCTTCACAGGCACGTCTTTCTAGAAAATCACGTCCTTTTTGCCAAGTATCAACGAATTGCAGGATTAGTGTCATGAAAAAAACATTCAAGAGCAACGGCGCGAGACACCCCTCGGTTGT
>CAZVRJ010000034.1:0-22404 GCA_964629885.1 uncultured Chitinophagales bacterium | reverse complement strand
ACATCCAAAGCAGGATGAAGTACCACATCACTATCCAGGTCAGGGCATAGGCCAGCGAAGCGTCGATCGTGGGCAGCCACGAATTAAACAGGTTTTGGAATATCCAAGACTGAAGGGTCACACTCGCACCCTCGGGTCCGACCCTTATTAAACCCAGCGTCTTAGCAAGAATACCGCTGAAAAAGAATACCGTGATGGCATTTACGCCGTACACCACAAAGGGTTGTGTCCACGACTTTTTGCCCTTCACATCGGCTATCCAATAGCACAGGCCTAGGCCGATCATTGCCTGTCCACCGGTAAAGATGGTGTAAGAGCTCGTCCAGATGTTTTTGTTGATGGGGAAGTATAAGTCCCATACATAGCCTATGATCAATAATACTCCTCCCCGTACCATCATCTGAGCCGTTTTATCGACCGGGGTGAGGTCTTTGTTTCGGAGCAGTAGACCGGTCCATACTCCCAACATGGTGGTTGCTATGGCGGGAAGGCTACTGAGAAGACCCTCGGGATCCCATTCCCGCTGGGCTCCTACCCAGAGGTGCTTTCCAAAAATGAGCCTGTCGATGTATGCCGCCAGATTTCCTGTGGCGCTATCAATTTGCCCCGCGCCATAACCAGGTACAGGTATCCAAGCCATGGCGGCCCAATAACCGAGCAACAGGCTCCAAAATACCCAAACCATGGTTTTGGGCTTCATGTATACAAAGAAGATGGATACGACCAAGTAACACACTGCTATCCGTTGTAACACACCCATAATTCTCAAGCCGTAGATAGACTCGCGAATTCCAAAGGTCGGCTCCAGCTGAAAGAACGGGTATGCGGCCATTATCAAGCCCAAAGCGAACAGTTTAATAGACCTTACTGCTGCCTTTTTTACGAGATCCTTGCTTGTTGCACCCCGTTCCATGGCCCCGGCGTAGGCATAAACGATAGCCACACCAACTATGAAAAGGAAAAATGGGAATACGAGGTCGGTTGGTGTCCAGCCATGCCAAGGTGCATGCTTGAGTGGGCCATAAATGCTCGACCAGGTGCCGGGGTTGTTAACCAAGATCATCCCGGCAATCGTAATCCCACGAAATGTGTCGAGCGATACCAAACGTCCCGATGCGACTGGGCTGCTCATCTAATCCTCCACTTGGCAAAGTTGATTGACTTACCCAAAGTACAAAACTAATCTGAAATTTGGATGCGCACCCATGTTTGCGGATTACCCAAATAGGATCGACGGCTTGCCATCCAGTTGAAGGTAGCAGTCGCCGATGGCTGAGACACGCCCTCGACGGTTGTAAACAAGTTTAGGCTCCAGTTGAGTAGCATTTCATTGTGTCCACGTCTGGGGATTGCGGCCATCAGGAAGAAATCGCTTTTCTCGTTATAACTCTCCAACCGAACACCATCGAACAGGAATCTTTCTTCGGCACTCGGCACAACGGCAAATTGGTGGAAAAAACTGGATATCTGCCTTAGATTGATGTCCGCGATTCCCCGAGAGGCAAATCCACCCAAATTCAACGTAAAACGGCTGAGCTCTACGAAGGGATCGCCTGGGGTGGTAACTATAAAAAGATCGCCCGGTGACGGGTGCATTTCTGCCGAAGATGGATCGGCCGCAACCGCAAGGGTCGCTAGATTGCCACCGTACATGGTCTGACTGTCCAAATAGATGTAGGTCCCTGTCTTGAACGACAACCGCGCGAAGAGCGTGTCGGTAGTGGCGGCATACTGCACGTCGTAATACACAACTTCCTGCTTGTCGAGGATGCCGTCGCGATAAAGCCGATGCCGTTTGACGCTGCGCCAATCTCTTGAATCCACAGTTAACGGCCGACGGACCGTTGATGCTGCGTAGCGATCCAATGCATCGTTAAAAACCAGCTCATCGCCGATAACCGAATACCTGGAGTCTGATTTCATGTCATTGAGGCGATTCTGCGAGTTCTGGAGATAACCTTCCACTTCGAGAATAAAGCCTTCAAGCCGCCGATTCCCACCCGCATAGGCACGCAATTCTCCTAATTGGAGCTTCATGGCCGTAAGAACCGAATCTAGCTCGGTCACCTTTATCGGCATTCCCGGCTTGTACAGTCCACTCAAGTGGTGATCCTCCCAACCATAGGCACTGTAAAACTCAACGACCGGTGCCAGCAATGGATACACATCGTCGCCAAAGAGTCTACGTAAGGACCTTTCGTGTGCAATGGCGGGTCGGTAACCTACAGGATCCTCAATCAGATCTGCCAACGTGGCAAGCCCAACCATACTGGTGTAGATCGACGGACCCGGATTCGCAATGAATCCAAGTGTTGAATTTACTCCGTCTGCATCCCTAGCTGGATATGGACCCAAAAATGGTCGCCAAACCTCGTAGTCATTCACAGGGTAGTTATCCCAAACAAGCGGCTTTGACCCCGTACGATTCATCCACCGCGATACATCGGCCGCTGTGATATCGGGCGAAGCCACGTCTGGGCCCGTCCAAAACAAGGGCACGCCTGCCGGCATCATAGGACCAAGCGCGTTCAGATACTTTTGGTCGCCAAATGAATCGGCGTAAACCGTGGGACAAACCCACAGCTCGACACCACGTTCGATTAGATAGGCGTGAAGCCGCTGTATTAAATCGGCATGCGCATAGGCAATATTTGAGTAGACTTCTCTGTCCTCGGCATGCTGCAACCGCTCAGGCACGTCGTCGAGGAACAGAGCCACGTGCCGAAACCCCGATTGAAGTACTTGCTCAAGTTTGTTGGTGAGCTTCGCAAAGTCTTCGTCGTTAGAGTATCGTATGTTCAGACCAGGACTGATGGCAAACCAGATGGTTACATGGTTCTTGTCGCCATAATCCAACAAATGTTCAAACTTAATCAGGCTGGAGTCGGGGTACAGTTCGGCCCATCGGCTGCGATGTAGTGGGTCGTCTTTAGGAGCATATACATAGTGCTTAAGTCCGAATTCACCCATGAATTGGATCAAATCCAAGCGCTGCTCAGGCGACCATGGGGTGCCATAAAACCCCTCCACAACGCCCGTAAGCAGTTGGCTTTCATCGTTTTCCTGACCCAACAACTGCTGGGGCACGAATAAATTGGCAGTAATTAATGCCCCAATGAAATATTTCCAAATCCTTATCATCTCGAAAGAACGTCAATCCCGATCGAAATATCAAAAAAATAGGGCGACCGGTTTCAGCCGATCGCCCTTGGGTTGTCACACGTGCACGATTGCACTCACGGAATTTTGAAATAGGTTGCTTTTCGGAAAGAGCGATCAGTAACTTGAGCCAGATATTCTGCTAGCTCATAATTGCCATACTGAGATGCTATGCTAACCGCTGTCTGACGATTCGTTGTCTGCAATTTTGCATTGGCACCTGATTGGACAAGCATTTTGCAGGTCTTCATGTGGTTGTACTTTGCAGCCAACATAAGAGCCGTAGCGCCACTTTGATTCTGGGCATTTACATCGGCGCCATTATCTAGTAGCATTTCAATAATTGAAACATCACCAATTATCGATGCATACATCAAAGGAGTAAATCCGTTTTCGTCGACAGCGTTTACTGTCACCTTTGTGTCGGGCTTCTTCAAAAGCTCAGTTACAGCTTCGATATCGCCAATCTTGGCGGCTCGATGCAAATCGTTGGTTTCGGCATACGCAGTGCCTGCAGCGATAGCAAGGCAAAACAGGAGCATCAGTGTTAACTTTTTCATGTCTGTATGATCTGTAGTTGAGGTGAACTGGGGTAACCAATCATCTCTTACGCCTAGACAGACGGTGTGATCGATAATTGTGACCGGTCACAATTATCCGTGATAAGCTGCCTGATTTTTGTGCTGAACGGGCTGGAATTACATCTGGCCTTGCATTCTCTTGAAGTAGTCTTTCGCAGCTGCAACAACTTTTGGCGACAGCAACAGCGCTGATGTCATTGTCGGAATGGCCATCATGGCGAACATTCCGTCCATAAAGCTGATTACGGC
Source organism: uncultured Chitinophagales bacterium (assembly GCA_964629885.1). Lineage (GTDB taxonomy): Bacteria > Bacteroidota > Rhodothermia > Balneolales > CAYWCV01 > CAYWCV01. Next base: position 18,415 of record CAZVRJ010000034.1, on the reverse strand, counting down.
ATCAATTGTGCCGATAGCGCCCAAAAAGATCATGAATACATAGAAGTAGTTATAGTAGTGCTGCTTTTGGGCACCAATCAAAAATCCGAGGCACTTGCTACCGTAATAGGAATACGTAAACATGGTGGTCAAAGCGAAGATGGACACCGCCAGCACTAATATATACTTGCCGAACCCCGGCATCACCTCTTCGAATGCCATAACGGTGACTGTTACGCCATTTGTGACCTGATCATCCCAAACACCTGTCATAATAATTGCAAACGCAGTGAGCGTACACACGATGTGAGTATCGATCACTGGACCCATCATCGCCACAAGGCCTTCCCTTACGGGCTCTTTCGTCTTAGCGGCCCCGTGTGCGAGCGCTTCCGTCCCAATGCCGGCCTCGTTCGAGAAGGCTGCACGGCGTATGCCTGTAATAATGAGTGCACCTAAAGCCCCACCCAGAACGGCATCGGCCGTGAATGCGTCATGCAAGATGAGCCTTAGGTAAAACGGAATCTCGGCGGCATGATAGAACACGATGATCAGAACCGTCACGAAATACAACAAAACCATGGCCGGAACCAGCTTTGCCGCCACAGTTCCGATTCGCTTGATGCCGCCAAATATCACCAGACTCGTCAAACCGACCAGCAGTAGACCAACAAGTGCATCCGAAATCAATCGCGCGTCTTCCGGAAGGCCATTGGGGATTAAAATCACGTCTCGGATGATCTGTGTGAGCTGGTTCGATTGAAACATGGGCAAGCATCCGAAGAGTCCGGCCACGCTGAAAAAAACGGCCAGTGGCTTCCACTTCTTTCCGAGGCCCTCTGTGATCACATACATGGGGCCGCCCTGCAAGTGACCCGCACTGTCATATCCTCTATACATTACGGCTAGCGTGCAAGTAAAGAATTTGGTCGCCATCCCCAATAGCCCACTCACCCACATCCAAAAGATGGCACCTGGACCGCCCATCACAATCGCAACGGCAACACCGCTGATATTTCCCATGCCAATTGTGGCTGCCAAGGCGCTCGATAGCGCTTGAAAGTGGTTGATGTCGCCTGGATCATCCGGATTATCATATCTGCCAGTGAGAATCTGCAGACCATGTTTCAAGTGGCGATAGGGAATCAGTCTCGAAAAAAGCGCAAAGAAAACGCCACCGCCAACCAACAAAACAAGTAATGGCATACCCCAAGCATAGTTGCCAAAGGCTACAAGTGCGTTTTCGACAGCCGATAAAATGGAGTTGATAGTTTCCAGAACGTTTCCTTCTCGTCAATTAAAAGCACAAAAAACGGAATTTAACTTCCGATTGCAAAATTCAACTGCGCGAATTGTCGGTCGCGTTCCTATAATCCCATAATTTTGCACTACGGTATGCCGGGTCGAGCCAAGGATTGATCCACTTTCGGTCGATATGGTGTTTTAACCCCAGGGCCAACTTATTTCTGAACCAAAAAGCCCCCGCCAACCACCAAGCAGATGCTATTCCTGTCGATATGATGATGGGCGACACAGGATAGGGGGCAAATGACTCAAGGGTACCTTTCTCGTTTACTGATGCGGCGATATTGTTGAGAAGCACGGGTCCTTGCTTTACAGCGTGAACCCCAATGCGTGCCAAATTCTCATGTCCTTTAACAAGTGCACTGTCGCCCGATGCGAAAATATCTGCCCGACCTATAACCCGAAGCTGTTTATCGGTGTGCACAAAGCCACGCTGATCGGCTAATAAACCCGCCTCCTTGAAGAAATCGGGACCCTTTGTTCCCGTTGCCCACAGAATGGTGTCGTGCTCTTGTTCCCCCAATGGTGACCTGAGAATATTCACGCCCGCTGCCACTGGCCTGCTGCCAATAGACACTTGCACACCGGCATCCACCAAGAGTCGTAAGGCATCTTTCGACAAGGACTTCGGAAACATGTGCAGTAACCGGTCGTTGGCCTCGTGTAGGTGGATTCGGATGCGTTGGTCGTCGCCGTGCCTACGTATTCTAGCTGCTAAATTGAGTGCGACTTCTACACCCGCAGCACCACCGCCAATAATGGCAATCGAATGAGGTCGATCAGATTCGAACATATCATCTACTTGAGCGGCAAACCGAGTAATTCTATGAAGTGGTTTCGCCACTATCGCTTCATCGTTTGTGCCAGGAGTCATTGATCCCACATCAAAGGCAATCACATCGCCAGCTACAACTCGCCCATCATCAAGCGTCACTTCGTTCCTCCGAACATCTAGTGCTGTTGCTCGACCATGCACCCACTCAATCCCATACCTATCACACAATGATATAAGGTCTAATCGAACTTCCTCTTCACGATAAACCCCACCAATATATTCGGGAACCATCCCTGAGTAATACAGATATGGATGATCGCTGACTAGGGTTACTTGAACGGATGCTGATACTTTCTCTCGAATGTGACGAACCGTCGGCATCATTGCGTGTCCACCACCAACAAGCAAGATCGATTTCGACATGGCTTCTTATCCTCGTAACAACGGCATCACGCCATTGATGATGAATTGAACTCCGATGGTCAACCCGAGGAATCCCATCATGCGAGTCATGGCATTCATTCCGGTTTTTCCAAGGTATTTAACTCCAAAGGGAGAGATACGCAGAATTACCCACGATAAAATTGCTGTAAGTACAATGGCTAACATAGTCATCAAGTACTGATGCCATTCTGTGATGGTCGAGGCTAGACCCAACACAACTGCGATGCTTCCTGGTCCCGAAAGCATAGGCATGGCCATGGGGCTAAAAGAGATGTCCTCTTTTGTAATAGCCTCTTCTTCATCTTCTGCGGTAAGCTTTTTACCGCCGTCGTTCGGGTTTAGTAACGAATAAGATGCTCTCATGATCATGAGTCCGCCGGCGATTCGTATACCTTCGAGGCTGATTCCAAAGAAGCTCATGATATAGCTGCCAGCCAAAAAGAACGTGATGAGGATAAGCATCATCCAAATCGCGGATTTCAGTGCCTGCTTTTTTCTTCGCGCTTCGTTGTCGCCGGTAGTGAGCGCCAAAAATACCGGCATGGCGCTGATCGGATTGACCACCGAAAATAAGGAGGTGAATGCTGCTAAGAAGAATGTAAACACATATCAAATATAAACGGACATTCGGGATTTTCGTAAATTTGCTTTATGAATCTCGAATCTATCTATACATCGGCCAAGGCCATCATCGGCAGCGACGAATCCGTCGATGCCCGATTACTCAATATCTGCAAACTCCTCAATAAAACGCTCGATAACTACGACTGGGTCGGTTTTTATCTTGTCGATCCAAACGAGGACAGAATGCTCTACCTTGGCCCTTACATTGGTGCGGAGACCGATCATACGCGCATTCCTTTCGGAACGGGGATCTGTGGCCAAGCAGCCGAAACACTCGACACCTTTGTGGTGCCCGATGTATCGAAGGCAACCAACTATTTGGCTTGCAGTCTTACAGTTAAGTCTGAAATCGTGGTCCCGATCATGCACGAGGGCACCTTTCTAGGCGAACTCGACATCGATTCGCACGTTCTCGACAACTTCAACAACGACCACCGCATCTTGCTAGAACGTATTTGTGCCGACTTGGCTCCGATGATGGCTTAGGGAACACCCATGTCCTTGTTGAGGTAATACGTTTTATGGGTTGGTGTGCGTTATTTAGGCATAACGTGCATTTCCAGTTGCATCTCTCAATCGGGAATACTACACTGATACCTGCACTCTACACTACCAAGGCCATGAAACGCGCATTACTACTGCTGGTAATCATTATTGGATTCTCCAGCTATCAGACTTTTGCTCAGGACTTGCCTGATGACGTCATTTACAGCGACTTGATGATTGCCGCCCGCGATGGTCAAGTGCAGCGTGCTGCCACCTTGATTCGCAATGGTGCCGATATCAATCTCAAGACCAGTCCTTATGGATTTACTGCCCTCATCATCGCATCTATGTGGGGCAATGAAGGCGTTACGGGCCTGCTACTCGATGCAGGGGCCAAGGTTAACGATAAAGACGAGCAGGGCAACACCTCGCTCATCTATGCGTCCCAGTTCGGTCATGTTGAGGTAATTCGACTGTTATTGGCAAAAAGTGCCCCAATTAACGAATTAAACAACGAAGGCAAAAGTGCCCTCTACAACGCGAGTATCCTAGGTTACGACGATATTGTCGAAATGCTGATTGAGGCAAGCGCCAATGTAAACCTTCGCACTAAAACAGGCGACACGGCTCTTATTGCAGCCGCATCTTGGGGACAAACCGATGTTGTGAAGCTTTTGTTGGATGCTGGTGCCGATAAATCCGTCAGAAACGAAAAGGGTAAGACGGCCATTGATATCGCACGTGAAAAGCGCCATGCGCAAATAATCGCCCTGCTGAACTGATATCAGGACTCAGAGTAGGTCGCGCAGATATTTAGCTGTATAGCTATCTGTCGATTTGGCAATGTCTTCGGGTGTGCCTTCGGCCACAATGTTGCCACCACCGAATCCACCCTCGGGACCGATATCGATCACCCAATCGGCGCTCTTGATGATGTCTAGGTTGTGCTCGATGATAATAACAGAGTGACCCTGTTGCACGAGCCTGTTGAAACTCTCCAGCAACCTGGCAACATCCTCGAAATGAAGACCGGTCGATGGTTCATCGAAGAAATATAATGTGTGGTTCGATGGACTTTTTGCTAAAAAACGAGCCAGCTTTACCCGCTGCGCCTCGCCTCCACTTAGAGTCGTACCGCTTTGCCCGAGCTTCAGGTACCCGAGTCCGACATCATCCAACACCTGTAGTTTGTTAACGATCGATTTCTCGTCGACGAAAAAATCTAAAGCATCGCCGATCGACATCTCCAATACATCGAAGATGCTCTTGCCGCGGTATTTCACCTGAAGCACATCTTTTCTGTAGCGCTTACCTCCGCATGTCTCGCAAGGCAGCTCGATGTCGGCTAGAAACTGCATCTCAATGTGCTGAACGCCCTCACCTTGGCACGCTTCACATCGCCCACCCGGTACGTTGAACGAAAAATGTCCTGCCGTGTATCCATTCATCTTTGAGAGCCTAGCACTTGCAAATAGGTCTCTGATGTCGTCGAAAGCCTTTGTGTAGGTCGCCGGGTTGGACCTTGATGAACGCCCAATAGGGCTTTGGTCCACCATCTCGACACTCTCAATGTTGTTGATTCCGGTAATACGGCGACATTTACCTACTTTGTCAACCACTCCGCCCAGCTCCTTCACAATGCCGGAATAGAGTGTATCGTGCACCAAGGTCGACTTTCCTGAGCCCGAAACCCCCGTCACCACAACCATTTTTTGTAGTGGGAATGATACGTTCACGCCCTTAAGGTTGTGTTCGTAGGCACCTTCGATAGAAATACTCTTGTCATTGCCTTTGCGCCGTTTAGCAGGCACTTCGATCTTTTTGCGGCCACTCAGATACTTGCCCGTGAGTGTGTCTGCTTTCAGCAACGACTCGTAATTGCCAGCGAACACGACCTCACCACCGTAATTGCCAGCAAAAGGACCTATGTCGATGATGTTATCGGCGGCCCTCATCATCTCGGGATCATGCTCCACGATGATCACGGTATTGCCGATATCTCTTAACGACTTTAGGATTGCTATAAGCCGATCGTTATCGCGGGGGTGGAGACCAATGGTGGGTTCGTCAAGAACATATAAACTGCCAATGAGCGAGCTGCCCAGTGCATTCGCGAGATTGATACGCTGCGCTTCGCCCCCACTCAAGGAGTTTGTGAGGCGATCGAGAGTAAGGTAATCGAGTCCAACTTCGTTCAGGTAATTGAGTCTTTTCTGGATTTCGATCAAGATGCGCCCAGCTACTTGCTGCTCGTAATCATTTAGGGAAATCGTTTTGAAATGCTCGTGGGCGTGACCAATAGTCATCTCCGAAACCTGGCCGATATGCAATCCGGCAACCTTTATGTAGAGAGCATCTTTACGGATACGGTATCCATCACAATCTGGGCATCGCGAATACCCTCTGTACCGGGCATACATGATGCGCATGTGAACCTTATAGAATTCTCCACGTACTTCCTCGAAGAATCCGTTCACGCCCTTGTACTCATCCTTGCCATTCCAAATCAGGTTCTTTATGTCGCGAGTTAGGTCCTTATAAGGTGTGTCGATTGGCAAGCTATACCTAGCTGCAATCATAATCAGGTCGCGCTGATTTGTGTTGAACTTTGGCGATGAAAATGGTACGATGACCCCCTCGCGAATAGTGAGCGATGGGTCTGGAATAACCAAGTCCTCGTCGATACCGGCTATGCGACCGAATCCTTCACAAGTTGGACAGGCTCCAAAAGGATTGTTGAAAGAGAACATCTGTGGGCTCGGCTCGGTAAATTCCATGCCGTCGCGTTCGAACCGGTTACTGAATGGCCACGTTTCACCACCCCTGAATTTGATGTGACACCGTCCTTTACCCTCGCGGAAGGCACTTTCGACCGAGTCGGCCAATCGTGTCTTAAACTCGTCGGTATCAGAAACAGCCAAACGATCGACCAAAACGGACCACATCTCTCGTTCAAGTTCTGATGGAAGAGGATCGGTGTTTAAATCGAGCAATTCCTCATTTTTTCCCAATAGACGAAAGAAACCCTTTTCAAGTAAAAGCTTCATCTCGTCTTCAAAGGAATGACCTGGATGGCTCGAGATTGGAAAAGTAACGTAGAATCGTGCATCTGGTGCCGCAATCTTGAGCAAGTCGTCAACAACAGAGCCGGGACTATCCTTCTTTACCTCAAGACCCGACACGGGAGAGATCGTCCTGCCTGCTCGCGCATACAGAAGACGCAAGTAATCATAAATCTCGGTCGACGTACCTACCGTTGAGCGAGGATTGGTCGTAGAGTTCTTCTGCTGGATTGCCATAGCCGGCGATATACCCTGCATGAAATCTACATCCGGTTTGTCCATCCGCTCCAAAAACTGGCGCGCATAGCTCGAGAGGCTTTCCACATACCTGCGCTGGCCTTCGGCATATATCGTGTCGAACGCCAAACTGGACTTGCCAGAACCTGAAACCCCCGTCACCACAGTGAGCCGATTTCGCGGAATCTCGACGTCGATGTTTTTGAGGTTGTTCACCCGAATGCCCTTTAAAACAATGGGGCGATTAGAGTGGCTTACAATAGGGGTGTCGGTAGTGCTCATGAGTAAAATCCAAACCACAAGGTACGGATTTTCATTCAGCAAGGCGAATGGAATCAGATGCATACCATGTGTTCCCAACCACGGACACACTTGAAGTAAGCGCTTACATTTGATTAGAATTTCTTAGATTGTACTAATCCATCAAACAATCTTCCGCATATGTTCCGCGCATTGAGTCTGATATCAGCACTATTTGCAATGTTGATCACTGGTTGTGCCGATTCTGGCCAAGTGTCAACAGCCATTGAGTCGCCAAGCAAAGTAAACGTGATCTCGTTCCAGCTAGTTGAGGGTATCCCAACATATTCAGTTACCCACAATGGTAAGACGCTAGTCGAAATGTCCAAACTTGGATTTGTGTTGAAGGACATGCCAGACTTGGTTGGTCCATTTGAGATCGTGTCTTTCAATAAAACGAAGTTCGACGAAACATGGACTCAGGTTTGGGGCGAGAAGAAAGACATCCGCAATAATTACAATGAAATGAGAGTCCGGCTTCGAGAGTCGCAAGATCCCGGACGCATAATGGAGCTGGTGTTTAGGTCATTCGACGACGGCATCGGGTTCAGGTATGAAATTCCGGAGCAGCCTGGCTTGAATGAGTTTGTAATCATGGACGAGCTCACCGAGTTCAAGCTAACCGGCAATCATCGTACTTGGTCGATCGATGCCTACCAGTGGAACCGGTATGAGTTCTTGTACGAAGATCGTCCATTGGCAGAGCTCGATACCGTACATACTCCCATAACCATGGTGACGGCCGACAGCATCTATCTGAGCTTCCATGAGGCGGCGTTGGTCGATTTCAGCAGTATGAGCCTTGAATACATGGGGGACAACACCCTCAAAGCAAATCTGTTTCCCTGGGGTGATGGCGATCGTGTTAAGACATCGGCACCGATGGTTTCGCCGTGGCGAACCATGCAGATCGCCGACAAACCGGGCGACCTTATCACCTCATATCTCATTTTGAATCTGAATGAGCCAAACAAACTCGAGGATACAAGTTGGATTAAGCCTGGTAAGTACGTCGGTATCTGGTGGGAAATGCACCTCGACAAGTCGACTTGGGGATCGGGACCCAAACACGGTGCGACGAATGCTAACACTCGCCGATATATCGATTTTGCAGCGAAATATGGCTTTGATGGTGTGCTTGTTGAGGGGTGGAACTTGGGATGGGACGGCGATTGGATTGCCAACCGCGACAAATTCAACTTCCTGACGCCGTACCCCGACTTCGATTTGCAGGGGTTGGCTGATTATGCGCTATCGAAGGGTACTCGCCTTATTGGCCACCATGAAACGGCTACCGGCATATCGAATTACGAACGACAAATGACCGATGCTTTTGCATTGTATCAAGGCTTGGGTGTACGAGCAGTTAAGACGGGCTATGTTGGTCACCGCCAAGAAATCGAGAATGTCGATACCGACGGCAACACCTGGCTCGAATGGCATCACGGTCAGTTCATGGTACGACATCATGACCTAGCTGTTCGCGAGGCAGCAAAACACCAGATCATGCTCAATGTCCACGAACCCATCAAGGACACCGGCCTGCGGCGCACGTGGCCCAATTTGATGACCCGTGAGGGTGCCCGGGGACAGGAATACAATGCGTGGGGTGGTGAGGGTGGCAATCCTCCGAACCATGTGCTGTTGCTTCCTTTTACTCGGATGCTTTCTGGTCCGATGGACTACACGCCGGGTGTGCTGCAGTTAACATACCCAGAGTATAGACCTGAGAATCGCGTCAATCACACCATGGCCAAGGAATTAGCGCTTTATGTGGTGCTGTACAGTCCGTTGCAGATGGCGGCAGATCTTCCCGAGAATTATGAAAAGCACCTAGAGCCCTTTCAATTTATTCTTGATGTGCCAGCCGATTGGGAGGACACACGGGTGTTGAACGCCAAAGTAGGCGAGTACCTAACCATTGTTCGAAAAGACCGAAACACCGATGAGTGGTTCCTCGGCAGCATCACCGACACTTCGGAGCGATCGTTCAGTGTGGCGCTCGACTTTTTGGACACATCCAAAAGGTGGATGGCTCAAGTATATCGCGATGCCGACGACAGTCATTGGGAAAGTAACCCGTTTGCCCATGTAATCGAGGCGGTCGAAATCACACCGGGCCAGGACTTCGCAATCCGGCTAGCGCCGGGCGGCGGCATGGCTGTACGATTCCTACCAATCGCCGACTGACTACACTCTGTCCTTATAGATACAATATTTTACATAATGCTCCGACAATAGGCTGCTCGTATCGTTGCACCACCATTTCATTCGTAGTAGTTTCCAATACCTATTAACCAATGATGTTTGTGCAGTGAAGTACATTAAAAACCTGTTCCTTGGTGTGTTGCTGGGAGGACTTACAGCCGTATCAGGAATGGCGCAATCGCCAGGATACCTGAACGTGGCCGATGAGTCGCGCCAGCTAAATGACTTGGCATCCCGATTCCGAAATTTGTCGGCTGTAACCGAAATCGGTAAATCGGCCGGTGGCAGATCGATCATGGCTATCGAAATCGGATCTGGCGACCGATCCAAAAAACCCGCTCTTTTGGTCATGGGGGGAGTCGACCCTGAGGATTTAAGTGGTCCGGCAGCCAGCCTCCAATTTGCACGATACCTGCTGGAGCAATCTGCCGTCGATTCCGTTAAAGCCGTTCTCGACAAATACACTATTTACGTGATTCCGCGTGTGTCGCCCGACCCACTCGAGTCCTACTTTCGCAAGCCACTTATGGCCATGCAAGGAAACGACAAGAAAGATGATGCAGACCGCGATGGCCTGATGGACGAAGATGGTCCGTCCGATCTTAATGGCGATGGTATTGTCTCAATGATGCGTATCCTCGATCCAGCTGGCGAGTGGATGCTGCACCAAGACAACAACAAACTTATGCGCAAAGCTGATTCACGCAAAGGGGAAGTTGGTAAATATATTCTCATGCGCGAAGGCAAGGACGATGACGGAGACAAGAAGATCAATGAAGATGGTCCTGGCGGAATTAACGTAAATAAGAATACCACGTTCAATCCGATCACATACACATCTGATGGTGGTCGTCACCCGTTCGAGGCCGTTGAGGCACGCGCAATGGCCGATTTCATCTTCGAGCGACCAAATATAATCGCGACGTTCACATTCAGCTATGTCGATAATATCAGCCGTCCGTGGAGAATCAAGTATCCCCGTACACCGGGTCCTAACCGCTTCACAGCCGATTCGACAGCACATGCCTATTTGACAAACTGGATCCGCCCGATGTCGAAGTACACCGGTGGCGACAGCGAGGGTGGAGACGTTGCAAGCTGGGCGTATTGGCATGCAGGTCGTTACAGCTTTGGTGCTCCAGCCTGGTCGTTCCCCGCCGACACTTCCCGCAGACCTGCAGGTGGCCAAGGCGCACAGCAACCGACTCCAAACATGGAGTTACAGGCGCTAAAATGGTTTGAAGCCAACGACCCGAGTGGTTTCCTGAATTGGACACCAATCACTCACCCAGACTTCCCAGGAAGAACCGTCGAATTGGGATGGTTCAAACCATTTGCACTACAAAATGCCCCAACTGCGGCACTTATGACCGATGCTGGAAACAACGCCAGCAAGGTGCTTTTCCGATTAGCTTCTGGTTTGCCGGAGCTTGAGGTTCCACAACCTCGTGTCGAAAATTTAGGTTCGGGTGTGTATAGGGTCACTGTAATGGCCACGAACAAGGGCAAGATTCCGACACACTCAGAAATTGGCAGAACTGTAAAAGGTCACAAGGCCTTTTTGATTCGCACCAAACTTGGTAATAATCAGAAGTTGACGATGGGTAGTCCCACAACGTTCATCAACCAGCCAATCAAGGGCGGCGAGACCGTGATGCAAACGTTTTTGATAACCGGCCGCGGCAACGTTCAGTTTGAAGTCGGTTCCCCATCGACCGGTATGCGTACCGTAAGTGTAAACCTGAACTAAACGGTACCATAAGGAGAACAACTATGAAATTCACATCGAATAAAATGATGAAATCCATCAAGCTTCTTGCAGCGGGAATTTTCCTTGCAGGAATGAGCGTGCCAGTAAGTGCGCAGAATGCTACCCCCGTACCGTTTTCTGCCCAAATGGCAGCAGGTGCACCAAATAACCCAAAAGTTGAGGTGGCTTGGAACCGTTATTACGATTACAAAGGCTACACCTCCATCTTGCAAAACTTGAACAAAGCATATCCGGATCTCAGCGATCTGAAGAGCATTGGCAAGTCGCACGAGGGCAAAGAGATGTGGGTAATGACCATTACCAATAAGAAGACGGGCGATCATACCACTAAACCAGGTATGTACATAGCTGGAAACATCCATGCCAATGAAATTCAAGCTACTGAGGTCACTCTCTATACTGCTTGGTATTTGCTCGAAAATTATAATCGGAACGCTTGGATCAAGGATTTAGTCGACACTCGGTCGTTCTACATCATCCCAACCCAAAGCCCCGACAGCCGCGACAAGTATATGTATGAGGCCAACACGGCTAACTCACCTCGTACTGGACAAGTACCTCGCGATGATGATGGCGATGGTCTGTACGATGAAGACAAGCCGAACGATCTGAATGGCGACGGTCACATTACCATGATGCGCAAAAAGGTGCCGGCAGGCTTGGGCACTTGGAAGATCCATCCAGATGACGATCGTCTTATGATGCGTTGCCAAATCAACGAAATGTGCGAATATGAAATGCTCGGCCAAGAAGGTTTCGACATGGATGGAGACGGACGCGTGAATGAAGATGGCGACGGCTCGTATGACCCAAACCGAAACTGGGGATGGTTTTGGCAGCCTAACTACATCCAGGGTGGAGCTGACCGTTACCCATTCAACCTGCCTGAAACTAAAGCCGTTTCTGATTTTGTGAAATCGCACACCAACATTATCGGTGGACAAAGCTATCACAACACTGGTGGTATGATCCTACGCGGTCCTGGTGCACGTGAAGATCGGGTGGAGCCTTCCGACGAACGGGTTTTCGACTATGTTGGCGCCATTGGTGAGCGACAACTTCCAGGTTATCGCTACATGATTACGTGGCGTGATCTTTACACCGTTTATGGTGGCGAAACAGATTGGCTCTATGCCGGCGAAGGTATCATGCCGTTTGTTAATGAACTTTGGGCGCAGTACAACATGTTCCGCGAAACACCACAGGGTGGCGGTGGCGGTGGTGGTGGTGGAAACACAACCTTGGCTGAGTTCGACCGGCTACTTCTATTCGGTGATGCTTATGTGCCCTGGGAAGAAGTCGACCATCCTACATTTGGAAAAGTCGAAGTTGGTGGAACCAAAAAGTATGTGGGTCGCATGCCGCCATCCTTCTTGCTCGAAGAGGAGTGCCATCGCAACATGGCATTCACACTTCACCACGCTTGGCATTTACCAACCATTCGCGTCCACTCCATTGAGACCAAATCGCTTGGGAACGGTCTGACGGAAGTTGTCACCAATATCGTGAACGAGCGTACAGTTCCTAGCCGATTAGCTGTTGATGTGCGTAACAGTATCCATCGCCCAGACTGGGTGACCCTTAAGGGTGGCAACGTCGTTTCGAGCGGCATCCGCACCAACCGTTTCGACCAGACCTTCAACGAACAGCCTGGCCGTCCAGAGCGTGTCGATGTCGACGCCGTACCTGGAAACGGAAATGTTCAAGTCGTTTGGATCGTTCAAGGCAATGGGCCATTCGAAGTGACCTACGACGGTGTGAAAGCCGGAAAGCACACGTTAAGGAAGTAGAGTGGTAGAGCGGCGAAGCCGCCCTGAACGAAGTGAAGGGTCTTTTGAGAGTAGTAAAGTAGTTAGTAGTTAGTAGTTAGTAGTTAGTAGTTGGTGGTGGTGTTGTTAAAGAAAAGGCCTACTGGCGATTGTCGGTAGGCCTTTTTGTTTTCCTCTTTGCTACCACCTTACATGTCGTCCCAAATGCATGCTGCATTTAATTCCACGTGTCAACCCGCATGTCATCCCGTAAGGACCTAAACTGTAAGTTTCTCACCACCACACCACTCTACCACTAAAACAAATACTGCAACTTCAAGAAGTACTGCCTATCGCGCAATTTCGTTGTGCTCAGTCCGTCCCAATCGGAGTAAAGCCTGTTCGTTCCTAAATAGAAGACCGAAAACGGATTGATTTTATACGTTAACAACGGCTGGATATCGAAGTTACCATTACCGTTGTTGTACTCGGTGATGACCCGAAGAAACAACTCTCTGGTGAATTGATAGTTAAGTCTGGTTCTCAGAATGTACACCGAGAAAAATTCTTCGTTTGTGTACGGATTGTTCAACTCTTCCCAAGCAATGGATGGTCGTATTTCTAACTGGCTGAACGGAGTCAGTCGAAGATAAAAGTCAAGTTGATGTCCCTCACCTAAGATGGCTGGGCGTGCAAAACGCGCAATGAAACGTCCCTTTTCCAACGAGAAGCCACTTGAGACCGCTGGACTAAAGCTTGTCATCATATTTACTTCCCATCGGCGTATGCCGGAATGACGGACACCTGCAAATCGCTCCGTACTCCATAAATAGCCGATTTGGACGCCTGTCTGACCAGGTAGGGTCATATTGATGGACGGCATACTGAAACGGTCTTTTTGTAGTCCATCCCAGTTATAGAACATTCCACCAATATGCTGCAACCTGAGCTCATCAATAAGAGGAGTGGACGGATAAAACACTAATGACGTGTTGTTTGAAAAATTACGCTGGCTGTTCGAGTTGATAAATCCAGCGTGCGCCCGAAACTCTGGGCTTAACTGTGTATAATTTAATGTTGAACGAAAATGTCGTCCATTGTTTGCAATTCCGACTCCAATACCCGTTCCGGTAAAGGATTCCCCATCAAATGCCAACGTGTGCTTACCATGTGTAGCTGACGACCCTCCCAAGCGCTCTGTCAATGATGGATCATCACCTTCGTCAGTATGAGATGCAACCAGGTGGTACGACGCCGATAAGGTGCGCGTGAATCGCACCCTGCCGTCGAACCCGATGCTGGATCCACTACCGCCCTCTTCGTATCTGCGGTCAGTGAAGATCATCCCGATGTCGTTGTCGTTGCCAAACGAGTACTTGTATCGGCCAACGTTCACCAAGCTGCCCGATCGCTGAACTACGCGGCTGCGCTCTTCGGTAGGCACGATAACCGGGGTCTGGTCATCCCAAGCGCTTAACCATGCAAAATTTGCCTTCGACATGCGACCTATGAGCTTGACGGCAGCAATAGGGGAATTCACCGATCTCGTGTAGAGCTGGTTAATTCGAGACGAGTACAAGTCGCTGCCTTCCTGAAAAAATGGGCGTCGCTCGCTAAAGAAAAGAGCCGTTGTCGTGTTTACATCTATCTGACCAGCATCGCTTTCGATTTGGCTAAAGTCGGGGTTGATGGTTAGCTCTGCGGTAACACTAGAGCTGATGTTGTAGCTGACACCCAAGGACGGCTGAATCTCAACCTTGTTGTTGTCGATAGATGCATCGGGAGTCGGCCGATTCCCGCTTTGAGTTACCGTAAGTGATGGAAGAAGTCGCAACTGCTTGCCAGGTTCCACTCCACTAATGCCCTTCAATGTGCCAAGTTGGCACAGAAAGCAGGGGTCATCGCGTGAAATGGCTGCCCAGGACGACCGTTCGCGGCTGCTTCGAGGGCGCGTACGCCAAAATGTGACTCTCCATTCCTGTTCAAAATTTGCAGGAAACCGAAGTTCACTGAACGGAATCGCCACCTCGACAACATACCCCTCGTCTGTTACTCTTCCTTCTGAGTACTGCACAATGTGGAAACTCGCATCTTCGTCGCCACCCGATGCTCGCATATCTCCCTGGATACCTCTTGGGTTATAAAAAAGCTGATACCCCCATGTGCCATTCCCATAGGTGTCGATGATGATTCCAACAAAATCGTCATTGAAAATCGCATCCCGGTCGGTTAGATTTGATCGTATTGTGGATGGATTGTCGTAGGCTATAATACCCAAGTACAGATAGTTGTCGTCGTACATGAGCTTGACCTTGGTGTCGTGAGGTGGACGCACAAGGTCGCCGGGAAACGTCTCGGTAAAACCGTCGATGTACACTGCGCTAGACCAAGCGTCTTCGTCGAGATATCCGTCGATAACAATGGGTCCACTAGCACGCTGGATGGTTACTTCAGGCTTGACCTTTGGTTCAAACTGCTGTGATATTGCCGCAACTGGGGAAAGCAGAGCAAATACGAGGGCGAAAATGGTCGCCGATATGTAACAAAAACGCTTTTTCATGGTCGACAAGATACCGCTAATGTAGCTGTCGACGCATCGATTCGTCACATTTTTGCTTCGGCCATCCTCGTTTCTGCAATGATCTGTTTCAGGCTGCGACGTGCCAACACAATGAGCGTAATGCTCAAGACAGATAGCAACACTGCAATGATGCCAAGTAGGTACTGATTAGCTGAAAAGTTCTTGTATGCAAAGATGAACAGCGAGCTCAAGGTGACTGCAAACATGAATATCATCGGCAATAGCGTGAAGTACGGATTTACACCAATTCGATACAACCAAATAGTGACCGCCAACAGCGCAAGCGCGGCAAGGAGCTGGTTGGCTGAACCAAATATGGGCCAAAGGGTCGTGAACTCACCGCTCAAGAGTAGAAAGATGGTAAGCACCAATGGAAATATCGTTGCCGCAAAACGATTACGGGTAAAAAAGTCGGCACCTGGAAGCAGATTGCCCTCACAGAGCTCCTGCATGGAGAAACGGGCCAAACGGGTACAGGTGTCGAGTGTGGTTAACGCAAAAGCCGAAACAGTGAGTGCTACGAACGAAATGGCAATTGCAGATGGAATGCCCATTGATGCGATCATTCCACCTAGACCTTGCGAGAACAATGTAACTGGTCCTAACGCCAACAACTGTGCTGCATAATCGCCACGGTCGAGCACGATGACTGCACAAACCGATATGACGGCCAAGAACGATTCGATGAGCATCCCACCGTAACCCACGATTT
Source organism: uncultured Chitinophagales bacterium (assembly GCA_964629885.1). Taxonomy (GTDB): domain Bacteria; phylum Bacteroidota; class Rhodothermia; order Balneolales; family CAYWCV01; genus CAYWCV01. The sequence goes on along the minus strand of CAZVRJ010000034.1, from coordinate 2,183 downwards.
TCGCATCCTCTTCTCGATCAAGTTGTTTTGCAGTTGTTCCCGATGCCACCAGCGAGTGAAATCCCGAAATGGCCCCACAGGCGATGGTAACAAACAATACCGGAAACATATAGCCCAAAGCAGGCGAGTAGTAGGTAATGTCAGTTGTCATTTGTATCTCAGGATTCGCCCAAAAAATACCCGCAACCCCAAACAGCATTAACCCGTAAAGAAGGAATGAGTTCAGATAATCCCTCGGCTGAAGGATGAGCGAAACGGGTGTAACCGATGCTATGAAAGCATATAACAGCAAGATGCCAACCCATACCGTGTAAGTGAGGTTCAGCGGAAGCAAACTTCCAACATAGATCATTCCGTACATGGTCAGCACGCCTACGATGGTCAGCACCAGGAATGCCTTCTTCGAGTTGTACTTGCGGTTTATCGCCCCAAAAATTACGGCAAGACCGATAAAGAAGATGGATGCCGATGCAGCTCCTGGATCTGACACAAAGGTCTTGGCAACAATATCTGCAAAGACGGCAATAATTAACACAAGGGTCGAGAAGCTGAAAATCAAGAACAGCAACTTCCCGCTATCGCCAATATGCTTGTGGATGATCACGCCTATGCTCTTGCCCTGATGACGCAACGATGCAACCATCGAACTTACATCGTGAACTGCCCCGAAGAATACGCCACCAATCAAAATCCAAATAATGGCTGGAATCCATCCGAAGGTGACCGCAATGATGGGTCCAACAATTGGACCCGCACCGGCAATGGATGCGAAGTGATGCCCCAGAACCACCGCTGGTTTACTTGGAACATAATCGACTCCGTCGGCCAGTCTGTGGGCCGGGGTAATATTCTTGTTATCAATGCTGAGCTTTTTAGCAATAAACCTTCCGTAGGTTCGGTATGCAATAAGTAGTAGGATAGCCGAAACGGCTAAAATTGCTGGTAGTGACATAAAGTGTGTGTGCGGATGAAAACGCTTTTCCGGGTTAAACCGCTAAGTCGAGAGTAGGAGGAACATGTTGTGAGCTATAAGTACGGGGATTTTACGACTTTTTCAAGCCTCTTTGTTCTCTCGAGGATTCAACGAGACAGTCAAACCGAAATTATCCACAGTTTTAAGGCAGATTTCACAAGTTTTTTCAAACGAATGTCCATCTTGCATCCTATTTTCAGAAACGAATCTACCCAAAAACCCATATATCATGCTTAAAGCTCTACGTATTTGTCTTGTTGCCGTTCTGGCGCTCTTTGTTGGCGTTAGTGCTGGCGTTGCTCAAACCGATTTGTCCTATTACCTGCCCGAGGGTGTCCGGTACAACCCGGAAATTCCGACACCAAAATCATACCTGGGTTATGAAGTTGGTGAGTGGCATGTGGAACACGACAAGCTCGTTGGTTACATGAAACTGCTATCGGAGGTTTCAGACCGTGTCACCTTCGAGATCATCGGTCGCACCTATGAGAATCGCCCATTGGTTCACATCACTATCACGAGCCCGTCGAATCATTCACGGCTAGAGGAAATCCGTCGCAACCATGTAGCAAAAACATACCCCGACCAGTCGGGTTCATCTAATATGACCAACGCTCCATCGGTGGTTTGGTCGGGTTACAGCGTACACGGCAACGAACCGAGTGCAGCAAATGCGGCCCTGTTGGTTGCCTACCACTATGCTGCTGCCACTGGTCCTGAGATGGATGATCTACTGAACAATGTGGTCCTTCTTCTCGACCCCGTGCTCAATCCAGATGGATTGAATCGTTTCGCCCACTGGGTAAACAGCAATCGCAGCAAGAATATCAACGCCGACCCAGCAACCCGCGAGCATAACGAAACTTGGCCTGGTGGACGCACGAACCACTACTGGTTCGACTTGAACCGCGACTGGCTACCCGTTCAGCACCCCGAGTCGCAAGCGCGTATTCGCCAGTTCCATAAATGGAAACCGAACGTGGTTCTCGATTTTCACGAAATGGGCACAAACTCGACCTTCTTCTTCCAACCGGGTATCCCAGCGAGAAACAACCCTCTCACCCCGAAGCGGAATTTTGAGCTCACCGCCGAAATCGCCAAATACAACGCTGCTGGTCTAAACGAAATCGGCTCGCTGTATTACACCCGTCAGAGCTTCGACGATTTCTACTACGGAAAGGGCTCTACCTATCCAGATGGTAACGGATCG
>CAZVRJ010000033.1:0-26911 GCA_964629885.1 uncultured Chitinophagales bacterium | reverse complement strand
TGGTGTACACCATCGAGTTGGCGCCACCGAACATCATGTACCCGAAAATGAATACCACGATGCCGATCAGCATGTAAAACTCCGGCACATTTAGGGTAGTCGACAGAACTTTCGTGAGACCTACCGCGATCAACACAATGAACGTCATCAGCAACAGCGACAGAAACCCAAACCAAACGCCAAAGCCACGGCTTTGATACCGCGTTTGCATCCATTGGGCCATTGTCATTGCCTTGACGGCCTGACCATGCTTGCGGAAGCCTTTGGTGAGCACCACCAGCGATATGACAGCGGCAATTGGCAAGGCTATGCCCATCGAAATGAAGCCACTTAGACCGTATAACGACACAAAGCCCGGATTAATGATGAAGGTGGCGGCACTGGTCATTGAAGCCGCAAGCGACAATCCGACGGCCGTCGGTGAGAAGAACAGGCTGCCAAGCGCGAAATCTTGGATGTTCGTGGTCTTCTTAGCACCCCTCACAGCTATGGTGAGGATGGCGGCGGCATAAAGTGCTATGACGATCCAGCCGGGATTCATAGTCGGAATGCGTTGCAGGCAAAGGTCAAGCCCCCACCCGATCCCATGTTTACGATGATGTCGCCCTGTTTGAGCTCACCCTTACGCCAGCTCACATCCATTGCCATTCCGATAGCTGCCGAACCCGTGTAGCCGTAGGTCGACATTACAGTGGTGGCTTTTTCGTGAGGTAGCCCCAAATTATCTAACGTCTCATAGATCTGATTTATGTTGATCTGAGTCATAAACGCTCTGTGAATATCGGATATGCCAAATCCGCCTCGTTCAGCAACATTCGTGATCATATCGGTCCACATCTGAGGATTTAGTTCCTTCGGAAACTTCTTTACAAACTGTAGGTGGTGGTTCTCTGTAGTTGGATGGGCGACAGCACCGGTATAGATACCCATATAGTCGTAGAACTCGCCACGTGTGCGAATGTCGGAAGCGAGCCAACCGCGGCCTACCTCTTTAGTTGGTGCCAATATGGCAGCAGAGGCACCATCGGCGAATAACGTGGCCGTCTTCTTGTCGTGAATGTCGAGGAAACGGCTCATACCATAGGCGCCGATCACCAAGGCGTATTTGTAGTTGCCATCTACACGAATAAACTTGGTGGCCGTCTCCAAGGCTGTCACAAACCCAGCGCACGCTGTATTCAAGTCGAAACTGGTCGCATTCAAAAAGCCAGCTTTATGGCATACGACCGCTGCGGTAGAGGGGGAGATGTAGTCGGGGGTGTCGGTAGACACAATAAGCAAGCTGATGTCGGATGGTTGCAGACCGGCAGCCTCGAGTGCCCGCGTTGCCGCGAGAACGCAAAGGTCGCTGGTGGTCTGGTCATCCGACATCCAGCGTCTCTCCCTGATGGTCAAATTCTCACGGAGCCAAGTGTCGACATCTTCGCCTAACACCTCGTTGAACCAGGAGTTGGGCACGACCCTTTCGGGCACGTAGTGACCGGTTCCTATGATGGTGGCGTTACGCAACGAGACCTCCGTCGACGCTCAAGGTCGTGCCGGTGATGAACGCTGCCGCATCGGAGGCGAGGAAGACGTAAGCGTTGGCGATGTCCTCCGGCCGACCGAGTTTGCCTATCGGCGTCTTGGCCTTCATGCCGTCGAGCACATCAGGCGGCATCTTCTGCACCATTTCGGTGGCGATGAAACCGGGAGCAACGGCGTTCACGCGTATGCCCTTACGTCCAAGCTCACGGGCCCAGGTCTTTGTCATGCCAATTACGCCAGCCTTGGTTGCCACATAGTTCGTCTGGCCAAAGTTGCCATAAAGTCCGACCACAGAGCTGGTGTTGATGATTACACCCGATCCCGCATTTGCCATGTGCTCGGCGGCGCATTTGCCGCAGTTGAACACTCCGGTCAAGTTGACGTCGATCACTTTTTGCCAGGTGTCAGGATCCATTTTGAGGAGCGACTTGTCGCGCGTGATGCCGGCGTTGTTGATGAGGATGTCGATTTTGCCGTAAGCTTTGACTACAGCATCCATTGCCGATCGTACCTGATCGAAGTCGGAAACATCGACACGCATGTAATCGGGTTTAAAAGCGCTTTCAGAATCTGGAAAATGGGGGAGCATGTCCCACACGATCACCTTGGAGCCTTCATTGGCGAAAGCTTTGGCAGCTGCGAGCCCGATTCCGGCCGCACCGCCGGTGATTACGGCCACTTTGTCTTCAAGGTTGTATTTCATATTTCAAACATTTGATACTTTTCAAACAATTAAATCAAAAAAAACCGCAGTGTCAACTATTGGGTTCCAACGCCGGTTGAAGCAGTTTGTTCCACTCCTCAAGGAATGAATTGTTGTGCTGGTCCATCAAGTCGTAAAAATCGTACATCTCCCGCATGCGCACGCGCATGAATTCGGCTTCAGGACCCGATAATGCCTGGGCGCTGTCGCTGAAGTTTTTTGCCAGCTCGCGGTTGCGCCTCATCGAGCTCCTATAGTTGCGGAAAGCCTGGCCGAAGATGTCGTTCGTGGCACGGTAGTAGTCCTTACGCTCGCCGGGCACCCAGAACTTCTCGATGAGGTGGTGGTCGCGCAGGCGGCGGGTGATCTGCGAGACCGGACCCTTGCTCATTTCGAGCTGCTCGCAGATTTCGTCGAGCGAGAGTGGACCCGGCGAGAGCAGGAGTAATGCCACGATCTTGCCCATGAGCGTGCTGTAGCCCATCTTGTGGTAGGCCTCTGCGTATGAGTTGATGATGGCCTTCTTCAGTTCGTCGGATGTGGTGTAATCTGTCATACAAATAATGTGCACATTTCCATTGAATGTTTCAAGCTTTTCAAAAATTTAAAATAATAGAGTAGTTAGAAGTTAGTGGTCTATGCCGTAGGCATCTCACTTTTATAGCAAAATAATGTCATCCCGAAGGGACCCAAGCTGAAAGCTTCTTTCAACAAACCACTACCCACTAACCACTAACTACTTTACAATCCAAACACCCTCTTTAGCAGCTTTCTGAACCAGCTCAATTCAGGCGCCACCGTCACCACATCACTCACGGTTTCGAGGTGCACATTTCCTAAAGCACGCATATACTGATCGGCATATTGCCAGCTCCACAGCAAATAATAGTCCAGATTGCCGAAGATTCCCTTGACGCGGCCAAGCATCTCATCCAATTCCTCGGAGCTTGGATTGCGCTGGCCGAAATTCGGCTGCCCTTCCATGTTCACGATGCCACAACCTTGGCCGACATACATCAGCGGCGGATTTCCGCAGGCGTCCCAGAGTGTCTTCATGTCCTGAAGCTTGGAGCTCACTCTCGACCAGTTCAGTTCTCGGTCCTTCTCGAAGGGGTAATTGTCAAAACCGAAGATGTCGAAGAAACGATCGGACGGATTCAGCATGGCTCCGTACCTGTTACGCATCAACGGCGGATCCACGAATACAACCAAGACTGGTTTATCTGTGATCGTTTTCACTGCCTTATACCGCTCTTTCATGAAATCGGCGGTAAGCACCGGGAATGTATTGGCCGACGAATACCCCCACACTTCGGGCTCGTCGCCGATGTAAAAGCCCGCACAGCTAGGATGCATGTGTACTGCCTGCACAATTTGGGCAGTCCATCGTGCAGGCTCCCAATCGGCCATGTTCCAAACCTGCCCGATGGGCAGTTCCACAAATGCCTGCTTGCCCAGGCCTTGCAAACGGTCTAAATACACAGTCAGGCTAGCGATGTAGTGCTCAGATGTGTAAAGGGTCGCATCATTGACATCAACAATAGCGCGCGGGCTGTACTTATTGACAACGCCATTCCAATATTCGATAAAAATACCACCGGACGCGACATCCAAATCGGGGGAGTACCAACCAGTTTCCACTGTGTGATTGCTTAATTCGTAATAAAAAATGAACCCAGGCGGGAACGATCCGACGTAAAATAAGACTTGACGAATACATAAAAAAAAGCGCCCTGACTGATCATGACAGGACGCTTATTTATCATCTACAGACGGCTATTACCCCATTTGCTATTACGAACATAACGGAGTGAGTTTGTATGAGCAATACGTGTTTCTACGTATTTTTGGAATCGCTTCCAGAAATTTAACAATTATTTTATACAACCTGCCTTGGTGGCACTGTTATTCCGTTTTCGATGGCGAAACGAACAAGCCCGGCCGAATTTTTGATGCCGAGCTTCTGCATGATGTTCGAACGGTGGGTCTCAACGGTGCGCAGGCTTATGTAGAGCTTGTCGGCGATATCTTGACTGGTCAGCGACTCCACAATCATGTGGAGTATCTCAAGTTCGCGTACGGTCAGACCAAAATCATGTGCAGATTTCACATTGGGGTCATCGGGTACATGTTGGTTCACATAGTAGTCGGCCATGATGCGCAGCACCGGTTCGTTGAAATAGGTGCGTCCTCGACTCACGGCCTTTGCACCATCTACCAGTATATTGCGCTCGGCGTTTTTGATGATGTAACCGCGAGCGCCGGCCTTCAGCGCCTGCACAAGCAGGTTCTCGTTTAGCTGCATGGTCAAGATCATAATTTTGACCTCAGGATCCTCCATTCGGAGTTCCCTCGCCACTTCAAGTCCGTTCATTCCCGGTAGCGAAATGTCGAGAGTGACCAATGCCGGCCTATGCTCCCGGTACAAAAAAAGGACGTCCGATCCGTTGTCGGTTTCGGCAACAATTTCAAAATCCTTATACGAGCCTAATGCACTCACGATGCCCGATCGCATGATCTCGTGCTCGTCGGCAACCAAAATCGGGGTTTTCATATACGTAAATCTACGGAGTGTACATAACAAGAGCAACATCGTCGCCCAAACAGTTACTATTAAAAGTTGGTTCGTATTTTTCGTATTTTGCGGTTCTATCCTATATCGACAGACCTCTTAATACTCCATAGCAACATGTTGAAACGTACGCACACGTGCGGTGAGCTTCAGGCCGCCCAAGCAGGCCAAACTGTGATCCTGAACGGATGGGTCGACACCCGTCGAGACCTTGGCGGTGTCATCTTCATCGACCTTAGAGACCGCTATGGCATGACCCAAGTGGTTTTCTCGCCACAGGACGACGCCGAAGCCCACCGAATGGCCGATCAACTGCGATCGGAGTTTGCGATCGGTTTGGAGGGAGTCGTTTTAGAGCGTACCCCTGAGAATGTAAATCCGAAGATGTTTACAGGAACGGTAGAGGTTCGTGTCAAAAAGCTGGAAATTTATTCAAAGTCCGACACGCCTCCATTCGAGATCATTGACGACACTAAGACCAATGATGATGTTCGCCTCAAGTACCGTTACTTGGATCTTCGTCGTCCTACGATGCAGCGCAACCTGATGATGCGCTCACAAATTGCATCGACCGTTCGCAACTTCTTCCACGAGAATTCCTTCGTCGAAATTGAGACACCTGTGCTCATGAAGAGCACACCCGAAGGTGCCCGCGATTATCTCGTACCAAGCCGTGTGAACCCAGGCAAGTTTTTTGCGCTGCCTCAAAGTCCGCAGACTTACAAGCAGCTTTTGATGGTATCTGGGATGGACCGCTACTATCAAATCGTGAAGTGCTTCCGCGATGAGGATCTTCGTGCCGACCGTCAGCCCGAGTTTACACAGATCGACGTCGAGATGTCGTTCATCGACGAGGAATCGATCTACGAAATGATCGAGGGATTGTTGAAGCGTATCCTTAAAGAGAGCAAGGATAGGGATATAAACACTCCGTTTCCACGCATGAGTTACGACGAGGCCATGACCACATACGGAAGCGATAAGCCTGATACTCGATTCGATCTTAAGTTTGTTGATTTTTCTGACATCGTTGGAAAATCGGAGTTCCGCGTGTTCTCTAAGACGGTCGAGGAGGGTGGCAAAGTGGTTGGATTTGTAGTGCCCGGTCAAGGCCACCTTGGCCGCGGTGTTATGGACCGCCTTACAGATCGCTGCAAAGAAGAGCTTGGTGCTGGTGGACTCATCTACATCAAAAATAATACCGACGAGCTGTACTCCAGCGTTGGCAAGTTTGTGTCTGAAGATATCACCCGCGAAATGGTGGCACATGCAGGTGCCGCTACAGGCGATCTGATTCTTTTACTTGCTGGCAAGCCGGATTCCGTTTATAAGCAACTTGGTGGCCTTCGTTTAATCGTGGCACAAGACTATGAATTGATTGATCAATCGAAGTTCAACTTCCTTTGGGTCACCAATTTTCCACTCCTAGAATGGGATGGCGAAACCAATCGTTGGTTTGCGATGCACCACCCATTCACATCACCGAATCCCGAAGATCTGTCTTTGCTCGAAACCGATCCTGCTGCAGTGCGTGCGCGTGCTTACGACATCGTACTTAATGGCAGCGAAATCGGCGGTGGATCAATCCGTATCCACGATCGTGGCATACAGCAGAAGATGTTCGAAATGCTCGGAATAGGCGAAGAAGAAGCAAAAGAGAAATTCGGCTTCTTACTCGAGGCGTTCCGTTTTGGTCCACCACCACACGGCGGCATTGCATTGGGGCTCGATCGTATTGTTATGCTCCTATCTGGAGCCAAAAGCCTGCGCGAAGTGATTGCGTTCCCGAAAAATCAGAAGGCGCAAAGCCCAATGGACAACAGTCCGGATGTGGTCGATGTGAAGCAGTTAGACGAACTTCATATCCAACTTAAACCAGGGCTACAGATCAGCTGATCGCCTTATTTTTATTGCGTTAAAGGGTGCATGGGAGCGATCTCATGCACCCTTTTTTGTTTTCATCCCACTAAGTTTAAATTGAATAACACATTGTTAATCATATAGTTACGATTTAAAATTCGGGATTAAACTTCTTCGGATTGTGACGAATGGTGAAACCGTGTGCAGCGAATGCCGTATTGAAAGTATCTAATAGCTGCTACACCCATCACCTCAGAAAGCTTTTATGCATACTCGTCACACACTTCTTTCTCTCGCATTCGCAGGTATTGTTGCGATTGCTGGCCAATCGTGTACAAGCCCAAGCACCGGAACACCTGTCACACCAACCGACTCTATCGCTGCGGTTCCTGTAGAAGTCGGTCAGGTACTCGTCGGAAGCATCGACGCCCGCTACATGGGTACGGCCTCGCTGGAGGCTTGGGATGAGGCTACTGTTGCAAGCAGGGCGTCGGGGCTTGTTGTTGCGTTGTTTGCAGAGGAGGGCGATTTCGTGAAAGAAGGTCAGGTTTTGGCGAAACTGGATGATGACATCCTCAACATCGAACTTGCTCAGACGAAATCGCAGCTCGACAAGCTCGAAGCCGATTACAATAGAAGCAAAGGTCTGTACGAGAAGAAGCTGATTAGCCAAGAGCAACACGATGCGGTGAGGTATGAGAGAGACCGACTTCAAGGTGCCTATGATTTAAAGATGCTTCAGCTTGATCAAACACGCATTGTAAGCCCAATATCAGGCGTCGTGTCCAAGCGTCATGTTAAAAACGGCAACTTGCTATCGACTAACCAGGAAGTCTATCAAGTAACTGCCATGAGCAGGTTGCGCGCCATCATGTATGTACCCGAGCATGAGCTGGGCAAGATGAAGATCGGCCAGCAGGTCATGGTCAAGGCTGATGCACTGCCGGGCAGAGATTTTACAGGAAAAGTATCGCTAATAAGCCCCATCATCGACCCAGCTACGGGTACCATCAAAGTAACCATTGAGGTCGACAGCAATCGAGACCTGAAACCGGGCATGTTTACCCGTGTGCAGCTTGTCTATGACCGGAAAGATCAGGCCATGCTCGTTCCTCGTAATGCAGTGGTCACCGAAGATCGCGAGAAGTATGTCTACGTAGTTGAAGGCGCAAACGCCATACGCAGGAATATTTTGACAGGCTATGTAAACGACTCCCAAGTGGAAGTTGTCGAAGGACTAAATGAAGGCATGATTATTGTCACACTTGGGCAAAATGGACTTAAAGACAGTGCTAAGGTCCATGTTATCAAGCCCATAAGCAGCCGTTGATCACACAAAACCAGTAGGAGGATCTGGAATGATTTTAACCGAATTATCCATTCGGCGCAGGGTTACTGTGTCTATGTTCATGGTCGCGGTTTTGCTCTTTGGCTCAGTTTCGCTGAGTAGGCTTAAAGTGAATCTGTTGCCTGAGCTCACGTTTCCGAGTCTTACGGTTCGCACTGACTTCCGCGGGGCGGCACCTGCCGAAGTGGAGCACCTGATTTCGAAACCCATCGAGGAAGCCCTCGGTATTGTCAAGAATGTTCGCCTAGTCCGGTCAACTTCACGAACCGGTCAAAGCGATGTCATCCTTGAGTTTGCATGGGGGACCGACATGGACAAGGCAACCCTCGAGGTGCGCGAACAGCTCGATTTGGTTAATCTGCCCAGGGAGGTGCAGCGTCCAATCATGCTGCGATTCGATCCGTCACTTGATCCAGTGATACGTCTAGGTCTCACATCTGTAAACCGGCCAGTCAACCTTGCCGGGGAGTCAGGTCAGGAATCAGCCACATTGACAGCTTTGAGACGATTCGCCGACGAACAGATCAAGAAGGAATTAGAGTCGGTTTTGGGTGTGGCTGCAGTTAAAGTGAGCGGAGGATACGAGGAAGAGATTCAAGTGTATGTCGATCCTGAGAAGCTTGCACGCCTGAGAATTCCAATTGAACAGGTAAGTACGGTACTCTCGCGCGAGAACATCAACATGTCGGGTGGACAACTTGAGGAAGGACGCCAACAGTATTTGGTGAGAACCATCAATCAGTTTGGTAATCTTGGCGATATTGGCGACGTAGTGATCGGTTCGGCGGGAAGCAATCCGGTGTATTTGCGCGACGTGGCTTCCATAGAAATGGGGCATCGCGAGCGTGAAGCGGTTACACGTTTGAACGGCGACGAAGCCATTGAGTTGGCCATTTACAAGGAGGGTGATGCAAATACCGTTGCCGTTGCAAAAGCGCTCGAATCTCGTCTCGAGAGGGTGAAGCGAAACATGCCGGCCGGCATGCAGCTGACATCCGTTTACGATCAGTCTACCTTTATCAACGAGGCCGTCAGAAATGTAGTAAATGCCGGTATGATAGGTGGCATACTGGCCATCGCCATCTTGTACTTCTTCCTGCGTTCATTCAGGTCTACGCTCATCATCGCCTTGACCATTCCGATGTCGATTGTCGCCACGTTTAATTTGATGTACGGTGCCAATGTGACCTTGAACATTATGTCGTTGGGCGGATTGGCTCTTGGGATTGGTCTCCTTGTCGACAATGCCATTGTGGTTTTAGAAAATATCGCCCGATATCGAGAACAGGGGGCAGGGCTCCGCGAAGCCGCTCTGAAGGGCGCTGGAGAAGTTAGCATGGCGGTGATGGCTTCGACGCTCACAACTGTGGCTGTTTTTCTGCCATTGGTATTCGTCGACGGAATCGCTGGTCAGCTTTTCCGCGATCAGGCCTTAACGGTCACATTTTCCCTGCTTGCGTCGTTGGCGGTAGCTCTCACTCTCATTCCGATGCTTGCCTCTTTGGGGCGCGACAAGGTTTCGGATAGCCAGTTGGATTCTGATGGGGTCGTAAGTAAAAGCGTCAAATATCCAGGTATCGTTACCAGGTGGATCACGATGGCATTTCGTGGGATAGGTTTCGTTACTGGTTGGTTGCTCAGCCCATTTGTGAGGCTGTTCGATAGTGTATATCAGTATCTACTCGGACTTTACACCTCGATTTTGCGTACGGTTTTAAACTACAAAGGATCGGTTGTGTCGATAGCCGTCGCTGTGACCCTAGCCACGTTTATGTTGATTCCATCGTTGGGTCTTGAGCTGATTCCAACGATGAATCAAGGCGAGTTTAAGGTTGAGTTCAACATGCCAGCCGGCACACCACTCAAGCAAACAGACGAGAATCTGCGCCGTATCCAGCGAATAGCGGCCGAGTCGGAGCAGGTAAACGTTACATTCGCCGTTGCTGGGACAGGCAACCGCATGGATGCCAATACGGAAGAAGGTGGAGAGCAGCGTGGAGAGATGACCGTTCAGCTTAATAAAGGGGCAACAACAGCTGTCGAAGAGGCCGAAATGAGCCGACTTCGCGGTGAGATGAGCCAAATACCAGGAGCTAGCTACAAGTTCAGTCGCCCAACCTTCTTCAGCTTCAAGACACCAATCGAGATCGAGGTGAGTGGTTACGACCTCGATGCACTTGGTATGATCAGTCGCGACATCGTGCAGAAAATGGAGGCCGATGGCATGTTCACCGACGTTCGCACAAGCATGGAGATGGGCAGCCCCGAAGTACAGATCGTATTCGATCGCCAGCGTGCTGCAGCATTAGGCTTGACTCCTAATCAAATATCTGACCGTATTGTGCGAAGCGTAAGGGGCGACGTTGCCACACGTTTTTCTCGTAACGATCGAAAAATCGATGTGTTGGTTCGCACTCCCGACGAGTCACGGTCATCCGTTGAGAGCATTCGAAACCTCATCGTAAACCCTGACAGCGAGCGTCCTGTTACGCTTTCAGCCGTTGCAGATGTGCGCATAGAGAATGGACCTACCGAAATTCGCAGGTCCGGCCAAGAACGAGTTGCCATTGTCACAGCAAATTTAGCTGCGGGCGATCTCGGTTTGGCAGCCCAGCGAATTCAGGACATACTGGCATCAGCACCACGTCAGGCTGGGGTCGTGCCACGTTTGGCCGGTCAGAATAAGGAGATGGCCGATTCCTTTGCATCGCTTCAGTTTGCGTTACTCTTAGCCGTGTTTTTGGTCTATTTGGTGATGGCATCCCAGTTCGAATCGCTCCTTCATCCGTTCGTAATCTTATTTAGCATTCCAATGGCCGCTGTTGGCGCCATCCTGGCATTATGGATCACGGGCACAACCGTGAGTATCGTCGTGTTTATCGGTCTGATCATGCTGGCAGGTATTGTGGTGAACAACGCTATCATTTTGATCGACAAAATCAACCAGTTGCGTGCATCGGGCATGGAGAAAGTTGCGGCAACCATTGAAGCTGGATCCAACCGCCTGCGCCCAATCCTGATGACAACCCTAACAACGGTTTTGGGATTGTTGCCACTTGCGATTGGCATGGGTGAGGGAGCCGAAATGCGTGCTCCGATGGCTATCACGGTAATTGGCGGCTTGTTGGTAAGCACCTTGCTGACATTACTGGTTATTCCATCTGTTTACCTGCTCCTCGACCGCAAGAAGTACGTTGCCGAAATGGAGGTGGCGAAATGAAGATCACCCAGGCAGCCATACGTCGTCCGGTGACGACCATGATGGTGTTCGTGTGCTTTGTGGTATTGGGGGGCATATCGATACGCTCCATTCCGTTGGAGTTCTTCCCAGACATATCCTTCCCGTTCATGTTCGTGGATATGCCCTATCCAGGATCCAGTCCGGAAGAAACCGAGAGATTGATCGCAAAACCAGCCGAAGAGGCACTTGCCACACTTACAGGTGTTCGCGAAATGACCACATTCACGAGCGAGCGGGGAGTTCAGTTACAGCTACGATTCGAGTGGGGCACCGACATCCAAAAGAAAGGCCTTCAAGTGCAGGAAAAGCTTGATGGTGTACGAGGCACTTTTCCTGAGGACTTCGACCGTTTCAACGTGTTCAAGGCAAGCACTACGGGCGATCCAATGCTGGTGCTACGCATTTCATCGAACCGGGATCTTTCGGGCTCGTACGACTTGCTTGAGCGAAACTTGAAACGCCGTCTCGAAGGCGTAGAGGGAGTTGCTGAGGCACGGTTATACGGTGTCGACCGTCTTGAAATCTTAATCAACGTTAAACCTGAGCGCCTGATGGCATATGGGTTGGATGTAAACCAACTTGTGAGCGAGCTTCGGGCGGCATCCTTTTCGGCATCGGCAGGAAGGATCACCGATGGCAATCAGCGCATGGTGCTCCGACCCATCGGCGAGTGGCGGTCAGTCGAAGAAATTAGCGACATCCCCCTTGCGAATGGTCGAATTAAATTGAGTGATGTTGCAGATGTGACCATGGGTAGCCCTAAAGTGGACCATGGCCGTCGCTTAGATCGGAAACCTGCCATTGGCTTAGATATCATCAAGGAATCGGGAGCAAATACCGTTGAGGTTCAGCGCGCAGTAAATGAGGCTGTTGCGGAGGTTTCGACACTGCCCGACATGCAGGGCATACAGATCATGACCATGTTTGATCAAGGTTCCGGAATCATAAGCTCCTTGCGAGAACTGCTTAAATCGGGTCTAATCGGGGCGTTGCTTTCGTTTGTGATGCTGTTCTACTTTTTGCGCAATATGGCGAACACATTGGTGGTGGCCCTGGCGGTGCCTATCTCGCTGCTTATCACCATCGGATTCATGTATATGGGCGGATATTCGCTCAATATACTCTCCATGATGGGTCTCATGCTAGCTGTAGGGATGCTGGTCGACAACGCCGTTGTGGTAACAGAGAGCATCCACCGGCATAGGCTCAATGGAATGGCACCGTACGAAGCAACCATTGCAGGTGTGAAAGAGGTCGGTTTGGCCGTGATCGCCGGCTCTATGACATCCATCATTGTGTTTATGCCGAATATCGTTTCGGCTGCAGATGAAGTGGGGCTGTTTTTGAGTCATGTAGCCATTGCCATCACGGTTGCGATGCTTACATCACTCACACTCTCGCTCACCGTTGTTCCGATGCTTTATGCAAAACTTCAGGGACAAAAAGAACCCAAAGAAAGCAAGATGATCGCTCGTATGACCCAGTTGTACAGTACGTCGCTTCGAGCAATTCTGAACAGACCTGTTTGGACCACAGTTGGAATTTTATTGATACTCGCCAGTGTGGCCATCCCCATATCGTTCGTCAAGATCAGCATGAACGACGATGGGGGTGAGCGTAGGGAACTGAGGATGTTCTTGAATCTGAACGGCACTTATCAGCTTGAGGAGGTCAGGTCAGCGGTAGCTTTCTATGAGGACTATCTTTACGAGATTAAAGACAGCCTCGAAATTGAGAGCGTGTACTCGTTTTTTACACCCAATTTTGCGCAGATCACGATAACACTTGACGAGGACGGTACGATGCCCGTCGATAAGATTCGTACCAAGATCCGCGACAATATGCCCATGCATGCCATTTGTAGTCCAGCCTTCGATTTTCGCAGATCGGCATCTGGCGAGAATTTGGTTCGGGTGATGTTGTATGGCGAGTCGACCGAGGAGTTGGTTGAGCTGTCGCAGCAGTTAGCCTCGGTGATGGCTAGGGTGCCAGGTTTTAAAGACGTGAAAAGTGATGCTGAACAGGGAAGCCAAGAAATGCAAATTCGCATCAACTCTGACCGAGCTCTTGTTCAGAATGTGACTGCGAACCAGCTTGCCGATGCCGTTGGTACCGCAATAAGAGGGACAAACCTTCGCAGAATGCGCACGGCAAACGGAGAGGTCGATGTACGGGTGTCGTTCGATGAAGAAAACCGTCAGCGTATCGAGCACCTGCAACAGGTGCCAATCGGCAAAACGACACTAGCTCAAGTTGCAGATATTGATGTGCGTCGTACGCCACCTACCATTTTCAGGTTCAATCGATCCACATCGATGGGGATCAACATGAACTTGGAAGATGGTTTAACGGTTCAGGAGGCGGGAACTCGTATATCGCAGGTGATGTCGGGAATCGAATTGCCTGCCGGAGTGCGCTGGAGTTTGGGGCAATCGTTTGAGAGGGATCAAGATCAGATGAATACCATGCTCATCAACATGCTGTTGGCATTGGCGCTCATTTACCTAGTGATGGCATCACTTTTCGAATCGCTGATTTTTCCGTCCGCAATCATGACCACCATCCTATTCTCCATTGTGGGGGTATTTTGGTTCTTCCTTGTTACGGGAACCACATTCTCTCTGATGGCGATGATCGGGATACTGATCTTGATGGGAGTGGTTGTGAACAACGGGATTGTACTCATCGATCACATCAGACAGCTTAGGGAGAAGGGTTTGGAACGTAAAGATGCGGTGGTTCAAGCGGGAACCGACCGTTTTCGTCCAATTCTGATGACTGCCGGAACAACGATTCTAGGTTTGCTGCCCTTGTGTTTAGGATCAGCCAGAATCGGCGGTGACGGACCCTCCTATTTCCCGATGGCTCGTGCCATCGTTGGAGGCTTGGCATTTTCTACCATTATAACCATGTTGGTATTGCCGTCTATATACTTAGCGTTGGATTCACTTCGCACTTGGACCGCAAACGTGTTGCAATTCGCGACAGCAGGAAAAGTTGAGAAAAATGTGGAAAATCTCTCGATCTAGTGAAACCTCTTCACGATTGTCTCGTAAAGGTAGAATGTATCCAAGAGACGATACCAGTTTACAGAGTTTAGTCTGAGTTAAGCAGACAATAGGGACAATCCTCGTCGCCAGTAAGCGGCGGGGATTTTTTTTTAATTGGTTGAGTTACGCCACTGGATATGAACCCGGGCTACACGTGCTGGTGGATCAACCCGATGAATATGGTGCGACGTAGTCAAAGAATGATCAACCTCATGGTACTCCGACAATATTCGTACCACGTCGCCAAGCTTCGTTTCAGCCTCGAAAATGACCTCGGCTTCGTAGGCAGTCCACTTCTGATGGGTAAATGAAGCTGATTCGTTCATGACCCAAGCAAGGTAATGGGCGTTGTTTACATGGTTATTGATGTCGATTTCGGTCATGCGCACATCAAAGTCGCTCGATCGTTGGCTCAATTCGGTAGCATCACGAAATTGAATCCAATTGGGCTCGTGTGCGGGTGGATCTGGCCAAATACGACCAGTGATCGATTCGGGCAACCTTTGTGGGCGATGCGTCTCTTTGTCGAGAATCATCCAGTGGCTAATCGCTTGCCCGACTTCAGTACCATATGAATCAAGTATTCGGTACCTGCGCATAGCCCAAAGACGATTCGTGCCCGATGGCCATGTTTGAACCGTGTAGGATTGCCCGCCGATCAGCTGAACATGCAACTTGACGTGGAGCTTAGTCAACGCCCAAGTCGTGCCCGAATTTCCAAGATCCTCCATGCCAAAACCGAGGCGATCGGCATGCTTCCCGGCAGTCTCCTGCAACAAGTCGACTACTCTGAATAAGTTGACAGTGCCATCTGGGCCTATCTCGGCTGACCGATAGGCTAGTGGTTCATCATAAATGTCGGTAGTAACCGCCATATCCACTCACTACGACTCTAACAAGTTTTTGTACTTCACACCAGACTTGAAAACCCTATTCAGCCCGTTGAATGCAGCAATGCGATAACCCTCGGCGTATGTCGGGTAATTGAACACATGGTTCACGAAATACCTAATGTCGCCGTTTAATGCCATCACAGTTTGACCAATGTGGATAAGATCGCAGGCTGCCTCACCAATGATGTGAATGCCTAGCAGTTTTAAGGTCTTGGTGTCAAAAACGATTTTCAGCAATCCATCTTTATTGTTTGAGATGCTCCCCTTGGCCAAATTACGGTAGTAGGCTCTTCCCACTGTATAATCGACGCCTGCCTGGATGGCATCCTGCTCCGACATCCCAATGCTTGACAATTCGGGTATACTGTAAATTCCATACGGCACTTCGGGAGACATGTCGCCAGTGGGGACACCAAACATCGTACAGGCGGCCAGGCGACCCTGAGAGAACGACACCGATGCAAGTCCCGGGAAGCCGATCACATCGCCTGCGGCATAAATATTTGGCACATTCGTGCGGTAGTTGCCATCTACAGCGATGTAGCCGTTATCATTCAGTACAACCCCAAGCTCTTCAAGACCAATATTTGAGGAATTCGGTTTGCGGCTGCCAAGTTGTAGCACATGTTCGGTCTCAATTACACGCAAAGTGTTTGTTTCAGCTAGTGTAAAGCGAACTTCATTGCAGTTTCTCAAGCTATTAGGCGCTACAGAGCTTACAACCGCACTGTTGTAAATGATGATGCCCATATCGAAGAGTATCTGATCAAGCTCTTCGTGAACTTCCTGATCTAGGAAGGGCAAGAACTGGGCGCGCTCGTTCAAGATGGTGACCTTCGATCCCAGCGATGCAAAAATAGTGGCGTATTCCACTGCATTGATTCCGGATCCAACAATAGCTAGACGACGCGGCACATGGTCGAGGTCGAGAAGCGATACGTTGTCGATTACGGTCTTATGGTCAACGGTCACATGTGGAGGGACAACCGGACGGCTGCCCGTGGATATCAGGATGTGGGCACCCGTGTAATTTACAACCGTGCCGTCTTCAGAAGTGACTGCAACCGTGTTGGCATCCAATATTTTGCCTCTACCACGTATAGTGGTAATCTCGTTCTTCTCAAGGTTCCGAACGAGTTCGTCATTTTCGTACGACTGGATTTGTTGCTTATAGCGCAACAGCTCCGACATTGGAAATTTTTCGTAAGGCTTGCGCTTGTCGCGGCCGAACTCGCTGGCATATTTGCTGATTACGCTTGCAGCCTCGCGTAGCGACTTGCTCGGAACGGTACCTGAATTGATCCAAGCGCCACCCAAATTTATTGGGTCGGCCTCTATGATCAGTACCGTCTTGTCAAACTTGGATGCCTGCATGGCACATGAAAAACCTGCAGGACCGCTTCCCAGGATTAAAACGTCAAAATCGAATGACATGAACGATGGATTGTGTTGCATTTCTGTTTAACTAAAGGTATGAAGCCTTGGTCTGCCATAAAAGAAAATGAATGATTTGGCCAATATTGCTGTTTCACTCAGCATATAAACAGCATGAGATTAACCATGCCTCGTTGGTAAACGATCCTTATATTGCTTTACTGAACACTTAATTCATTTATTGGAGATAATAAAATGCCTTTTACATTGCCATCACTTAATTACCCTTATACTGCACTCGAACCGAACATCGATGCACGCACGATGGAGATTCATCACACCAAGCACCATCAGGCCTACATTAACAATGTTAACGCTGCCCTCGAAGGAACAGAATGGGCCGATGCTGATATTGAGACTGTTTTAAAAAACATCGACAAGCTACCAGCCGACAAGAAGCAGGCAGTTATCAATAATGGTGGAGGTCACGCCAACCACGCTTTGTTCTGGACCATCTTATCGCCTGAGGGTGGTGGAGAACCTGACAAACAAGTTAGTGACGCCATCAATGCTGCTTTCGGTAGCTTCGACGCATTCAAGTCGGCTTTTGCTGATGCCGCCGCAAAACGTTTCGGATCCGGATGGGCTTGGTTGGTCGTCGACGCCGACAAGTCGCTCAAAGTGACATCTACGGCGAATCAGGATAGTCCAATAATGACAGGACAAACGCCGATTTTAGGTCTTGATGTGTGGGAGCATGCGTACTATTTGAACTATCAGAACCGTCGTCCCGACTACATCTCAGCGTTTTGGAATGTTGTAAACTGGGATCAGGTCGCAAAAAACTTTAAGAGCGCCCTCTAATAGACTCATGGCTGACTCTTATGACCAGCCTTCGTATATTGTCGTTGTAAACAAATAACTTTAGACATATAGATATGCAGTTCTCTAATGGTTTTGGACCCAACATTAGTTGGATGCGCGAAGAGCTCACCGACCTAGGTATCAAAGAGCTCCTTACTCCCGAAGATGTCGATGCGGCAATGGAAGTGGCTAAAGCGGGCAGCACCTTATTGGTGATTAACTCCGTTTGTGGTTGTGCTGCCGGTAATGCACGACCTGGTGTCAAAATTGCCCTCGACGATAGCATGAAGAAGCCAGACCGCATCTTTACGGTTTTCGCAGGCCAAGAGAAAGAGGCAACGTCTCGTGCGCGCGAGTATTTCTCCGAGTTTCCTGCATCTTCGCCCTCTTTCGCCTTCTTCAAAGATGGCGAAATCAAGGCGATGATTCCTCGTCACAGAGTCGAAGGACGCTCGGCAATGGATGTCGCTAGCGATTTGAAGATGGTTTTTGAGGCCTTCTGCGAAGACACTGTATCTTAAGCTGAAAGCTTACGTATCATAAAGCCGATGTGTTCACACTCATCGGCTTTTTTTATAATGTGCAATTAAACACCATGCAAGATGTCGATTGCATATATTCCCCAAAATGTTGTTAAACAGACTTACACAATTCGATAATTGAAGTATCGTCCATTACATATCTGGATTTATCTCGGCTTGCTGGGCTTCGTATTTTTTTACCTCATGCGTCCAGTCGTCGATTATGAAGCAGGCATATCGTCTAGCTTGGATCCGATCGAAGTAAAACAGAGATCTCTTGAGTTTTCAGATACAATCGGATTGGTTCAAGACAGCCTTCTCGTACGGATTTCCTGGGATCAAAATGTCAACTTTTACCAGCGAATAAAAGCGGCTAACGAGATAGACGATAACAACTCCATCTACAAAATTCACTCTCAGAGATATCCCCTATCTGGTTGGTCTGTCATTATGACGCATATTAGCGACAGTACGGGTATCGGCGAGGTCAATTCTGAGCAAGCCAGAAGATTGTTGCTACGCCACGACCGTTTTGGGCGACTCATAAGTGCGAGGATGTATCAACCGCAGCGATACAGCATGCGTTTCATGCAGGCAGACATGGTCTCGGCTCTCGATTCGCTGATTTTGATGATGGGTTACAATCCTCACTCGTACACCCTTCAACCACAAGATGCCTCTGAAACTGTCGCACCGCAGGGCAGTGGTCCTCCAGGACGTGATCTGGTTTATTTGGTAAATGAGATTACTGCAGGAGAGCCAGATAAAATTGTGATTACCGTTATTCCTATTCCAGGCAGAATGGCGATGGAAATAGGATCACCCGAAAATCGGCCGGAGATTGCTCGTGAATTCCAGTTTAGACAAGGCGACAGCTCCCAAGTGGTATCACGACCGCTCGCTTTCGCCGTCGAATCGGCCTTAGTGCATTACGATGGAGTCCCCGCATCCAATCTTTCCCGATTATTTTGGACTGATCATACAGTGCTCGTTTATGTGATCTCAATCATCATCGTTGTTATCATACTTATTGCAACCGTCAGAAGAATTTATCGGAATCAAGTAGATTGGCACCGTGGCAGCTGGGTGTTTTTTGCATTTGGCATAGGGATAATTTTATGGTCTATTACCCACTTGCTCGGTTTCAGTGTCGGCAATGTGCCAAGCGACCTCTTTTGGTTGTATATGATCTCGTACACTATCAATGGATTTTTGACCGGCTTTTTGATTGCCGTGAGCTACTTTACCTGGGAATCAATTGCCAGACCCCAATATCACAGCCAAATTATTCAGGTCGACACCCTCTGGAGGGGTAGATTATTTGTACGTGAGACTGGTGAGGCAGTTGTTTATGGATATGCATTTGCCGGTTTGTTGCTTGGAATACTATTCTTGATTCTGTATGCGGCCGATGCGTTGCTTTTGCAAAACGTCTCTGCTGGGGGGTTACAAGAACCCACAAGTTTAATCCTGGCGCTGTCAATACCCCTGAATGCCGTTATAACTGCCGCACTGCTTTCTTTTGGACCACTTGGAGTCGTGTACTCATGGCTTCGAAGCAAATCGGGAGATGGGTGGCTATCATATACCCTTGCGGCTGTCGTATCAGCGCTGGCAATCACGTCTTTTGCAAGGTTTTTACAGACAGACCAGACCCTGATGATCGAAATGCTGATCTATTTCTTGTTCAGCTTCGCATTAGTTTTCGTTTTAGCA
Organism: uncultured Chitinophagales bacterium; assembly: GCA_964629885.1. Classification (GTDB taxonomy): domain Bacteria; phylum Bacteroidota; class Rhodothermia; order Balneolales; family CAYWCV01; genus CAYWCV01. The sequence goes on along the minus strand of CAZVRJ010000033.1, from coordinate 7,242 downwards.
AGATTTGGGATGATTTCCCTGATGGTGGCACTCACATTAGTTGTGACTATGGTGTACGTGTTGCCATTCATGCAGAGTAACAGCACGTACTACAGCACAAATGTGTGGATCGTCTATGTTTTGTGTCTGCTTCCGCTTGTTTATGGGTTTGTGGCAATAAAGTTTGGTCAGCCCCTGGCCAAAGAGCAGCGCTATGTACCTGAGTATCTGGAAGTAACAATTGAGCAGGAGCGTTTCGAAAGAGAAATTGAGATTGCCAGAGAAAGCCAATTCGCTTTGATGCCAGTAACCGCACCTGTGCTTCAAGGGCACGATGTGAAGGGATTTTTCATACCGTCATTAGAGGTTGGTGGCGATTATTACGATTATCACGTCAGATACGACAAGGCTGGAAATCCAGAGTCGCTTTTCTTGGCACTGGTCGATGTTTCTGGGAAAGCCATGAAGGCCGCCATGCAGGCTGTATTCACAAGTGGGCTTATATTGTCGCGGCTCGATTCCGACTCCCCCGAAACAATCCTGAAAGCGATCAACCCAATTCTCAAAGACAAAACCGACAACAAGACATTCATCACGTGCTTGATCGGGGAGCTGAATCTGGTAACGAACAACCTGCGGCTCAGTAACGCCGGTCACTGCCAACCCATTCTGAAACGGGGTGGGAAGGCTTCGTTCATAAAGACGCCGGGTCCTCGCTTCCCGCTTGGTTTCAAATCACATGTGGAGTACACATCGTTAGATATTCCTCTTAAATCGGGCGATGTTCTGATCATGTATTCAGACGGACTCCCAGAGGCGAAAAACAACAAAAATGAGGAGTTTGGATTTGACCAAACACTTGGCTATGTCACCCAAATGGCAACAGACAGAATGAGCTCAACCGAGATTTGCCTCAACATCAAGAAAATGATACAACTGTACAGCAATTACTCGATGCGTGACGATACAACGGTTGTCTGCTTGAAAGTCAGATGATCTTGCCCTCTTCTTTGAGCCAAGTGGCAAATATCGATTCCATGTTGTCAAGGTTATTGTTCTGAAGGGTACCGGTTAACAGTTCGGCTACGTACTTCAGAATAACCAGGGCATTGATGTTTGCATCCTTTTCATATTGGGCAAACATTCGGTTGCTAAAGGCGTGATTTACCTTCCCGATCTCGTCATAGAGCTCAACCAAGTGCTTCAGATCCCAATCTGGCTCCATGCCTCGCTGCATCCGAAAATATTGTGCCATCAAATACATGGAAATCACTCGGTACACGCTTTCGGTGCGCGATGCAAAAGGCAAGTGTGTACGCACCATGGGGCGGAGGTGATCCATTACCGGGCAGCCGCTTGTTGCCATGATAATGCCTATCAGGGAACTGACGGCATCTTGTAGAGCCACTTTTTTTTGATATCGTCTTTCGGCTGTTTCGATGGTCACATTCACCATTTCGTACGACAAGTAGTCGTTGAACACCAACAATGCACCCGACATATTCACCGCTATAGGGCAATGTTCATGAGTTTCTGGATCCAATGGACAATTGGGGCATTGTTCGAACTCGAGCTTGGTCCATTCTGGTGGAGATTCGACGCTTAGTTGCAAAGCCAAGCTGCTTGAATCTAAGTCCAAGGGTATTACGAGCTGCTTCCCGTCCAGAAAATCGACTACATAAGTGATCTGCATCATAAGGGGAAGATATGCATTAACACAACATTAAATCGGAACAGTTGGGTTTCGAAATCACCCGATATATTAACTTTTTAGATGTACTTTCGTATCTGTAAAGATAGTTGTCATTTAACGAATTCAATTGCTTATGAATATGAATCCTCCACGTACACCCAATTTTAAGATGCCCTCCGAGTTGGGCTTCATCAAAAAACACGTAAAATCTATTGTTATAGGATTCTTCGGCCTGATACTTTTTTGGTCCAGCTGGTTCACTGTCGGGCCAGAAGAAGTTGGAGTCGTCATGCGATTTGGCGAGTTCCAAAGGCAAGTAGATCCTGGTCTCAATTTCAAGATACCAATGGGTTTTGAGTCAGTGAAGAAAGTGCCGGTCGAACGTCAGCTTAAACAAGAGTTTGGCTACAGGACCATCAGTAGTGGTGGACAATCGCGTTACTCAAAGAGCGAGTACATCAACGAGTCGCTGATGCTTACGGGCGATCTAAACCTCGCCGACGTTGAATGGGTTGTGCAGTACCGTATTGTAGACCCTTATAAATTCCTATTCAAAGTTCGAAATCCCGAGAAGACACTTCGCGACATTTCTGAGGCAGCCATGAGGCAGGTGGTCGGCGACCGAACAGTAGACGAAGTGCTTACAGTAGGACGCCAGGAAGTGGCTACAGAAGTTGAATTGTTGCTTCAAAAAATATGCGACGATTATGAAAATGGCATCAAGATTGATCAAGTGGTTTTGCAGGACGTGAATCCACCTGAAGCCGTAAAGGCAAGTTTTAATGCTGTGAACGAGGCTCAACAGGAGCGTGAAAAGCTCGTAAACGAAGCTTTGGCTGAGTACAACAGAGTAGTTCCTAGAGCCAGGGGTGAAGGCCAGCAGACGGTTCAGACCGCTGAAGGATATGCAACCGAACGAGTAAACAGAGCATTGGGCGATGCTACTCGATTCAATCAGCTGTACGAAGAGTACATCAAAGCACCCGACGTAACCAAGCGACGCATATACCTTGAAACCATGAACGAGATCCTTCCAAAAATTGGAAATAAGGTCATTATGGATGAACGTGGCCAAAATATACTCCCGCTACTACAGATGGGCGGAGCACTGAACACCCCAAGAGGAGCACAACAATGAAAAAAATTAAACCGCTTCTCTATTTGATACTCCTCGTTGTAGGTACAATTTCCATATTCAGTTCCACTTTTGTGGTTGAGGAGACGAATCAAGCTATTATCACTCAGTTTGGACGCCCAGTAGGTGAGCCAATTAATGCCCCAGGGGTTCATTTTAAGGTCCCATTCATACAGGATGTGCAGTTTTTTGACAAGCGTTTCCTCGAGTGGGATGGAGATCCGAATCAGGTTCCTACTAAAGACAAAAAGTTCATCTTTGTTGATTCCTTCGCCCGTTGGAAAATCACAGATCCGCTGCAGTTTTTCCGACGTCTACGCGATGAGCGTGGTGCACAGTCACGATTAGACGACATATTGGACGGTGAGACCCGGAATGCAATTGCCAGCCACGATTTGGTCGAACTGGTAAGGACCACCAACCGTGAGCCGGAATTGGACACACTCATCATGGACATGAGTAAAGACGAGATCCTTGAGCGGATCGAAATTGGCAGAGAGCGCATTCAGAAACTCATTCTGCAGAATGCGAATGCACGTGCAAGCGATCTTGGAATCGAAATCCTCGATTTCCGTCTAAAGAGCATTAATTATGTTTCGGACGTTCAACAGCGTGTATATGAGCGCATGATATCGGAGCGTAATCGAATTGCCGAAATGTTCAGATCGGAAGGACAAGGAGAGGCGTTCCGAATAGCGGGCGAGAAAGACCGGGAGTTGTTCCAGATCTATTCTGAGGCCGAGAAGACTGCACAAGAGATTCGAGGCGGAGCAGATGCGCGTGCGGCATCCATATATGCGTCTGCATACAATCGTAGTGCTCAATCTCGGGATCTGTACGATTTCGTGAAGACCATGGAGACGTATGTAAACACCTTCGACGAAAACACGACCATTGTGCTTTCAACAAGAAGCGAGTTCTACAAGTACCTCATGGGTTCGAAGTAGAGAATGAAGATTTAGGGGGTACGCTTGTTGCCCCCTAAGTCATCGCTTGGCGTAAGTAGGTATCTATTATGTTGCGGCTATGGTCGACTCGGACTTCGGCCCGCATGCGCGATAGCATCGTATACAACCCTACCTGTACTCTCGAGGCAAATATAAAATGACGTGAACCACGTGGACCGCTCAATTTTGAAGCGCGTTGAATGTGGTTCCGTATTGCCTCGGTGAATGCAGGGTTTCCGAAGTCGAATGAGTCATCTCGGTAGGGTTCGGCGAAGGTTTGCCCAAAGTCCCTCACAAATCCGATGTACTCGTCCTGTTGCTTTGTATCGCGCTCGCTCGGATCGTATAGTTCCAGGTCTTCGTAGAGCCGCATCAACTTGTCGGTATCATTCTCGAGATGTAGCGGAAGTGCGCTGATGTATGCGTTAAAAAACGGCTCGGGAAACTTCTTCACGCATCCGAAGTCGATGATGCCGAGCCTTCCGTCTGGTAGGAACAGAAAATTTCCGGGATGGGTGTCGGCGTGAATGGTGCAGTCAGAATCTATTTGGTCATGAAAAAAATCCCACAATAGCTGACCAAAGTGATTTCTTTGATCCTGTGATGGATTTATGGCTAGGAACTGATCGAGATGTTGGCCAGACAACCAGCTCATCGAAAGTACCTTGCCGCTCGACAGCTCGGGTAACCATTTGGGAGTGGCGTATCGGTCGGTGTTGAAGCGCCCGGCAAAGTGGTCGATCGACTTCCCCTCTTGCAGGTAGTCGGTCTCATCCATCAACTTTGAGTACACCTCGTCGAAATATGCGTCGACATTGTCTGATTCAATGAAGCGCTCGAACACGATCTTGGCAACTTTCAAGTCGCTTTTGATCGTCTCACGAACATTTGGGTATTGAATTTTCACGGCAATATCATCGCCACCAAGGGTAGTAGCCTGATGAACCTGGCCGATGGATGCAGCGGCAACCGCATCAGCGTTAAAGGTGGAGAATCTGTTTTCGGGCCATCCACCAAGTTCCTGTTTGATGATTGATCTTACCATCGCACGGTTAATGGGGGGTACTTTGTACTGCGCGCCGGTCATGATTTCCACATATGTGTCGGGAAGCAGGCCACTTTGGTCCATACTAATAGACTGAGCAAGCTTCAATGCCGTGCCTCTAAGGTTGGTCAACTCCTTGAAAAGCTGCTGTGCACTTTCACGGTGAACATCCTCCTTGTTCTGCGATTTATCCCCGAAAGCTTTCTTGAGATGGTACTTTGCATAATTGCCACCAATTTTGAGGCCTGTCTTCGCCAAAATGCCTGTACGTTCCAGTTTTCCGGATGGGAAATTGTTCATTTAGTTACTTCTTTGAATAATAGGTGATGCCCAAGTATCTGGCGAGGTCGATCAAATGGTCGATAGTGCCTGTATAAAGCACACTTTGAGAAAGTGTTGTCACTTTATCGGTGAGGGCGGAGGTCCTTTCCTTGTCAGCACTGCGATCGTGCACCCGCTCATCGATCAAGTACCGCACAGTCCAGGTAAGGGATGTCGTTGCTACATCGCCGGGCACATGCTTGATCAGCATCGAGATGTTCTCGTCGGCCGACATGTATAGACGGATTCGTTCTCTGATTTGATCCGTCAACTCTTGCTTGGTCTTCCTTTGGCTCAAAAGGGTGTCGTACGTTTCTAGGGCAAATCCTTGAACCAAGTCAAACTCGTCGCATAGGCTAAAGACCATAGTTGTGAGCTTTTCGGCTAGGGAGTAGTGGTTAAAATCGGGTACCGACGTCTCCATATCGACGTATCGCCACCACGCTTCCGAATAATAACTCCTCAGGAGATCGGCCTTGGTGTTATAGCGAGTCCTCAATGTTTCCACGTCGATTCCTGCTCGTACCGCTACTTCTTCGAACGTAAATCGGTGCCTTGCAGTCATGTAAAGATCTGCAGCAGCGATGGGTGGACTTTCATTCCCCAGATTGGGTTCCATAGTGTCGGTTCAAGGTTGGTTTAGATGCGCAAGTTATGTCACAAATGAGTTCAACAATCACGTTCGGCTTTTTGTTCACGTTCAGCATATATTCAATGCCACAAGTGTCAGATTAAATTTATAGAGCATGAACAACAAATTTTGGCGGGAAATATTTGACCAGATAACGTCGATGGTCATGATCTTTCGTATGCAATCGGAAGTCGCCGAACTGATGTTTGTAAACAGATCCGTACATACACATCTCGGATACTCCCCAGAATCGTTCGTATTGGAGTCGGAACAGGATGGGGATCTCAGACGAAGCCTAAACCAGCTTGTTCGGGCCGCCGCCGAGGGTAATCGAGGAGTTGTATTGGGCGACTTGGCCGGTCGTGAAGTTTCCTTTCACGTTGAGGTCAGGACTTTCTTGTCCGATGCCATCAAAGAAGACTTGGTTGTGTTGACCTTGCACCCACACAGCACCGACGGGGAATTGGGTATAGCCGACAAAACAATTGTGGCTGAGAGTGTAGTCATGAAAAGCGTGATGGAAAGAATCCGTCAACTCGAGGAAGTTGGCGCCAGCATGGCTTATATAGGTGCTGTTGGCACGGGTAAACGGTTGCTGATGGATCGTTCGCTTCGTGGAGTGTTAGCAGCCGGAGGCTCCATTTGGAAGTTGGACTACGCTGACAGCAAGAATCCGGTGTACAGTATGGATGGGGTGCAAGTAGATCTATCATCTCTTTTTTCGGCCAAGCTCAGAAAAAGCACAACTGTGATGCTATATGAGATGGGTCACATGTCGAAGACTGATCAGGCCAAACTGATGACCTTTACGGAAGGTCAAGAGTCGTTATTACGTTTCGTCTGTGGTTCTAGCGAGTCGCCCGATGTAATGGTGTCGGCTGGCAGGTTGCTTCCTGAATTGTATTATAAGCTGAATGTTATCAGTGTTGTGTTGCCGCCGCTCGACATGAGAAGATCCGACATTAGGCCTTATGCCGAGCGCTGGCTCGGGCGTGTGTGTGAATCGGTTGGACAAGAAGTGCCAAGTATATCCGACAAAGAGTGGACGAGATTGTTCCATTTTGAGTACAGGGAGAACTATGATGAGTTAGATGTCATCTTGAGGCGTAGCCTATTGGGGTGGAATGGGTCTAAGTTCCAATTCGAGCTTGAATCGGCTGATGCTGGCAAGCCGAAGCCTCGTGTGTCAGTTACTGCGGACACTGGATCCATTATACTGGATCACAGATCGACGCACGATGAGCATATGCAAGCGTATTTGCTACAGGTTATGGACCGCTGCGGTTGGAAAATATATGGTAGTGATGGGGCGGCGGCGAGCTTGGGCATGAAGCCAACGACCTTGCAGAGCAAGTTAGAGAAGTATGGGGTGAGGAAGAGCTAGCATCTAGGGCAGCAGGGCAGCAGGGCATCGGCATCTTGCCGTTGCACTTGCCGTTGCTCTTGTTCTTGCTGTTGTTCTTGTTTGGCAAATATGATTTGCGAAAGGGT
>CAZVRJ010000032.1:15794-27217 GCA_964629885.1 uncultured Chitinophagales bacterium | reverse complement strand
TATGTTGTCGTTCAAACAGCAATTGGGCGTGAATCTGGTTGAGTCCAATCCCGACCTGCCGAACCAGACAGCGGTTCTGCCCAACTATCCGAACCCGTTCAACCCGAGCACGTCGATCCCCATCGAGCTTGCTCGGTCGGGCAATGTGACCGTCGAGGTCGTCGATCTACTGGGACGCCGTGTGGCAGTGCTGGCCGATGGGTTTAAGTCGGCCGGACGCCATGTGCTTCAGTTCGAGGCCGGTGGCCTGAGCAGCGGGATGTACGTGGTGCGCCTGCGCAGCGATGCGGGGGTTGTAAGCCGGAAGGTGACGTTGGTGAAGTAGCATTAGCAATCATTAGCAATTAGATCCCTGTACCACCCCCGGGGTTGGGGGTTGGTACTGGGCCCTAAACACTTTTTTAAAAAAATTCATCAACACGCGTAAGGAATTCTTTTGGCGTGGCTCTTATAGGTATACATCTATTAACTACAGGAGTTACCTATGGAATTTTACGAGTACGAATCAATCAAAGATAGAGTGCGAAGACTTCGCAAGGACATGACCGATAGCGTGAAACGCGTTTGGTCAATCATGAAGGGAAAGCAAATATTTCGGCTAACGAACGAGAAGGTCGATAATCTCTACGCAACCGATCAAAAACTCCGAGGTGTAATTTCGGGCCGATTCGAGGAAATAGCTGCTAAAGAGTGGGGACTTTACCGCTCTGATATATAGCAGTGTACCACCCCCTAGGGGGTTGGGGGTTGGTACTAGTTCCTCCAACCTACATCCCGCAAGGAAGTGCGGGTCAGTAAACGGTACCTATCAAATTAATTACTTTATTTTGCCAAAAAACGAACCCAAGAAGTACAAGTTCTCACGGCATGCAGAACAGCAGATTGAGAATAGGCAGATACCCAAAAGTGCTGTGCTTGAGGTTTTATTAGACCCAGATTTTGTACATATTGAAGCAAATTGTGTTCACGTTTACAACAAAGAACTACTATTTGGCGAACAACTTTACTTGATGAGAGTTTTTGTCAATGTTTGCAAAAGACCCAATTTGATCATCACTGCCTATCGGACATCAAAAAGGAGCAAGTATGAAAATAACGTATGACAAATCGGCCGACGCGATGTATATCAGGCTTTCAGATAATGATGTCCTAATCAGCGAACAAAACTCGCCGGGGGTAATCATTGACTTCGATGTCGAGGGTAATATCGTTGGCATTGAGATCATCGAAATGTCAAAACGGACAGACAACCCAGAAAAATTGATATATGAAGTGGCTTAGGCTCACTTCCGTCGCCCAGTACTACCCCAGGGTGTTCGGGGTTGCTACAAGACCCTCCTATGTCTTACGTCCTACGTCTTACGTCCTTCTGCCACCATCCCCACACACTCCCCAAACCCAATTCGATACCCATCCCCTTCGCACCAGCCACGTAGGGTGACCTCATCGCCGTCGAGCAGGAACCTGCGCTCTTCGCCATTCGCCAGCTTGATGGGCTCGGTGCCCCGCCAAGTAATCTCAAGCAAGCTCCCGCAGCTGTTGCGGGTCGGACCACTGATCGTTCCCGATGCAAGCAGGTCGCCTGGACGCAAATTGCAACCCGTTATCGTATGATGCGCTATCTGCTGGGCCATGCTCCAATACAACCTCTTAAAGTTGGTGCGCGATATGGCCATGGGTTCCGACATGTTCGGCGTCTTAAGCAACACCTCGAGGCGGATATTGTATGTCGATAATCCACCACCCTTCAGGTATGGCAGCGGCTCGGGATCCTGCGACGGACCCTCACACCGAAACGGCTCAAGAGCCTCGGGTGTGATGATCCACGGGGATACTGTCGTCGCAAAATTTTTGGCAAGGAAGGGTCCGAGGGGCACATACTCCCATTTTTGGATATCGCGGGCGCTCCAATCGTTCACCAAACTCAATCCGAAGATGTGATCGGGGGCGTCGCCAACAGCAATCTGGCTTCCTAATGGGTTGCCGGATCCTATATAATATCCCATCTCCAACTCAATGTCGAGCAGTCTCGAAGGTCCAAATGTCGGCATCTCAGCATCATCGGCCTTGGTTTGGCCATGGGGACGGATAATTGGCGTCCCACTGACAACCACGGAACTCGCGCGACCATGGTATCCTACAGGGAGGTGGAGCCAGTTGGGCATGAGGGCATTATCTTTGCCCCGGAACATGATGCCAACGTTTGTGGCATGCTCGCGACTGCTGTAGAAATCGGTGTAGTCGCCGATCTGCGCGGGAAGTTGCATGTGAACATCATCCACATTGAACAAACAACGATCGAGCAGGTCAGTATTATCCTTAAGAGTAGCCGTATCTGACCGAAATCCTTCGGTGAGTCGTTCTCGCACACGGCGACGCACTTCGGATCCCAATGCCATGAAGGCGTTCAGGTGGGGTTGGTCGAACACAGGGTCGTCATCGTCGTGCAGAATTCCGTCGAAGAATCCATCGAGCTCAAGGGCGGCCAGCGAGATGATGGTGTCGCCAATTCGAGTTACGGCCTCAGCGTGGTCTTCGCCCGGGAGGTTAGCCACTCCAAAGGGCAGATTTTCGATGGGGAAATCGGTCATTGCCGGCTCGTTGAGCCAAGATGGGATACGAGACATAGCTATCTGGAAAAATCGAGTTGGATACCGTGTTTACGCAGGTCGTCGCGCGGTTCGTCGAAACTGCAGCTACCGAAGGAAAGGAATCCGTCGGCTCTGACTTTCTTTAAACGGTCGAGGCTAAACAAGTGGTCGCGCCAGTGAAGGCCTAGATCGCCGATAAGAAATGCCGAGGGATCATCTTCATTGAGGATGTCAACAACAGGCTGCCGGTCGGACGGATACCTTATGGCGCATGCCATGGCAGCGATAAGGTTGACGAAACCATGCATTCGTGCACCGGTAACCGGATCGATGATGGGAAAAGGATGATGGAGACCTGCCGTTGCTTTCAGTGGAACACCGTGCCGGGCTGCTGCGATGATGAACCGAGACAGCGTATCGGAGCTGGGAAACGCCTCTTTGCTGAGTCCGCCGCAGCGCAATTTCCATCCGAGACGCGGCTCATACCCGGCATGGTTATGCGTATCGAGCACGGTAGTGAGACTGTCTGCGAACGAAAGGGTGTCGCCCGAAAGCGATGGCTCTAGAAATACCGGCAAGGTGAGTTCGGCGTCATCCATCATGGCCTGCAATTGGTGGATATAGCCCCCCAACTCAAGCTCTGAGATATCCTCGCTCACTTCTTCTGGCAAGGCCATTTCGATGACCTGTGGATCAACGATCGCCTTTGGCTCATCCCGAAATGCCGCTATGATGCCAATAGCTTCTCCTAAGTGGTCGCGCGACTCTGCTGATGATACCGATCTTGCTATCAGGCAGCTAACAGCTACAGAATGGCGCAACTTCATATCACGCAATAACTCATTGGCAGCTTGGAGCTGGGTCACAGGGAGGATCAACCGTCCCAACATAGCTTTATCGTTACCTCCGACATAGGTCACATAGTTCTGCAGGGTCTCACGCAGAGGTAGTGAAGCCGGCGGGAAAAGCCCCGCATAATCGACCAACGACTGAAATAAAATGGATGTACACTTCTTCATGAACAGTCTCCGTCATTAAAATACCAAAAAGCGATACTCGATCACAATGCATCGTGACGCGTGAGGAGGTCTACTGTTATACGGTCGGCCAAGTTAAACCCATCGGAACTGAGTCTCCACGGTTCTCCAGCAAGTGCTAATCCCGAAAAGCGGAGTTGATCCCAATAGGCGTGCTGTTCGGAGCTCATCTCGTACTCATACTTAGCCTTTAAGTATACGGTGTCTAGGCCTTCTCGGTTCCGAAGCCTTAGCAATATGTATTCCTCGGCGCGCTGCAGACTGTCGAGATGCTCAGGCTCGGTTCGCGCGACTTCGGGATCCGTCATCCAAGCCTTGAGGTCGCGCTCGTTATTCCATCGCCAAGCATCGTTGTCGGAGTGCCAGAAACTGTGAGCACCGGGTCCAATTCCAAGGTACGATATATGTCGCCAATAATTAGTATTGTGTACAGCTTCATTGCCTTTTGTGGCATAATTACTCACTTCGTAGCGTTCGAGTCCTGCATCCTTCAATCGAGCCTCGAGAAGTAGCGCCTGATGGGCTACCTGCTCATCTTCGGCCGCCCTAAGTCTTCCCAACGATTCAAGCTTACCCAATCGTGTCGACTCTTCGATGGTGAGGGCGTACGCGGAGATATGAGGAGGATCGAAAGCCAGCAGCTGCTGGATGTCGTCTTCAAGCATTTCATCGGATTGACCCGGATTGCCGTAGATCAAATCGGCATTGAATCGTTTGAATCCAGCTTTGCGGATGTTCTCCAGGCTTTGCATCGCCTCCTCGCGGGTGTGACTGCGGTGCATGAACTTGAGCAGCTCCGCATTGAAACTCTGCACGCCCATGCTCAGTCGGTCAACACCCAAGTTGCGGATGGCCTCAAGGTAATCGGGACGTGCATCGTCGGGGTTAAGCTCAAAGGTGAACTCGTCGAGACGGGCGATATCGAAGGTATCGTGCAGGGCACGGAGGATGCGCTCGAGCTGCAATGGATCTAATGTAGATGGTGTACCGCCACCAAAGTACAATGTGTTGATGGGGATGTCGGTCCATCTGGAATCTTTCCACGAACGGATATCGCGGATCAGTGCGTCGACGTAGTCGGGAATCAGGTTGAGGCGAGTTACGAAATAGAAGTCGCAGTAGCTGCATGCCTGACGGCAGAAGGGTACGTGTATATAAATGCCAGCCATGTCAGCCTTTGTAGAAAGCCTCGGCGATGGCACCGAACTGAGCGGGCTGATCGAGGAAGGCATAGTGTCCGGCGCGGTCGATTTTGACGAGTGCGGCGTTTTTGAGCCCCTGTTCCAGACGCTCGCCTTGGTAGAGTGGCGTAGCTGGGTCGTCGGTTCCCCAGAGCAGCAGGATGTCGTGCGGTATTTTAGGGAGCAGAGCTTCCTGGTAGTGATTCACGGTCTTCACGAAGGTTTCGCGCATCACGCCTTGGAGTTGTTGGTAGTCGGAGGACCCGAGCGACTTCCAGATAGACGTTTTGCGTAGACGGGCTAATCCTTTCTCACGAGTAGTGGCTGGCAAGAGGGAGAAGGGCGCCTTTAGGGTTGTGGCGAGTGTGCGCCGGTAGTAATAACGCCAGGTTCGGCGGGGTTTCATTCCGGCCCCTCCGGTAATGAGCACCTTACAGAAGGCCGATCGGTTTGGGTCGCCAGCAAGAAGTGACAGGGTTACGCGTCCACCGAACGAGTGCGCGAGGATGTCGCATTGGTCGATGTCGTTAGCTACCATAAATTCGCGCACCATACTGGCGTATTGGTCGACATCCCAGGCATCTGGAGGTGCCGGCGACAGCCCAAACCCGGGGAAGTCAATAGCGATACACCGCCTAGTGGTCGAAAGCCGCTGCATGAGAGGGATCATCACGGAAGATTCGACGCCCCATCCATGCAAGATGAGCAGGGGTGTGCCCTGCCCCAGCTCGCGCCAAGCTACGGTTCCGTGAGATAATTGGGTGGTGTTCATTGGGTGGGGACGTTTATAAAAATATCATATCATCGTCCAATTGTTTACGAGAACTCCAAATTAGCAATATGATTACTTGTTTTTCGGTCATCTCGTACACGATCCTGTAATTACCTTCGATTAGTTCACGTATTTGAACTAATCCAATTTCTGGCACTACACGACCACTCATTGGATAAGTAGCAATTTGGTCACACCTGTCCAAAATATGTTCCGACCATTCGATTGCAATCTGAGGGTCATCTTGTGCAATGAAATCAATGCAATCTTCAAGGTCAGTAACAAATCTCTCCGTGAATACTACTTCCATTTACTGATGAATGAACCAATCCTCAACCTGGTCTCTTCAGCAGTAAAAGTCAAACCTTTTTCCACCTGTTTTTTACTGTCAATAATTGCCTCTAGAAACTGAACATGCTCCACGATGCGATCGTATTCGGATACATCCAGTAAGACCGCGGCACTTTTCCCATGTTGGGTTAACACGATGGGCTTTTTATCTGATTTGAGGCGTTTGAGAAATGCAGCTGCGTTCTTGCGAAAATCAGATAGCGGTTCGATGTCTTTAGATATGGAAATGGTCTTCATAAATACTTTATAAAGTCTTTTAACGGTACTTATAAAAAGATAATAAAATATTTCTTATAGCTGCGTAAGGAATTGCTTTGGCGAGACTCTTATAAGAAAGAAGAAAGACGAAGGAAGAAAGACGAAGGAAGGAAGAAAGAAGAAGGAAGAAGGACGTTGGCCATTGAGCATTGAGCATTGAGCATTGAGCATTGAGCAAAAATTCCACTTTACCGTCAATACCCTTCGTTTCACTCAGGACGGCTTCGCCGCTTTACCACTCAACCACTCTACTAACATGCTAAAAAACAAACTCTACTTCCTTTTCGATAAGCTGAACATAACAAAGTCGGAGCGTCTCGCCATGGTGACCATCACTACGATGATTGTACTCATATCGACGGGAGCGGCCATTTTGAGACCTGATAATCCCTTCCCCGACGAGCATTACGCCTATGCCGACAGCCTGTTTCGGGCACTAACCGATAAAAAGGCCGCTGATCATGCGACCTTAATGGCACGATACGAACCCCCACCGCTGAACAATACCGAAACGACGCCGGCGTTACAAGTAAATACCCAAAACGCGTCCACATCCCAACCTCGTACGCCCCCAAAATCGGGGTCTGCGAAACTGCCGGCGCCGGAGAGCATCGCCATCAACAAGGCAAATGCATCCGAGTTAACACGCCTGCCAGGGATAGGCCCCAAAACCGCAGAAGTGATCGTCGAGTACCGTAACGTACATGGACCATTTCAGGATTTGTCGCACGTAATGAGGGTGAAAGGCATTGGACCTAAAAAATGGGAACAGATACGTCCGTATCTTCGGCTAAATGAATAGAACTTAAGCACATAACATGAGCAACAAGATCCTCTGGGTAGACGACGAAATTGACCACCTGCGTCCGCACATCATCTTTTTGGAGAAGAAGGGTTTCGAAATGACCCCTTGTTCGAACGGTGAAGATGCGCTCACCCTGATGGAGGAGAACGATTACGATTTGGTGTTTCTCGACGAGCAGATGCCTGGCCTCGACGGTCTAGCTACGCTTGCTCGGATCAAGCAATCTTGGCCGACCATCCCCGTGGTGATGATCACAAAAAGCGAGGAAGAGGCCATCATGGAGGATGCCATCGGCTCAAAGATTTCCGATTACCTGATCAAGCCGGTGAACCCAAATCAGATCTTGCTCACGATCAAGCGCATCCTAGACAGGCACCGTCTACGACACGAAAAAACGGCCCAGAGCTACCTGAGCAGTTTTCGAGAAATATCGATGCAACTTATGGGCGATATGTCGTGGGCCGACTGGCACGGCATCTATCACCAGCTCACGCTTTGGGATATGCAGCTCGAGAACAGCGACGAGGGATTACGTCAAGTGCTCGACGACCAAATCGCGCAGGCGAACACCGAGTTTGGCCGTTTCATTGAGCGCGAATACATGTACTGGCTGCGCGAGCCGCTACCCGATCGTCCAGTGCTGTCTCCAGACGTTATTCCGGAATATGTGATCCCACATCTGAAAAAAGGTCGGAAGGTGGCATTCTTCGTGATCGACTGTATGCGTTACGATCAATGGCTGGTTTTCGCTGATTTGCTGTCGCCGCACTTTACGATGGACACCGATTTTTACTGCTCCATTCTACCTACCGCGACACCCTATGCGAGGAACGCGATCTTTTCAGGTCTATTCCCTCTGCAAATTGAGCAGAGCTATCCAAAGTTGTGGGAGATTGCCGACGACAACGAATCGTCGTTAAACAAGTATGAAGCCGATTTCCTTCAAGACCTGATGCGTCGCAACAAGCTCGACATCACGCCTAAGTATGAGAAAGTAATCCACGCCGAAGATGGTCGCAGGATCGCAGACCGCATTCTCAACTACGCTCAGGTGCCACTAAGCACATTCGTAATCAATTTTGTGGATACGCTTGTGCACTCCCGTTCCGACTCGGATGTGCTCAAAGAGATAGCACCCGACGAAAAAGGATTTCGGTCGCTAACCCGTGCTTGGTTCCAACATTCTACTCTTTTCCAGATGTTGAAGACGCTCGCCAGCCAAGATATCACCATCGTTATTACGACTGACCACGGATCGGTGAGGGCTCTCAAGGACACGAAGGTGCTAGGCGATCGCGACACATCTACAAGCCTACGATACAAATACGGTCGCAACTTGAAGGTCGATAAGGACGCAGCCATCATCGCCCATAAGCCTGCCGATTACATGCTGCCCCGCAGTGGACACAGCACGAACTACATCTTCGCTAAGGAAAATTATTATTTCGTCTATCCGACCAACTACCACAAGTATCAGAATAAGTACAACGATACGTTCCAACACGGCGGCGCATCGATGCAGGAGATGATCTTGCCGATCATTACACTGAAGGCCAAGTAGCTGAAGGAATGACTGAGTTGATGTTTGACGTCACCACGACCTCGCCCGAACAGACTATGGAGATGGGTCTGCGATTAGCCAAGCACCTTTCGCCAGGCGACATCGTGTGCCTCAAAGGGGATCTTGGTGCTGGAAAGACCCATTTCACAAAAGGATTGGCCGGCTTTTTTGGGGTTAAACCAGAGCATGTTAGCTCTCCGACCTATGCCTTGGTGCAGGAATACCATGGCTCAGAAGTCACCATCTACCACATCGACGCCTACAGGTTGAACTCGGTCGACGAAGCCCTAGGCATAGGGTTGGACGAAATTTTAAACGGTGATGGCATCTGTGTTGTGGAATGGCTGGAGCGCATTTCGGAGTTATTGCCTGAACAACTATGGATGGTGGAAATAGTCCACAAAGGTGATAATCAACGCCAGATCAAGGCGTTGAAGGTATCCTGACCGGTTGTTTCAGACAATATTGGTATCTTGAATGCCCATGCCAGAACCACGTTTAACATATCGCTTCGACAAACTGCCGGTGGTACTACCTTTCCACCGCAGGGCTGACAACGAGCTGCAAACTGGCGACTTGGTTTATTATGGTCCGTGTCCCGAATTCTACGGCATCGGAGAAATCATGAGCATCGTCGAAAAATACTGCGTTGTCGACTTCCGTGGCACCGGCATCTTAGGCATCTACAAAGACGCGATCGACATCAAGTATCTGATTCCGATCCACAAGCGCAATCTCTCACACATACTACTGGAGAAGTGAGGAAGACTTCGAAGTTCATTCCTCGAAGTCAATGTCCCGAATACGCATCTGCAAGGTCGTTTTGTTCTGCCAGGTGTTTTCCTCGATCATGTAGGCTAGGCTGAGGGTGCCAGGCGTTGCTTCTCGAATCTTGGGAAGGTAATCGTGCATGTTGAAGCCGATTGCGTCGAACTCGGCTGATCCGTTCTGGGCTACACGCATCTTGAGGTGACCATTACCTACTACGGTTGCGTTACCCACCACCCGAAGATTGCGACTCACAAATATCGGCTTGGCATTATCGGGTCCAAAGGGCTCGAATTGTGTGAGAAGCTTCCAGAACCGGGCATCTACTTCGTGGAGGTCTAAGTCAGCATCGACATAGATCTCCGGCTCAAAGTCGGACTCTTTGAAATACTTGTCGACGATGACGTTGAATCGCAGCCTAAACTCATCTAGGTTCTTGACGTCTAAGGTCAGTCCCGCGGCGAATTCGTGCCCACCGAACTGTATCAGCATGTCTTCACACTCTTTAAGCGCGTTGTACACGTTAAACCCGCGGATGCTTCGGGCCGATCCTTTAACTAATCCATCGACCGTGCTCAACATGATGGCCGGACGGTAATATTTGTCGACTAGGCGCGATGCCACAATGCCGATCACCCCGAGGTGCCACTCTGGGTGATGCAGTACTAACGAAGAGAGATTGTCGATCGAATAATCGCGGTCGATCATTTCGACGGCCTGTTCCATAGTCTCGTTGTCGACGGCGCGTCGCTTAATGTTGATACGCTCGAGCTCTTGCGCTTTCTCCATGGCGTCGGCATCATTGTCAGCGATAAGTAGCTCCACGGCCGTATCGGCATGCAGCATGCGACCGGCGGCGTTGATGCGCGGACCAATCGAGAACACGATCTCCGATGTGGTGACCTTGCTCTTACCGAGACGGACAAGCTCCATGAGGGCTTTTATTCCAGGCCGTGGCTTGGCATTAAGCAAGCTGAGACCCTCACGCATAAGGATACGGTTCTCATCTACAATCGGTACAATGTCTGAGGCAATGGATATGGCCAGCAGGTCGAGGAAGCGGTGACATTTTTCATCGGGGAGACCAAGTACCTTGGTCGTAGCTTGGATCAACTTGAAGCCTACTCCTGCGCCAGATAATCCGTCGAAGGGATAGGTACAATCGGGTCGCTTTGGATCGAGTACGGCAACGGCGTCTGGAATTTCGGGTCCTGCGTTATGGTGATCGCAGATGATCATGTCGATACCGATATCGCGTGCCCATTTGGCCTCTTCGACGGCAGTTATTCCACAGTCGACGGTCACAATAAGTGTCGCGCCGATCGATGCGGCTTTGCTGATGCCTTCCTCACTGAGTCCATACCCCTCTTTGAAGCGATTCGGGATGTGGTATTCCACATGCAGACCGAAATCCTTGAGAAAGGTGTACATGATGGCTGTGGCAGTTGTGCCATCGACATCATAGTCGCCATATACGACTACTTTCTCGTTTTTCCTGATTGCCGATGCCAGACGGTCGGCTGCTTTGTCCATGTCCTTCATGAGGAAGGGGTCATGAACCAAGCTCAGGTCGGGGCGGAAAAAAGTGCGGGCGTCTTCAAATGTGTTGATGCGCCGGAGAGCCAACAGACGTGCGATTGTCTCGGGAACATTAAGCTCCCTCTGAAGCATAGGCACAGCGTCAGGGTCTTCCGGTTGGCTGTATATCCAACGGAATGCCATACGTTTGTATGTATTTTTTTATTAACCATGACGAGGCGTGCAGTTGTCAAACTGTACCCCAACGGCCTTCGGATAGGGACCCGAAAGGCATGTCTCTCAATATAATGAAATGGGAGAAGGAAAATTGTAAACTTCTTCAAATGAAGAGGGATGTTCACAAAGAGGGAGGTCCTTACAGGATGACAGTCGACGTAAATAAATAGAGCAGATCCCTGCGGGTGGTCCTTCACTACGTTCAGGATGACAACTTCCTTACAGGATGACAGTCGACGTAAATAAATAGAGCAGATCCCTGCGGGATAGGTCCTTACAGGATGACAGCCGACGTAAATAAATAGAGCAGATCCCTGCGGGATAGGTCCTTACAGGATGACAGT
>CAZVRJ010000032.1:0-15694 GCA_964629885.1 uncultured Chitinophagales bacterium | reverse complement strand
ATAGAGCAGATCCCTGCGGGATAGGTCCTTACAGGATGACAGTCGACGTAAATAAATAGAGCAGATCCCTGCGGGATAGGTCCTTACAGGATGACAGTCGACGTAAATAAGAAGGAAAGACGCCTCCGGCGTAGGTACCAGTCAGTGACTGATAATCATTGATAATCATTGCTAATAACTGCTAATGATTGTTAATGATTGCCTCACTCTCCTTGCCCGAGCGAAAACGCCCTCTCGCCGTCGATGAAGTACAGGTTCTCTGTCTTTACGGTTTCCAAGCCGAAAGCTTCGAGGCGTACCAGTAAGTTCACGATATCGGAGTGGCGCAGATTTTGAAACTTGGCTTCTTGTGGACGAACATCACCCTGCCTTTTGACGATTCGACAACGCCACTGGTCGCTGAGGAAGGTCTCACGAAAGTATTCTGGATAAACAACCATTCCGCGGTTCGTGATAATTCGAACCATAAGGTCGTCGCCCACAGCCATCTGTAGCAATGCGCCAAGTTCTTCCGGTGTGCGCTTCTCGTCGCAAATGAACACGTCGATCCCAACCAGCTCCCTCGTCCGCTGCTGTCTGATATACGGCGGTATGGTAATCGGTTTGCCTGGGTTTGCGTCGAAATGGACCGATTTCAGCTTGGATGGCGCCTGACCAAGGCGCTCAATCACCGCATCTGCAAATTCTTGGGTACCAACACGTTTCGTCGTATGTCCTTCGCTGGCAATGTCGCCCGTATGAATGCCGTCTTCGATTGTTTTGTAGAGTGCGTTCTGCACAAGTTGTGCCGTTTCCGGCTGACCAATGTGCACGAGCATCATGATTGCACCATTTAATAGACCGGCGGGATTGGCGATCCCCATACCGGCAATGTCAGGGGCCGATCCGTGGATGGCTTCAAACATGGCGTGCGTCTCCCCGATATTGGCTGACCCTGCCATGCCGACCGATCCCGCAACTTGGGCAACCACATCGGAGATGATGTCGCCGTATAAGTTCATGGTCACAATTACGTCATACCTATCTGGACGGGTTGCCAACAACGCCGTACCAATATCGATGATCTGGTGCTCGGTGCCGATATTCGGATATTCCTTAGCAATGCGGTCGAAAGTCTTGTGAAACAGTCCGTCGGTCTGCTTCATAATGTTGTCCTTGCTCATACAGGTTACCTTCTTGCGACCGTATGCACGGGCGTACTCGAAAGCGTAGCGAACAATTTTCTCGCAGCCCGGCACACTCACAAGCTTGAGTGTCTGGACCATGTCGGTGGTTTGCTGGTGCTCGATACCCGCGTAGAGATCTTCCTCGTTTTCGCGGATGATGATAACATCGATATTCGGATGGAAGGTTTCGATGTACGGGTAGAGCGACTGTGTTGGACGCACGTTCGAGAAGAGTCCGAGCGCTTTTCGGATCGACACATTTAGGCTCTTGTAGCCTCCACCTTGCGGAGTTGTGATGGGCGCCTTCAGGAAGACTGGGTTTCGGTGGATTGCCTCCCACGATTCTGGCGAAATGCCTGATACGTGTCCTTGTAGGTAGACTTTCTCGCCTGCCTCGATGAACTCCGGCTCTATGGCAGCTCCGGCAGCTTCCAATATTCTTAGTGTAGCGTCCATGATTTCGGGGCCGATACCGTCTCCACGGGCCACCGTAATACGGGTCTTTTGCATGATGATAGGCTATAGCAGTGTTGAAATCGATTGTTTACGCTCAGACTCCGTCAGAAATCGAGCCGGCTTAAAAAATAGGATAAATTCCGCTTATTTCCACTCTGGAATCGCTTTCCGTTTGTTTGCAAGCGTGTTCAGACATTAATAGATTGCCGATGACTGATTTCCTCCGACCAATATTTGCCGCTTACTCATGAAACAGACTCCAGACAATTTCATACCGTATACACGCGAAACGTACGATGCCGACACGATGTCAAAAAGATCAAAATCATTCTATGACTTTATGGACCAACGAAGGACCATCCGTGAATTTTCGGATCGACCCGTACCCCGCGAAGTTATAGAACACCTGTTGTTGGCGGCTAGTACCGCTCCGTCGGGAGCGCACAAACAGCCGTGGTCGTTCTGCGCGGTTTCCAATCCCGACCTTAAGCGGAAAATCCGAGAGGCGGCAGAGGCCGAGGAATACGAAAGCTACACGAGAAGGATGTCTCAGGAGTGGCTCGAAGATCTGAGTGCGTTCGGCACCGACTGGAACAAACCCTTCCTTGAGATTGCACCCTGGCTCATCATCGTTTTCAAGCATGCATACGATGTAGTTGACGGCAAAACCAAGAAAAATTATTATGTGTCGGAATCGGTCGGAATTGCTGCAGGTATGTTGTTAGCAGCGGTGCATAACGCCGGACTCGTGGCTCTCACGCATACGCCTAGCCCGATGGGTTTTCTTGCAGAGCTGCTTGAACGGCCAGAAAACGAAAAACCCTTTCTTCTCATACCAGTTGGATACCCTGCCGAGAATGCCAAAGTACCCGATCTGAAGCGAAAAGCCACTGGAGAAATTATACGTTGGTATGAATAATATTCGTATTATCATGTCTATGTAATAATGTATTACCTACATATATGAGCAATTTATCAAATATTAGTTTTCAATCTGGAAACAAGGCAACATACAATGCCGAGTTATTTCAGCAGTTGCTTGTACACGTAGGCGAATACAAAGGCGTGCTGCGAACAGTTGGTAAAACCGATAGCATGTTGCCCATGTTAGCGCTGTCTGAAGTGTATCATGCCCTTGGAAGCAAGGCGAACTTCGATGAGCTGCTGTGGTACAGCTCCGCCGAGCTGGGTAAGCAAAAAGACGCTGGGTTCGACAACATCATTCGGTGGCGCGATGCATACTTGATGCTTTGGCATGGTTTGAGGATACGTCCTGTGCTAAACACATCCATCTTGCAAAAGTTCATGGCTTCGGCGCTTGGACGAAACAAACAGGTCAGAAAATCAGCCGAATCTAAGGTTAGCGTATCCGATAGAATGAAACAGGTCGATGTGTTCCTAAATTTGGACGCAACACACCCGGTTGCCATCCGCAGTTTTATGGCGGCTGATACTATGCGCCGCATCAAACCCTTCCATGACGACGGCGACCCTCTCGTAAGACTGATCCCAGGGCTACTTGTTGCCGTTGAGTACGAATTGCCAATGCCGCTACTTGGGTACACCAAGTCGTCGATTACTCACGCAAACACGATGGATGACCACCTCGAGGCACTAAACGAAGGCATTGATGCGGCGTTATACTTGATCCTTGAACTGCGCGACGCCCGAAACGAAGCGTTTGAGCGAGCAGCGGATCTGCTCCCTGCCCGTATGCAGTCGAATGAATTATTCGACCTTATTTACGCCCGACCCGTGATCAAAGTCCGTGACCTCGTCGATGCCGGGATCGTAAAACGCCAGACAGCCGCCGAATACCTAAAAACCCTCGAAGACGTGCGGATGCTTAAGTCGAGAGCCATCGGTCGAGAGATGTTGTACCGAAACGAGGCAGTTGTGGATTTGTTGACATAGAGCATTGAAAGTTGGCATCTTCGATGTCCGATGTCCAATGTCCAATGTCCAATGTCCAATGCTCGATGCTCAATGACATAAGTCGTTCTCAAACATGACAAAAGTCATGTTATATACTTAGACGTTATTGTATAATGAATTATGCATCATTGTCTTGATGAAAGGCAAATAATGCACATAATTTAGCAATAATCGTCAAACAGATATTCGAGGGGTCGATATGAGTAATCAGGAAAAGTGGGTTTACCTGTTCGGTGGAAATAAAACAGACGGCGACAAGAAAATGAAGCGCCTACTCGGTGGAAAGGGTGCCAACCTAGCCGAAATGAGCCTAATGGGGCTGCCGGTTCCTCCCGGTTTCACCGTATCGACCGAGGCCTGTGCTTGGTACAATGAGCATGACGAGCAATGGCCCGCCGACCTGATGAAGCAGGTCGTAAAGGGTGTGGAACACGTTGAGAAGGCCATTGGCGCTAAGTTTGGCGATCCAAACAATCCACTTCTCGTATCGGTACGGTCTGGCGCCGAATCATCTATGCCGGGCATGATGGATACCGTCCTCAACTTGGGCATCAACGATGCTGTAGTCGAAGGACTCGCCAAGAAAACGGGCAACGAGCGTTTCGCCTATGACAGCTACCGCCGTTTCATCGACATGTTCGGCGACGTGGTGATGGGTGTGAACCACGAGTACTTCGAGGATTCGATGGATGAACTCAAGAAGGAGCTGGGGGTCAAGCTGGACTCCGACTTCACCGCCAACGACCTCAGGGAATTGGTTGACCGGTACAAGGCCGTGTACCGCAAGCACACTGGCTTTATGTTCCCCGAAGACCCCATGGAGCAGCTTAGGTTCACCGTTAACGCTGTATTCAATTCCTGGAATTCGAGCCGTGCCATTAAATACCGCCAGATTAATAGGATCCGCGGACTCCTCGGCACAGCCGTGAACGTGCAGGCTATGGTCTACGGAAACATGGGTGAGCGCAGCGCCACAGGCGTATGCTTCACGCGTAACCCATCTACTGGCGAATCCACCTTGTATGGCGAATTCCTGATGGATGCCCAAGGCGAGGACGTCGTAGCCGGCATCCGCACCCCGCAGCACATCGATGAGCTCGAAATCGTAATGCCAATTGCATACAAAGAACTGCTCCGCTTGGCAGGAGTGCTCGAATCGCATTATATGAATATGCAGGACATCGAGTTCACCATCCAAGAGGACGTACTGTTCATCCTCCAAACCCGCAACGGAAAACGCACGGGTCAAGCAGCCATCCACATCGCCGTCGACATGGTGAGCGAAGGCGTCGTAACGCCAGAGTTTGCCGTGCGCGACCTGGTAGAGCCACAGCATCTCGACCAATTGCTCCACAAACAGTTTTCCGACCAAAGCAGCGTTGAAGCCGATCGTATCGGTGTCGGTTTACCAGCATCGCCAGGAGCAGCAGTAGGTACCATAGTATTTGATGCTGAGCACGCCGAAAAAGCTGCAGAGCGCGGCGAAAAAGTGATACTGGTACGCGTCGAGACCAGCCCCGAAGATGTCGGCGGTATGGCAGCGGCCCAAGGCATTCTCACCTCTCGTGGTGGTATGACCAGTCACGCAGCTGTCGTTGCCCGTGGATGGGGTAAGCCATGCGTTGCAGGATGTGGCGACATCATCATCAACTACAAGAATAAATCGTTGACCAACGGTAGTGTTACCGTTCGTGAAGGTGATTGGATTTCCATCGATGGTACAACTGGCTTGGTTGTAAAAGGACAAAAAGAGCTTACAGATCCTAAATTTGACGACAAGTATTTCCAATTCATGAAATGGGTTGATTCCATCCGCACCATGAAGGTGCGTGCAAATGCCGACACACCCGAAGATGCCCGCAAGGCGCGCGATTTTGGCGCTGAGGGCATCGGCCTCACACGCACCGAGCACATGTTCTTTGGTGAGGGTCGCATTACGCCAATCCGCAAGATGATCATATCTGAGACACAGCCCGAGCGCAGGCGTGCCTTGGCCGATCTACTCCCCTTCCAGCGCGAGGATTTTATCGGCATCTTCCGTGAGATGGACGGTCTCGCCGTGACCGTTCGCCTTTTGGATCCACCGCTCCATGAATTCCTTCCACACGAGGACGAGGAGATCATCCATGTGGCCCACGATCTCAACATCCCTGCCAAAGTGCTCAAGCACAAAGTTCAGAATCTTCGCGAGTTCAACCCGATGCTGGGTCACCGTGGCTGCCGTTTGGGTATCACCTACCCCGAAATCACCGAAATGCAGACACGTGCCATCTTAGAGGCTGCAATTACCTGCAAGCGGGAGGGCATCGTGGTGAAGCCGGAGATCATGATTCCGCTCATCGGAACCGTCGAGGAATTCCTTGACCAGAAATCCATCATCATGAAGACCGCAGAAACGGTGTTCCGTGAGATGCAAGACCGTATTGAATTCATCGTTGGCACCATGATTGAGGTTCCACGTGCAGCCCTCACGGCTGGTGCCATCGCCAAGGAGGCTGAGTTTTTCTCGTTTGGCACGAACGACCTCACACAGACAACCTTCGCCTACAGTCGCGACGACGCCGGCAAATTCTTGACGCACTATGTGAGTGCCAAGATTCTGCCCGATGATCCATTCCAAGTGCTTGACACCGAGGGTGTTGGACGCTTGATCACCATAGCTACCCGCGAGGGAAGGGCCGTCAAGCCAGACCTCAAGGTCGGGATCTGCGGTGAACATGGTGGCGAACCCCACAGTATCGCCTTCTTCTACGCCAACGGGCTCGATTATGTGTCCTGCTCGCCATTCCGCCTTCCCCTAGCAAGACTGGCATTGGCTCAGGTGCACCTGCGCAACCCGCGCGAGCCGCGTCCGAACGACGTTGCAAGTGTGCAGCCCATGATGGCATAACGACAGTAAAGTATTGAATTTATCAGGAGCAAGTCATGTCAGTTCAAAGAAACATCATCGACGCAAACGAAGCCGTTGCACGAGTGGCCTATAAACTTAATGAAGTTGTGGCCATATATCCCATCACACCGGCATCGCAGATGGGCGAGTGGGCCGACACGTGGGCTGCCGCAGGCGTCCAGAATGTATGGGGTGATGTACCTCATATCGTCGAAATGCAAAGCGAGGGTGGTGCGGCAGGTGCCGTTCACGGGTCATTACAGAATGGCGCCCTCACAACTACGTTCACATCGTCGCAGGGCTTGCTCCTGATGATTCCCAACATGTTCAAGCTTGCCGGTGAGCTCACTCCCATTGTGATCCACGTAGCCGCAAGGACCATTGCAACCCACGCCCTGTCGATTTTCTGCGACCACAGCGACGTGATGGCCGTGCGTTCGACCGGTTTTGGCATCCTGTGCTCGAACAGTGTGCAGGAGGCAGCCGACATGGCCGTTATTGCCCATGCCCTCACCCTGCAGGCTCAGCTTCCCATCCTGCACTTTTTCGATGGATTCCGCACATCGCACGAATTGAGCGACATCGAGGAGCCAACCAATGAGGTGCTAAAGGCGATGATCAACGCCGACCGCATCCGCCAGTTCCGCAGATCGGCACTACGCCCAGAGAGTCCTACAATGCGCGGATCTGCACAGAATCCTGACGTGTTCTTCCAGGCACGTGAGGCCTGTAATCCATACTACGACGCCTTCGCATCGTCAGCCCAAGCTATAATGGATGAATATGCCGCCCTTACCGGACGCCAATACCATCTATATGATTATTTCGGGGCCGAAGATGCCGAGCGCGTGCTCATCATGATGGGTTCGGGTGTTGAAACCGCCCGAGAAACCGCCGATGCAATGAATGCAAACGGCGAAAAGGTTGGAGTGCTTACGGTGCGCATGTTCCGACCGTTCGACGGCGCCGCCCTGCTTCGTATACTGCCACCTACCGTGAAATCCATCGCCGTGCTCGACCGCACCAAGGAGCCGGGCGCACATGGTGAGCCGCTTTATAAAGACGTGATGACCGCCATCATCGAGAACCGCGATACCGACTTGATGCCGGTTTTCGGCATGCCAAATGTCGTTGGTGGACGCTATGGGCTCTCATCGAAGGAGTTCACACCAGGCATGGTCAAACGCGTGTACGAAGAGCTCCTCAGCGACAAGCCGATGAACAACTTCACGGTCGGCATTGACGACGATGTGACCCACCGCTCACTCGAGGTTACCGATCCGTTCGACATCGAGCCCGACCACGTATTCAGAGGTATGTTCTACGGCCTTGGAGCCGATGGAACCGTCGGAGCCAACAAGAACTCCATCAAGATCATCGGCGATTACACAGGTTATCATGCCCAGGGATATTTCGTGTACGACTCGAAGAAGTCCGGCTCGATGACCGTATCGC
This sequence comes from uncultured Chitinophagales bacterium, assembly GCA_964629885.1. Classification (GTDB taxonomy): domain Bacteria; phylum Bacteroidota; class Rhodothermia; order Balneolales; family CAYWCV01; genus CAYWCV01. The sequence goes on along the minus strand of CAZVRJ010000032.1, from coordinate 7,792 downwards.
ATTTGCGGTTTAGTCCACAGCCGATCCGCTCCACCTATCTGATTCGTAAGGCGAATTTCATTGCCTGCCATCAGCCATCCTTCATCGGCAAGGTAGATTTCTTGGCATCGGCCGCTCCTGGCTCTGTGCTTCTGCTGAATCATCCAGAGCCTGCCGATATGGTTTGGGCACATTTGCCTGCCGATGTTCAGCGACGTATCCGCGAGTTGGGCATGAAGGTCTTTACGATCGATGCCGAAAAAGTAGCGCGTGACACGGGTATGGGCAACCGCATCAATACGGTCATGCAGACCTGTTTCTTCGCAATCTCGGGTGTTTTACCTCGCGAGAAGGCTCTCGACGCCATCAAAGACAGCATCAAGAAAACATACGGCAAACGAGGTCCACTTGTTGTTCAGAAGAACGAGCGAGCTGTCGATCAGTCAATCGAAAACATGTACGAGGTGGTTATTCCTGATATAGACAGTGCCATCGATGTTTCTACGGCCTTCAACTTTATCGAAAGTGCGCCCGATTTTGTGCAGCGTGTCACCAAGGTAATCATGGAGGGTAGGGGCGACAGTCTTCCCGTGAGCGCCATGCCGGCCAACGGAACTTTCCCAACCGACACAGCTCAATGGGAAAAACGGTGTATCGCCTCAGAAATACCTGTCTGGGATCCCGACATTTGCATCCAATGCGGTAAGTGCGCGATGGTTTGTCCACACAGTGTAATCCGCATCAAAGCTTACGACGGCACCATACTCGAAAACGCACCCGACACCCTGCTTCACACCAAGGCACGCGGCAAGGAATGGCCAGAAGATACTCGCTACACCATTCAGGTTGCGCCCGACGATTGCACGGGTTGCAGTTTGTGCTACGAGGTCTGTCCCGCCAAAGACAAGACCAACCTAGGCCGCAAGGCTATTATGATGGAGCCAATTCGTCCACATCTCTCAACAGAGCGCGTGAACTGGGATTACTTCTTGAGCATCCCAGAGACCGACCGCAGCCTTGTGAAGCACGACACTGTTAAAGGATCTCAGTTCTTGCAGCCGCTCTTCGAATTCTCGGGCGCCTGCTCGGGATGCGGCGAAACGCCGTACATCAAGCTCGCCACCCAGCTCTTCGGCGACCGCATGGTCGTGGCCAACGCAACAGGGTGCTCGTCCATCTATGGAGGCAACCTCCCCACCACGCCGTGGTCGAAGAATAAGGTTGGATATGGTCCGGCTTGGAGTAACTCCTTGTTCGAAGACAATGCCGAATTTGGACTTGGTTACCGCGTGTCTATCGACCAGCAGACCATGATCGCCCAGAGCCTGCTGCGCAAGCTGTCCGGACAACTTGGCGATGAGCTCGTATCGAAGATCATCGACAATCCACAAGAAGATGAAGCCGACATCTACGAGCAGCGCAAGACCGTGGCCATCCTCAAAGATCGTCTTGCAACGATACAATCTGAAGATGCGATTCGTCTAACCGACTTGGCCGACACCCTTGTGCGTCGCAGCGTTTGGCTGATTGGCGGCGATGGATGGGCCTACGATATCGGCTACGGCGGACTCGACCACGTGATGGCATCCGGCCGCGACGTGAACATCCTCGTGCTCGACACCGAGGTGTATTCGAACACCGGCGGACAATGCTCGAAGGCGACACCGCTTGGCGCTGTCGCCAAGTTCGCAATGGCCGGCAAGCGCAGACCCAAGAAGAATCTGGCCGCCCAAGCGCTTACTTACGGCAATATTTACGTGGCACGTATAGCGATGGGAGCCGACGATACCCAAACCGTAAAGACTCTCATTGAGGCTGAACGGTTCAGGGGTCCGTCGCTCATCATCGCCTACAGCCATTGCATTGCGCACGGATACGATATGAAGTTCGGGCTCGACCAACAGACCAAGGCCGTGCAAAGTGGTTATTGGCCACTGTATCGGTTCGATCCAGAGAAAGTGCTGCTTGGCAAGAATCCGCTTACCATCGACAGCAAGGCCCCTAGTATGAGCTTTTCGGACTACGCCCTCGCCGAAATGCGCTACCAGCTGCTCACAAAGACGGATCCAGCCGCATCTCGCGAGTTGCTCAAGGCCGCCAGCGACGACATCCAGCAAAACTGGAAATGGCTGCAGGACATGAAGCAGCACTTTGAGCCAATCGCCCCCGAATCGACAACGACACATTAATAGGAACGACCATGGATCTCCGCACCAACTACATGGGGCTTCAACTTAAGAACCCCCTCGTACCATCCGCATCACCGTTGTCGATCCAACTCGATACGGCCAAACGCCTCGAAGACGCCGGCGCGTCCGCCCTCGTGATGTATTCCCTTTTCGAGGAGCAGATCGAGCAGGATGTACAGCGTGTTGACCACTATCTCACCACCTACACCGAAAGCTATGCCGAGGCCCTCAGCTATTTCCCCGAGCCCGACCAGTACAACAACCTGTATGCCGAGGAGTATCTCGACCACATCCGCAACCTGAAGGAGCACTTGGGCATTCCCATAATCGCCAGCTTGAACGGTGTATCGTCGGGCGGTTGGATGGATTATGCCAAACTCATTGAGCAGGCTGGAGCCGATGCCCTCGAGTTGAACATCTACTATATGGCCACCGATCCAGCTATCACGGGATTACAGATCGAAGCCATGGTGATCGACGACGTCAAGGCCGTCAAGCGGCGTATCAAACTTCCCGTTGCCGTAAAGCTTGGACCCTATTTCAGCTCCTTCGCCAACATGGCCGTGCAGCTCGACCATGCCGGTGCCGATGCGCTGGTTTTGTTCAACCGATTCTACCAACCTGATCTCGACCTCGAGACCATGGAAGTCGAGCCCAGCCTCGTACTGAGTAGTCCTGTGGAAAAGCGTCTACCCATGCGTTGGATCGCCATCCTGCGTGGCCAGGTCAAAGCCAGTTTAGCCGCAACAAGTGGAATCCATACCGCCGAAGACGTCGCCAAGCTCATCTTATGCGGAGCCGATGTGACCATGTTGGCATCGGTGCTCCTCAAGAAGGGTTCATCACATTTAGGTCAGATTCTAGCCGATTTCGAGGCTTGGATGAAAGAACACGACTATAATTCAGTCGAAGAGATGCGCGGCAGCGCCAGTTACCAGTCGATCAGCGAACCTGCCGCCTACGAGCGTGCCAACTACCTCAAGGTGCTGCAGAAAGGCGTTAGGTGGTACCCGGGGCGGTGATCGGTGATCAGGGATTAGGGATTAGGGATCGGGGACAAGACTATAGAGCCGTTGCATGTGATGAAAATAATCGTAATATTACGATTGTTGTTGACGACACGTTAAGAAAACACATCGCTAAGAAGCCAAGGCGCATAAGCATGCTCTATTAGCTTTGGATCTCTAAGTCAAGTTTGGATCTCAAATAAATTTCTTTATGATTGAATCGAATCAATCAAAAAAATCGATCAGTTTTTTTGAGAAGTACTTAACGATTTGGGTTTTGTTATGTATTGGGGTAGGCATTGGCATAGGTTATCTCCTTGGAGATAGCATTACGGTACTGAGCGATTTCAATTTGTACAATGTTAACATCCCTATTACGGTTCTCATTTGGGCGATGATCTATCCGATGATGCTTCAGATCGACTTCGGATCATTAAAGAATGTCAGAAAGTCTCCAAATGGAGTCGTTTGGACCGTTATCATCAACTGGGCGATTAAGCCATTTACGATGGCCTTTTTTGCTTGGTTGTTTTTCTCCCATTTGTACAGTGCTTGGATTGAGCCCGAAATGGCATCGCAGTACATAGCCGGCGCCATACTCTTGGGAGCTGCTCCTTGTACGGCTATGGTGTTTGTGTGGTCTTATTTGTCGGATGGTGACCCTACCTACACGCTCGTTCAGGTGTCTGTCAATGACATCCTCATCTTAGTGCTGTTCATTCCGATTGTGGCACTGCTTTTAGGGCTCACCGACTTGACCATACCGTACGAAACCCTTGTTGTATCGGTGGTTGCGTTTGTTGTAATCCCCCTTGTTGCCGGGTATGTAACGCATACGATTCTAGTCAGCCGATATGGACTTGAGTGGTACTCCAATCACTTCTTGCCAAAATTCAAGCCTGTTTCGATCACTGCCTTATTGCTGACATTGATCCTTTTGTTTGCCTACCAGGGCGACAAAATTCTTGCGGACCCGTTCGTCATCCTCCTTATTGCGATCCCTCTCATTATTCAAACGTATTTCATCTTTTTCGTTGCTTGGTATGGTGGACGAGCAATCAAACTGAACTATCAGACTTGCGCCCCTGGTGCAATGATCGGTGCCAGCAACTTCTTTGAGTTGGCTGTGGCTGTTGCCATCATGCTATTCGGTATTGAGTCTGGAGCAGCGTTAGTGACAGTCGTCGGAGTTCTAATTGAAGTGCCGGTTATGTTGTCGCTGGTTCAGTTTGCCAATAAAAAGAAGGCGACATTCACAAATACGTAAATGCCGCCTCTCGTCATTCTTTGAATTGGGTTAAGTGTCAACCCATATTGTTTGCAACAAACTGTTCGCAATAGCTTTTAACCATGTCGCGTACTTTGCGAAACTCCGACATGATTTCCTGTTCTGTGCCCGTTGCCTTGGCTGGATCCGGGAAGTTATGATGCCATTTTTGGGCCGTACTTGGAAATACGGGGCAACGCTCGACGGCATTGTCGCACACCGTGATAACATGATCGAAATCGATGCCAAGGTATTCATCCACATTATTCGATGTATTGCCCGAAATATCGATTCCATCTTCGGCCATGATGGCGATCGCCCTTGGATTCACCCCGTGCGTCTCAACCCCCGCGCTGTAAATGGTGGCGCGGTCGCCCGCGAAATGCTTCAGGTAGCCGTCGGCGATCTGGCTGCGGCAGCTGTTACCGGTGCATAAAACGAGGATGTTCATCAGCAGCACCCCGATCCTGGTTCACAGCAAGCAGCCGCCTTGGCTCCACCCGGCTTCTCGGCGTACACGGTCACACTGTAGATGCCCACCTTGCCCGATTTCATGTCGGCGAGCGCCTGGGTATCGAGGTATTTGTTGAGGATGTCGTCAGGAATGACAATCGGCTTCTCCTTCTGGATGGTCACGCTCTGGAATCCATGCTTGAAGATGAGCCCGAGATAGGTGTCCTTCTGGATGGCACCCGACACGCATCCTGCATACATTTCGGCGTCGTGGCGCAACTCTTCGGGCAACTCGCCCACTAGCACGATGTCGGAGATGCTGAAGTGTCCGCCCGGTTTGAGCACGCGGAAGATCTCGCCGATCACGCGGTCTTTGTTGGGTACGAGGTTGAGTACACAGTTCGACACGATCACATCGGCGGTGTTGGCGGCTACGGGCATGTCGTCGATGTCGCCCTGGCGGAACGTCACGTTTTTATAGCCCAACTTGTCGGCATTGGCACGGGCCTTCTCGATCATAGCCGGCGTGAAATCGATGCCGATCACGCGTCCCGACTCGCCGACTTCGGCGCGGGCGATGAACGCGTCGTTGCCGGCGCCTGAACCCAGGTCGATCACGACGTCGCCGGTCTTGATCTTGGCGAACTGGGTCGGCAGACCGCAGCCGAGTCCGAGGTCGGCATCGGCTGTATAACCCTGCATGCCGGTGTAGTCGTCGGTCATGATATTGTAGACTTCGGTGGAGCATCCACCGGCGCCGCAACACGACGACTGGTTGGTCGCGAGATCCTGCAGGGCAATTTCGCTGTATTTGGCGCGGACGATCTCTTTGAGTTGCTCGTCGCTGGCGTTCATGGTGGGGGTAGTTAGAGTTGGCATATCCATCCTGTCTTAAATTATCGTAAAATAACGATGAATTTGGTTAAAAAAATACCCTAGCAGCAGCCCATAAGAGGCTTGTAGCTGTCGAAGAGCTCGTTGATCATTTCCTGGGCCTGAGACCAAGCCTCATCGTCGATGCAGTAGCACACCTTCGCGCCGTCAATGTCGCCTTTGATGAGTCCGGCGTTCTTCAGCTCCTTGAGGTGCTGCGACACGGTGGACTGCGACAACGGCAGCTCGTCGACGATGTCGCCGCACACGCAGGCCTGACGGCTGATGAGCACCCTCAGGATGGCCACGCGTGCCGGATGTGCCAGCGCTTTAGCGATGGCCGCCAGCCGGATCTCGGCTTGAGTGTAATCTGTGGTCTTGGTAGTTCCCATTTTTATTATATCGTAATATTACGATGAAAGTTTCGCTTGTGCAAGAAAAATATTTCAGAGGGTCCTTCGTCGGCATATCGGGCTTCGCCTTCAATGTGTCAACTCAGGATGACAGGCCTGAATTATTAATTTGAAGAAGGTCCTTCGTCGGCATATCGGGCTTCGCCTTCAATGTGTCAACTCAGGATGACAGGCCTCATCTAATTAAGAGGAAAGATGCCTCGCTACGCTCGGCATCGATGTCCAATGCCCAATGTCTCACTGCAGCCCCTTCGGCAACGTCCCATACCCCCAAGGCAGCTCCGGCGTGTCGATCGGCTTGCTCAGGTCGAAGTCGAGACGATGACGAAACTCGCCCGCACGGATGGTTCCGTACACATAGCGCACTCCGGGTTCCATGATGACCCGCCATCCGCCGTTGGGTCCGTCGGCCATCACACGTTGCTCGGGCACAAATTCGACCTGGTTTGATGTGACGTCCTTGTGGGCGAATCCACCGTACCAGGTTGTGGCATCTTCGGCGCCATCTTCGGTGCGGTGGTCATGGCGCAGCTCGATGCCGTGCTCGTTACGGATGAAGATCCATGTGCGCGAGCGGTTCCAGATGCCGTCATCCTTCTTCAGGTGAAACGGCACGCGGATCACGTTTTCCGTGCAGCTGTCGAAATGCACGACGATCTCCTCGACGCCCGCAAGCTGGGTGTCGCCTTCGGGCACGCTCACCACAACCCCTGCAAAAGCCTGTCCACACTGCGCCTTGAGCGCGTTCCACACCGATTCGGTCTGCGACACGATGTTAACATCCTGTGCTTGCGCGGCCATGAACGATGCAAAAACTAGGGATAGAGCCAAAAAGAAGCGCTTCATAATGTATGTGATTTCGTTGGTTCGGATGGTTGAATATAGGTCTATCCGTTATATTGCCAAACCGTAGTCGCCAGATCGACGACGCACAAACAGGAGGATGCACCAACTTATTTAGGACATGCGCCTACGCAACATACTTTACGGCGGTTTTTTTGCGACCGTTCTAGCGGCTGGCTGTAGCCAACCCGTCGATACCGACACCATCAAAACAGACACCATAGCTTCGCCAGCCGCCGATGGATCGCGATACCCCTACCTCCACCATTCGGGCGATGCCACATCGATGAGCTGGCTGCAACGGATCGACAGCACGAGGTATGCCGTTCAAGTGGCGACATTATCCGGCGGCACGTGGAGCACCCCGGAAACGGTGGCAGAGTCGGACAGTTTCTTCGTGAATTGGGCCGACTTTCCGTCCGTGGTGAGCTTCGACGGCATGCCCATCGCTGCACATTGGCTGCAGAAGGTACCCGGCGGAACCTATGCCTACCATGTGATGATGTCGTTCCGCAACGCCGATGGATCCTGGGGACCTGCATTCTCTCCCCACACGGACGGCACGCCGACCGAGCATGGATTCGTGTCTATGGTTGCCCTGGATACCGACAGAATATTGGCCGTATGGCTCGACGGACGCAACACAGGAGGCGGTGGTCATGATGATCACGGCAGCCATGGCGAGCACGACTCGGGCGAAGAAGACGCCGTAGCCGATCTGAGCGGTGCCATGACCCTGCGGTCGGCCGTGGTCCACCGCGACGGAAG
>CAZVRJ010000031.1:0-27748 GCA_964629885.1 uncultured Chitinophagales bacterium | reverse complement strand
AACTCGACATGCAACCTGCAACTACGCGTATCCCGTCGAAACCAGTACATCCCCATTGGGGCTGGCAACACACAGTAACGTGCACCGCAGCAACTAGTAATATACGCAAAAGCCATGCCATTTGTTGCACCACCCCGTTACATGCCGTTACATCAGCCATTTTCCCACATAGCTAACCAAAAAGCAAGAAATGCACGATTTTCGGCAACTCACACACTTTTAGGCATCCTACATTATAACTGAGGCAGTATATAAAGTTCATTTCGGAGGGGCGAATGCCACAGTTAACTAGTTCATAGTTTTGATGCGAGTCTGATGCCACTTGGCATCGCTTTGAGTTCATTGACCACCTGCCCTTTATTCTTTTAACCCTCTGTATCACGAGTCGCACGACTCGCGGAGGCTCTATGAAATCGTACATATCCACATCCATCATCTGGCCGCTGCTACTGGTGATGACAACCTTTGCACAAGCACAAACAATCACCTCGACAGCCACAGCCGGCAGCTGGGATAATCCAGCCACCTGGGTCGGTGGTACCATCCCGGGTGCAAATAACGACGTGGTGGTGGCCGGGCCAGTCCGCGTGACCAGCGGAGCCCAATGCCGTAATATCACTATCAATAGTGGTGCAGACCTGGCAAACGCTTACTACGGATACACTCTACTTGTAAACGGCAACATCATCAACAACGGCCGTATTTTCAACTCCTACAGCTACTTAAACATAAATGTTGTCGGAAACATCACCAACAATGGCGTATGGGAGCACGCGTTGACCAAGTTTGTTGGCACCAACAACCATCAGGTGAGTTTGGGCGCTGGACGCAAGTTCCAGAGCGTGTTCGAGGCCGATCCCGGAACCTTGGCCATTGCAAGCAGTCCGCTTCATTTCACGCGTCCAGTGCGCATGAACAACGGCACTTTCAATTTGCTCCAAAGCCGCCTTACCCTCGAAGGTGATGGTAACATTCGCGATGGCACCGCTACCAACGCCAACGAAATCCGCATGATCAACGGCGCCGGACTCAGTAACATCACCTATGTTGGAGACATCCGTTTGCTTGGTTATATGAGAATCGGTCCCGAAGTGATCATGAGTGGAAATGTGACGGTGGTCGACACCCTGACGAACGCTTATTATGGCTATACGCTCACCGTGAATGGCAGCTTGGTAAACCTTGGACGTATAGTTAATAGTTATTCGTGGCTCAAACTCGACATCACGGGTAACATTACGAATCATGGCGTGTGGTTGCACTCAACCACCAACCTTACAGGTGCCACGGCTATGTCTATCACCCAGGGTGCCAACCGAATTTTTGAGAGCGACATAACCAAGACTGGATCTAATACCTCGATCCTAGCAGCATCCCCACTGAGCTTTAAACGTCCGTTCGACCTAGGTGGTGCCACCTTGAATGCCAATAGCTATACCATCGTACTCGACGCCACCGGCAACATTAAGAACGGGCGCGTAATCAATACATCCGAAATCAGGGCAACGGGTGGAGCCGCGCTTAGTAACATCACGTACGAGGGAGATATTATCCTCCGTCGGTATGTGCGCATCGCAAACGATGTGGTGATGCGTGGCAGCGTTAACGTGGCGGACACCCTAGTAAATGCCTACTACGAGTACACACTGAAGGTTGAAGGCCCGCTTACCAATAACGGAATTATTCAGAACACATACTCAGCGTTGAACTTGCAAATTACTGGTAACATCCACAACAATGGACAGTGGCTGCAATCAAAGACGTATTTAGATGGTAGCGGTGCTAGATCGATCAGTCAGACAGCTGGTAAGCCGTTTGTGAGCGAATTCTTAACCATCGCCGAAGGTGTCACTTTCAATGCAACCTCACCACTTCATTTTAGACGCCGATTCGACTTGAAGAAAGGGACTTTAAATGCACAGTTGCATCAGATTACGTTACAAGAGAGTGGCAACATATTGAACGGACAAGTGACAAATGCCCGTGATTTGCGTGTTATTTCTGGCGCCGGAATTAGTGACATAACCTACATCGGCAATATAAATTTAAGAGGCGTTGTAAATGTTGGCCCAAATGTGGTTATGCGGGGTCCAGTTACCGTTATTGACACACTACAGAACAACTACTATTCGTATACGCTTCGTGTCGAGGGAGATTTCGAGAATCGTGGATTTGTTCGCAGTTCATACTCTTCGTTCAACATGCAGGTGACGGGTAACGTGAAGAGCACCGGCAAGATCACTATGGGCAACCTCGACATGGTCGGTTCAGGCTATCGGAATATCAACGCCCGTGGCATTATCGCAAATTTGCGCTCATCAGAGAATGTGGTCCTCATCGGCGATAATTACATCCAGAATCTTACAATTGTGCAGGGTTCGAAAACTCGGCTTGCCGCAGGTGCACGAATCTTTTTAACTGGCAAGATTACCGGATATCTCGACAACTACGGCGAAATCCACGAAACGTATTTCACCAACCGCACTGCCACAGTGGGTTTCTTCAATACCTCGACGCGCGTGGTAGCCAACGGTGGGATCGACTCGTTGCACATAGTGGCCATGGGACGCCAAGTGCCCGCAACCTTTGGTAACGCTGTACAGGCTTGGTGGGAATTTATCCCCAAAGGGCCGAACACTGCCTTAAACCTTCCCGAAATCACCTTCTATTACGATCCAGCAGTTTTAGGCATCAACAGTGAATCATTGCTTGAAATCTACCACTCCGACGACGATGGAGAAACTTGGAGGCAGCTCTCAACCTCGCTGAACCGTACGCGCGATGCCAATGCCAACTGGATTCGCATCACCGATGCCCCATCATCAGGACATTACCTGCTCTCATCGCAGGCCGATCCCATATCGGTTCGGTCAAATATTATTATTACAGTCATCGGTCGCACTGACATCCGAGTAGGTCCACCAAATCGCTACACGGTGCACTATGTGAACAACAGTTACACATCGACCGGCGACTTCTTCATACAACTCGAATCTGATGGTGGCGTTCTCATTGAGTCGATCGAGCCATCGGCGCCTCCGGGTGTCAAACCAAGATCGATCCCCATAGACAGTCTGACCTACGATGGAGTGAAAGATGAAGCCATCCTTTGGGTCGAAAGCATGGAACCTCAAGAAGAGCGCACGTTCGATGTGATAATGAGGGCCTACCCCGATAAAACTACAGCGAGTTTTGGAATCGGTCCTGAAAAAACTGAAGCGATTCCTCTACTCCTTGTCGCTGCTTGGTGGGTTACCAAAGCAGCAGCTGTGGCTGTGGTTACCGATGTGACCATCAACTTGTGCGAAGAAGTATGGCGACCCGTTCAACCTTGTCAAACCGTTAGTCAGGCTTTTAAGGAAGCATTTTGGGAATCGGTGAATAAAACACGAGAACGATGGACTGGTTGGGAGCGTCCAACGAAAGCACTTATGGAGGACGCCGCCAAGAAAGGTTTGAACGAAAAGGGATTGCCCGGCACCCAGCTCAACTGGGCAAAAAATGGCCTTGAAGCTACGGGTAAAACCATAAATGGTGCTAAACGTTATCTGAATAACGACTTCAAAGTTAAAGACTGCGATGGCAAGGAGACCACAATTCCCGGAGACGTATCGAAAACCTCGAAAACCTATCGAAAAGTGACCTCTTGGGACCCGAACGAAAAAGTGGGTCCAGAGGGTGTCGGATCGCAGGGATTCATCACATCGGCTGGTCGCATGCACTACCAAATCCTATTTGAGAACCTTGCGAAGGCTCAGGCACCCGCATGGCGGATCATCATCGTAGATACGTTGAGTGCCGCTTTCGATCCTGAGACAGTCGAGTTTGGTCGCACCAGCCATGACGGCGAGCAGTTCAAGTGGAAGATGACCCGCAGCGGAAACATACTGAGGTGGGAAATCGAAGACATCGAGCTACCACCGAACGTGAATCCACCCGAGGGCGAGGGATTTGTGACCTTCTCGGTCATGGCTAAATCAGGACTGCCATCGGGATCTGTGCTGAGTAACAGAGCCGACATCAAGTTCGATTTCAATGCATCGATACTGACGAATACCGTGGTGAATACTCTGGATTTCATGGCACCGACCTCGACCATGAATGAACTGGCGGCTGAGTTATTTGGTCCAAAGATCACCGTTCAATGGATGTGCTCCGATGCCGACAACGGATCGGGCGTCGAGTCGTTCGTGCTATTCGCTTCCAAAAATGGCGGGGCATTTCTGCCTGTTGGAACCACCGACGAGCATTGGATGTCCGTTGTAGTCGAAGACAAGAGTAGCTATGAGTTCTATGTGCTCGCCAAAGACCGTGTGGGTAATGTGGAGGTTGTTAAACCTGCCGTTTCGCGCACCACGATTGTCGGTATGGTTGTCGGATTAGAAGACGAGACGTTACCATACACCTTCGATTTGGGACAGAACTTCCCGAATCCGTTCAATCCTACTACGATCATTCCATTCAGTCTGCCATCGACTGGAAGAGCGAAACTAGAGATTTATAGTCTGCTCGGACAGCGAGTAGCTACTCTCGTCGACCGTGAAATGCCAGGCGGAAACCACACGGCACAATGGAAGGCTAGTCACTTAGCAAGCGGTATGTACCTGTACCGTTTGAGCCACAACGGTGAGGTGATGGTACGTAAGATGGTGCTAGTGAAATAACTCACACCCCTGACCCCCTCTCTATGGACATATTGAGGGGGTCGGAAGGTGAGGCATTGAGGCGATTGTTAGTGGGGCTGGATGAGTCATGCTGTATTTCATTATATTCCACTATCACTACAGATAAAATTATTTTTGATGAAAATTGCCATCCTGGGCGCCGGCATGGTGGGTGCTGCCCTAACTAAGCTTTTTTGCTCCAACGAGAAAACTCAGTCGGTTGTCGTGCTCGACAGTAACGGCTCAGCTCTGGAGGAACTTGAAGAAACCATCAATAGTCCTCTGCTCAAGACCTATAAGATCAGCATCGAGCGTGAGTCGTCGATTATCGGACTCCTGAAAGGCTTCGATTGCCTCGTGTCTGCACTCCCATACAAGCACAATCTGGCGCTGACCCAACTTGCGCTCAAGATGGAGATCAACTACATCGACCTTGGTGGACGCGACGGCATGTTCGAGACTCAGAAATCATTACATAACGATGCCGTACTAGCCGAGAAATGGATCATCCCCAACTGTGGATTCGCACCTGGCATGATCAACATCATGGCCATGCATGGCTACGAGGATTTCGAGAAGGTTGATTCTATTCGCATCCGCGCGGCTGGTTTACCAGTAAACCCGGTTCCGCCTCTTAATTATCAGCTTGGCTTCTCGCCCGTCGGACTCATTGAGGAGTACATCGAGCAGCCATTGATCATCCAAGATGGAGTGGCAACCTATGTGAACGCCCTCGACGGCTACGAAATGTTGTCATTTCGGGCACGTCCCGACCTTGGTGAATTCGAGTCCTTTTTCGTGAGTAGCCGTATCACCACGCTGGCACGCGAGCTCGAAGGCAAGGTGAACAACCTCGATTACAAGACTGTGAGATATCAAGGTCATCGAGACATATTCAAGTCATTATTCCAGCTCGGTTTCGACTCCAAACAGATCATCGATATCCGTGCCAGCCTTACTTACCGTGAGCTGCTCATACGCCAGATAGCCCGCAAACTACCATCGGGTGGCAAAGATTTCGTGGTCGGAAAGGTATTAGTATCGGGTACTAGAAACGGTCAGCAAGTTCTGCGCGACTACGAGCTGTTTCATGAATCCAACGTACCTGGACTGTCCGCTATCATGGCAGCAACGGCGATTCCAGTTGTCACCATGGCCGAATTCATCACCGAGGGTAAGTTACCCGGCAAAGGTGGTGTCTTCACGCCTGAGACCATCGTCCCAAAAACGCAATTTCTTGAGCGCCTCATTGAAAAGGGACTTGATCTGAAAGTAGTGGAGAATTAGTAGAGCGGCGAAGCCGTGCTGAGCGAAGCGAAGTACCTAAAGTAGTTAGTAGTTAGTAGTTAGTAGTTAGTAGTTAGTAGTAGAGTAGTTTAGTGGTCTATGCCGTAGGCATCTCACTTATATAAAAACAGACTGTCATCCCGTAGGGATCTATGCTGTTAGCTTCTAACCACTCTACTACTCTACCGCTCTTCTACTCTACTATCTTCTTCGGCGTATCACCTGCAATGCTCTTGCGCATCTCAGTGTCAGATATCACGTTGTTCATGTTGTAGTAGTCCATGACCCCTAGCTTGCCTTCGCGGAATGCGGATGCGATGGCCTCTGGAACCTGAGCTTCTGCCTCGACCACGCGTGCACGCATCTCTTCAATGCGAGCCTTGTTTTCTTGCTCGAGGGCAACAGCCATAGCGCGACGCTCTTCGGCTTTTGCACGGGCCACCTTGAGATCGGCCTCGGCCTGATCGATCTGTAGTTTGGCACCTACGTTGTCGCCAACGTCCACATCGGCAATATCGATGGACAAAATCTCGAACGCGGTTCCACTGTCGAGACCCTTCTCAAGAACCACTTTCGAAATCGAATCAGGATTCTCAAGCACGCGCTTGTGCGTGTCGCTCGAACCAATGGTCGTAACAATACCCTCACCAACACGAGCCAAAATGGTTTCTTCGGTGGCACCACCAACAAGTCTATCGAGGTTGGCACGTACTGTGACCTTCGCCATCGCACGAACCTGGATACCATCTTTCGCCATAGCAGTAATCAGCGGTGTGATGATCACCTTCGGGTTAACGGAGATCTGCACGGCTTCGAACACATCGCGACCAGCGAGGTCAATGGCCGCTGCCTTTTCGAAGGTCAAACCAAGGTTGGCCTTATCAGCCGAAATCAAAGCGCGAACCACTTTGTGTACGTTACCACCAGCCAAGTAGTGGGCTTCCAGTTTCGACATGTCGAGCGGAACACCGGCTTTCGTGGCTGTGATGAGCGAACGGACAATCGGTCCGGGCGACACCTTGCGAAGTCTCATTCCGATCAGATCACGGAATATGGATACGCGCACTCCACTAAAGAATGCCGTGATCCAAAGACCAACTGGCACAAAGTAAAAGAACAGTAGTACCGCAAGGATGATGACAAAAATGAGTCCAGAACCGAGTAATGCTTCCATAATTCAGATTTATTTTACGTTGTGTGACAACAGGTTAACTAGTTTTACTTACAATTACTTTACTACCAAGCACTTGCACGACCTTCACATCCTGACCCTTGTCGATGAAATCGCCATCACTCACCACATCGACCCTTTTCCCGTCAATTAGCACTGTGCCTGAGGGCCTCAGGGCGTTGAGAGTGGTTCCAGATAACCCGACAAGTTCGTCGTGTGCGGTGTAGCTCATATATCCTGAGGCAGTATCGGTCGATGCCGAGAGTACCAATTTGTTGAACATTCGGTTTTCAGGCAGGTATCGCGCTAGCGAGCTTATAAGTAAAATGGTAAGTATCAAGGTGATGGCAAGAGTCCAAATCGCCTTGCTGATTAAGTGGAGCTCAGGGAAGTTTAAACCCACGTTCCCAATGAGCGCAGCACCCAAACTGAAGATTACGGCCGTTATGCCGGCCGCCCCGACTAAGCCGAACCCGGGGATCACAAATATTTCGATTATGATCAGTGTGACCCCGATCACGAAAATCACGATCTCCCAGCTCTCAGCAAGGCCCATGATATAAAGGGGAGAGAAAAACAGTACAGCACCCACGGCGCTTATAGAGCCAGCAAAGCCAAACCCAGGAGACTGCATCTCAAAATACAAACCGCCGAGCATCATCATCATCAGCAGACTGCTCATAATCGGGTTTGCAAGAAAACGCAGCATCGATTCAGTCCACTCCTGCTTGATGTCGATCTTTGCAGCATCTGACCATCCTAAATGCTCGCGCACCTGTGTGATGGACATCTTTTCACCGTTTGCCACGCCCAACCGAATGGCTTCTTGGGTGCTCAAGGTCAACAGCTTGCCTTCGGCGACCACACCCTCGATGGCGATAGACTCATCCACCATAGCTTCTGCAATCGCAGGATCACGGCCGTTCGCCTCGGCGGTGGCGCGCATTAGTCCGCGCATGTAGCTTTGCATTTTCTCCGACGCTTTCGATCCATCGGCGCCATCGACCACCGTTGCGGCCCCGATTGAGGCACCAGGAGCCATATAAATGGAATCGCACGCCAACGATATCAATGCCCCGGCCGATGCAGCATTTTTGTCGATATAAGCGACAGTTGGGATGGTGACATCCAAAATTGTTTTGCGGATACGGTCGGCGGCATCAACGAGCCCACCAAATGTATCAATATGAAATAGGATCCCGCGGGCATTACCATCCATGGCAGCCTTAACTCCCCTGTCGACATATGTGGCCAAGCCGTTGTCGATGGGTCCGTCTATGTATATGATATAGACATCTCTAGCTTCCTGAGCTGCAAGCGTGGCAGGAATGAGTAAACCTATGAGTGCGAATAGTAAACGTTTCATGGTGTGCCGGTGTTTAGTGCAACATGCAGGATGCTGCATGAGAGTAGTATACAAAAAACGACGATATAAATTCTGTAGTTCCACACATATTGATTACGGAGAAATTGTTCAAAGGTTGTGTTTTTATTCGCAACTGAAGGCTCATTTTAGTCGTATAAGTGTAAGCGCTACCCCATTTCATCTACAAGTACACATATTATATGCACGCGCACCACAAAATTGGAGGATGGTGGCCATATAGGCTACTTTTCATGATTACCATTTTATGGACAGTTTCCGTAGGAACTCTTACTGCACAGGATAAGGCATCGATCAACGGATATGTTCGCGACGCCAAAAACGGCGAGACACTGCTCCTTGTAAACGTGATCATCGACGGCACAAACAAGGGCGTTGCTACCAACACCGCTGGGTACTACTCCTTGACGAACATCGATCCTGGCACTTTTACCATCCGCGTTACCTACCTCGGTTTCCGAACATTCCGTCGCGAAGTAACCCTTTCGCCTGGACAAAATCTACGCCTAGATATCAATCTCGAGCCCGACGAGCTGACATTGGGTGAAGTTTTGGTCACCGACGAGGTGTACAAGGAAGAATCCCGCAACGTCGGGGTGACCCAGATTCAGGTCAACCTCATCAAAGAGTTGCCGGCCGTTCTCGAAGCCGATGTGTTTCGATCCATCCAGTTAATGCCAGGAGTTAAGGCGGCATCCGACTTCTCAAGTGGATTATACATTCGTGGCGGCGGACCCGACCAGACGCTTATCCTCCTCGATCGTACCACGGTATACAACCCAAGTCACTTCTTCGGGTTCTTCTCGACCTTCAACCCCGATGCCATCAAAGACATCAGACTCTATAAGGGTGGATATCCTGCGACATACGGTGGACGCCTAGGCTCCGTTCTGGACATATACAACAAGGACGGCAACCGCAATGAGTTTCAGGGCACGGCCACGCTTGGGATGCTGGCATCGCGTGTTGCCATTGAGGGTCCCTACAGTAAGGGATCGTACATGTTGGCAGCGCGCCGTTCGACCATCGAACCTTTACTTGCGGCATTGCGTAAAAACAATGATAACATCCCCAGCATGTTTTATTTCTACGACATCAACGGGAAAATCAATTTCGACGCTGGTGACAACGACCGTTTCAGCCTAGCTATTTATGGTGGCCAAGACAATGTGAAGTTCCCATTCGCCACCGATGCTCAGTTCGATCTGCTGTACGGAAACCGGACAGGCAGCTTAAATTGGTCGCATATTTTCTCAAACCGCCTATTTTCAAATTTCACCTTTACTGGATCGCGGTATTTCAGCGAACCCTTCTTCACCTTCGGTGGCACGGAGTTTGAGCGCAAGAATAATGTGTATGACCTCTCGGCCAAAGCCGATTTCGAGTACATCGCCAACACGGAACACACCATTCAGTCTGGATTCTGGGGTGGCGACCTCGTTCTACGCCTTGAAGATACCTTCGACAACACCATCATCTTCACCAATCGGATCAAAACGAGTTACCTCACCGGATACATCCAGGATACGTGGCGCCCCGACGACAGCTGGGTCGTGATCGGTGGTGTTCGGGCCAACTACTTCAGCAAGGGAGATTTTTTTCGATTGGAGCCTAGAATCTCCGTTGAGAAAAAGCTCGAGAATGAAACCCGCCTTCAGTTAGCGTACGGCCGCTACACCCAGAACTTGTCGCTCATAACCAACGAGGCCTTTTCCGGATTCGATATTTGGCTTACAACGGGTCCGGGTGTGGCACCTGCGTACGGCGACCAATTTGTTGCAGGTATCAAAACCCAGCCCATCGAAGGCTACAATCTTGATGTGGAGGCCTACTATCGCAGCATGAACGACCTGTTTGAGCTAGATCCATTCCTGCCCGATGTGGCAGGACTCGACTATTCGGAAGTATTCCGATTCGGAGACGGATATGCCTATGGATTAGAAGTGTTCTTCAACAAAGGATTCGGAAAATTGAACGGTTTCGTGGGCTATACCTGGGGCATTACGCGTCGCCGATTCCCGGGCGTGAACGAGCAGCGGTTCTATCCTCCAAAATACGATCGCACACACGATGCCAATGTGGTTGCCAACTATCAGTTAAGCCGAAAGTGGCGTTCGACGGCCGTGTTCAGCTATGCCACAGGACAAGCATACACGCTACCAAATGGACGCACAGAGTTCGATAACCCCTTCAGCTCTGCAAGGGATAATGTACTCACCGTTGGACGCCTAAACGCATCCCGTCTGCCGGCCTACCACCGCTTGGATGTAGGGTTCACCCGCAGCGGTAAATTCTTCGATTTCGGCACGTCCGAGCTGCAACTGCAACTGATCAACGTGTACTCGCGCCGCAATGTATGGTTCTACACCTACGATTTTGATGCGAATCCTATCAAGGTTGAATCGGTGAACCTGCTACCCATCCTTCCAACTATTTCGTATACAGTCAAGTTCTGATCCCCATGAAACGATTCAACATTTATCACATCATCACCGTTTTGGTTATGCTGAGTGCGACCATCACTGCTTGCGATCCCTACCAACAGGATGATTACGTAGAGCAGGTTGTAGTACAATCGTGGCTCGTTGCCGATGAACCGCTACCCGTGGTAAGGGTGTCACGCACGATTCCCATCAACGAATTCTATAGCTTTCAGAAAGCCGCTCTCTCGAATGCATTGGTCGATGTTCGTTTGCTCAATGCCTCCGGTCAAGTGGAACGTACGTTCACGTATTACAATAGCGAACCGGGCATTTATCTGCCCATCGAGAGCAACGCTGTAGTCGAACCCTTAAGAAGGTATGAACTGCTGGTGCGAATGAGCGGTAAACCAGATATCACAGCACAGACATTAGTACCGGGACGCTTCCAAACCGTGAGCCAAAATAACGCGCGAATCAAGTATCAAGGCACTGAGCAGCTCGAGTTGGAAGTTACCCGAAGTGTGTACCCCGGTCGTCAGAACTACTATGTGTTCACCATCGAAACGCTTGATCCCGAGAATGCCGAGCTAACTCCCTTCTATGCCGATGTTCTAAGCGCTAGCCAGTGTAAGGATGTGTTCATCAACCAATCGGGCATCCTATTTGAGGCGAACACCGAGCTGAATCCGGTCACCAACACACTCAAGTTCAAATTGCCTTGGATCGGTGTTGCTTTCTATGGTCCGACGAAAATTGCCACCAACGCCATCGACGACGCAATGTACAATTTCATCCGCACGAAAGATGTTCAACTTGGTGGATCAACCCTCTCGCCAGGCGAAATCAATAACGTGGCAACAAACGTTACCAACGGAATTGGAATATTCGGAAGCTTTGCCCGCTCGTCGGTCAACGTGATGATCGAGAAGTAGATTTATTCCTTCACGAACATCCAAGTCAAGCCCGATACGAGAAGCGAGCCGGTGCAGATCAGGAAGATGAGCGACTTATCGGGTGAGGCACTGATGGCCTCCCCGATCCCTAAACTCGCGACCAACTGAGGGAGTACCACCGAGAGGTTAAACACTCCCATATAAAGACCCATTTTCGATTGGTCTACCTTCTGCGACATAATGGCGAACGGCAAGCTCACAATGGCAGCCCAACCTATGCCGCATAGTGCCATCATGATATAGATCATGCTCGGCGAAGTGCCATATAGCAATATGCCCCCATATCCGGCTGTCATAAAGAGCAGACTGATCCAGTGCGTCTTAACACGGCCAATCTTGCGAGCCATTGGCTCGAGCACAAACGCAGGTAGCACCGCAGCTACAGCATTTAAGATCAGGAATGAGATGGATACGATGCGACCCATTTCGTCGGCCGTGAGCATCGGATTTTGATCCTGCACATAGGCATACAAGTAGATAAACATGGTCTGTACGCCAATCCAGCTGAAACTGTGTGCAGCTAAAACCTTCCTAAACCCAATGGCACCCGCCTCGTCGCGGGTCTTCCCGGCTTCCGATTGCATGAACACCCTAGCCATGAGCACAACCGTCATTACAATAAGAGCCCATTCGGTGTAGTGGTGGTCAATCTGAAGGTTCATCACCCGCTTAGTCATACCATAAAGCGCATACAAGGCGAAACCCCATAGCGGCATGAGACTAATCATAACATCACCAAACGACGACTTCTGCTGAACGCCCGAATCGCTGTTCGAGTGCAGGTCGCGGGGCTCCTCAATGAAAAACGGAGGGATGATCGAGAACAACAACACGAGTCCAGCGCCGAAATAGATCAGCACATAGTTGCCAAAGATGGCCCCTATGGCATATGCCAACACTCCAAACGAACCCGACACCGTCTGCATCCATGTGTAGCCTTGCGTGCGTTTTACACCCTCGGGGGTGACGTCAGCTATGACGGACCTCGTCGGATTAAAACTGATGTTAATGGCCAAGTCTAGCGTCAACGCCACCGTGATGGCAACTCCAACAAGGGCCTCTGTCCCCATGGCCTCGGTGATTACCCCGATCGACGGCAAGGCCAAAAGCATCATGGCTGCCAAGACACCGCCGATTAGAATGAATGGACGACGGCGACCACCCCAAAACCAAACTCCGTCGCTGATGAACCCGATGAGCATCTGTCCGATGATGCCTGCCAACGGTCCAGCCGCCCAGACCAAGCCAACATCATGGATGTCGAGTCCAAACTGGGTGCTCAGAATCCAGCTCAAGGCCGAAATCTGCACCGATAGCGCAAAGCCCATCGCCGTGGCCGGCAAACTGAGCAGTGCAAAAAAGGAACTAGTAAGGTTTTTTTGTGCGGTGATCATTGAGAATTTTAGGTATCGGTTATCGGTTATCGGTTATCGGTTATCGGTTATCGGTTATCGGTTATCGGTAAAATATGCTTGAAATCTTATGATCCTAATGATCTTAAAGATCTGCGGTCATCATCAATCTTCAAATCTTATGATCCTTCAGATCTTACAGATCCGCGGTCTTCTCTTCGATCATCTTATCTATCTGCGGTCTTCAGCAACTCAAACACACCCGTACTTTTCGGTGGCAGGGTCATTGTATCGCCAAACGTGCCAGTCTCGCCGGTCATGACGTTGCGCCATCCTTTGAAACCATCGGTGCGCTCGGCAAAGCGACGCATGTTGATGGTCCGATTTTCGTCGGAGCCGTTCATATGTACCATCACCGTGCCTTCGTCATTGTAGCGGAAGTAGCTGTAGGTGTTATTGTCGGGCAGAAAGTGCATAAACTTGCCGTTGTGGATGGGTGTAGCAGTCCTCCTCCAGCGTAGCATCGTGCGTGTGAAATCAAATATCTCATTCTCGAGATCGGTGCGTCCTTCGCGAGTAAAAGCATCCCTTTCATCGCCAGGCCACCCACCGGGGAAGTCCTTGCGCACGTTAGCATCGCCGGGCACCTTGAAACCGCTCATCAGAATTTCGGAGCCGTAGTAAAGTTGCGGGATTCCCCTGAGGGTAAGCAGGTAGGCCAACGCCATCTTGAACTTCTCTTTATCTTCGCCCACGAGCGACACAAACCGTTCGGTGTCGTGATTGTCGAGGAAGATCACGTTCAACATCGGATCGCTGTACAGAAAATCCTGCGCCAGGGTTTGGTATAGCGCGGCTATGCCGGAGGTCCATCCATAATCTTGATTCAACGCCTCGCGTAGCGTGTTATGGATCTGGAAGTCAGTCACACTCGGCAAATGCGACTCATATCCATCTCTGCCGTTGAACCCACGCTGCCAGTAGGCTTCCATCGCCACCTGAGGCACCCAAGCTTCGCCAACAACGTTGAAGGTGGGATACTCTTCAAGCACCGTCCTCACCCAGTCGGCCATGTAATGCTTGTCGGGGTACGGATAGGTATCCATCCGGATGCCATCTATGCCGGCATACTCTATCCACCAAATGGTGTTCTGAATCAGATATCTCGACAACCACGGATTCTTTTGGTTGAGATCTGGCATGTCTTTCACAAACCAGCCGTTTACCATCTTGTTGTAGTCGTACTGCGAGGCATAGGGATCCGAAATAAGCTCTCCCCTGTAGTTGGTGATGCCGTAGGTATCATAGTCGTTGAGCCAATCGTCCGATGGCAGATCCTTCATCCACCAGTGGTGATCACCGATGTGGTTGTGGATCATATCCATGATGACCTTCATCCCCCTAGCATGGGAAGCATCAACGAGTGCCTTGTATTCCTCATTCGATCCGAACCGACGGTCAACTTTGTACATATCGGTCGCAGCGTAGCCGTGATAGGCGCCGTAGGCGAATGGCATGTCGTTCTCAAAGACTGGTGTGAACCAAATGGCCGTTACGCCTAAGTCGTCGAGGTAGCCAAGGCGATCCATCACCCCCTTGAAATCTCCCCCATGTCGCGCACGGTCAATACTGCGGTTGGCTGCCTCGAGCATGCCGGGCACACTGTCGTTCGACGGGTCGCCGTTCGCGAAGCGGTCAGGCATCATCAGATAGATAACGTCGGATGCATCGAACCCAAGATGGCGCCCCGAATTGTCTTCTCTCGCTAGAAGCTCGTACCGAATCGTAGTGGTTCGGTTGTTACGAAGCAGAATCAGGTTCAAGGTCCCAGGCTCAACGTCGGGTGCGATTTCGAGAGTGACAAATAGGTAGTTCGGATTGCCGAGACTGGTCTGACTCACAAGTCGCACACCCTTGTAATCGACCGAGACCCTGCTGTCGGCCACGTTGGGTGCGTACAGCATCAACTCGAGCTGAGGTTGAGACAGTCCCGCCCACCAGTTCGGAGGCTCAACCTTCACACTTGGTGCAGCCTGTGAAAATGCGTTCGTTTGATAGCCAGAAAATAGGATGAGCAGCGCTAAGAGGCTGGTCAATTTATGGAGTCTGCAAATGGTCATGAATCGCTGTCAAATCATTGGATACGCCAATGTAACCGCTTTCATGGAATCCTGCAAAATAAAACGGCCAACCCAAGTGCTCGAAAACTATTTCTTGACGAATCCGTTGAGCTTGTCCTTGTACCCCCGGCTCATGCTCAGTCGCTTTCCATTATGCAGGTGAACCTCATACTCGCCATGGAACCAAGGTTGCATTTCCTTGATGCGGTCGATGTTTACGATGGTGCTCCGGTGTATCCTCATGAATTGGTCGGCATGCAGTTTTTTTTCCATACTGCCCATCGTTTCTCGGATCATGTGAACTTTGTCGCCCACGTGCAGTCTGAGGTAGTTGCCCGAGGCCTCAATCCAGTCGATGTCGGAGATTTTAACGAGGTTAACGCGACCGTTGCTCTTGATCATGATTCGGTTCACCTGTCCCTGACTGGATGCCTCATCGCGGGTGTCTTCCTGAGTTAGGGGACTTTCGTATCCGTGGTTTGTGCCATACCCAAGTCGGACCTTTGCCCATTCCAAAGCCTTGATTAGGCGAACTTTGTTGAATGGTTTGAGGATGTAGTCGGCGGCATGGACCTCAAAGGCATCGACGGCATGATTGGGATCTGCAGTCACAATTATGGCTAAAGGAGCCGTTTCGGGATACAGCGTCTTAAGTATGCTTATTCCATCCATTTTGGGGAGTTGGACATCCATAAACACAAGGTGCGGTTTGAGCGATTTCAACATACGGATGGTGTTGTCTCCATCTTCACATTCTGCGACTACCTCAAACTCCGGGTAGTTAACCAATACGTCTCTTATGCATTCCCTAGAATGCGCATCGTTGTCAACTATGATCGTCTTCAAACTCATAATTCATATACCGTGAAATACCTCGATATTTGCCGCCCGAGCAGCTATTCGAAGCTATACGAATCGTTTCGTAAAAGGTTGAAGACCACACCATTTTTTTTACATTTAACATTAGATTGCGGGCTTTCGTATCATCAGGTATTACCCAATCAACGATTGACGCAATGACTTTCCCACGAATCAGCACTGAAGAGGCTCGCGTTTTAGGATGCCTCATCGAAAAGGAACGAACGACCCCCGAGTATTATCCTCTCACGCTTAATGCACTGCTGAATGCCTGCAATCAGAAGACCAATCGTGATCCTGTGGTGCAATATGACGAGCAGACCATCGAAATCGCCCTCGATGGTCTAAACCGTAAAGGACTGGTGAGTAACGTTAGCGGAGCTGGTTTGCGGGTAAAGAAATTCTTGCATCTCACAGAGGCTAAGCTCGGTATTGGTCCGGCTGAGTCGGCCGTGCTTTGCGTGTTGCTGCTTCGCGGCGCACAAACTGCCGGCGAAATCCGCGGACGAACCGGACGCATGCACGATTTTGCCGAATTGTCCGACTTGGAGTCCCTGCTAGACCAAATGACGACGATGGATGTCCCTTTGGTCATGCAATTACCCAAGCTTCCTGGCACAAAGGAGTATCGTTATATCCAGCTACTCACGGGCGAGCCCGATTTAACCCAGTTAGAGCAGGCATCGACCTATTCTACACCATCAGCATCCTCAGCCCTCGACGAACTCCGCTCCGAAGTACAGAAACTCAGAGGTGAATTAGCCGAACTACGCGAAAAATTCAATGCCCTCCTCGATCAACTGTCATGATTCCCCCTGATGCCCTCGATCCTGATGCCCCTGATGCCAATGATGCCCTCGATCCTGACGCCCCTGATGCCAATGATGCCTTGGATCCTGATGCCCTCGTTCATATTCCCATCGACGGAATCCTCGACCTGCACATGTTTCATCCGAGAGACATGAAAGAGCTCGTTCCAGACTACCTTGAAGCCTGCCGTGAGAAGGGGATATACAGAGTGCGCATAATCCACGGCAAAGGAACGGGCGCTTTACGCCGCACCGTACATAGCATCCTCGACCGCATCCCATGGGTGGCCGACTACCATTTCGCCGAAGACCATAGCAGCTGGGGAGCCACCATAGTAAACATCGCACCTTGACTTGCTCTTGCTCTTGCTCTCGTGTCTCGCTTCTAGCTTCTCGTGTCTCGTGTCTCGTGTCTCGCTACGGTAATCGAACCGCGAACAGATTTGCACCGGTCAACAAAAACGCTTCTCCACCCCAGATTCTGATCCCCACATACTGACGCAATGGGATATCTAGCTTCGATTCGACTTTTCCGCTTGAATTGCACAGCAAAATACTTCTTGGTGTGAGCACGTACAACTGATCGCCATGATGAGCTAAGCCTACGGCGTCAGAAAACCCTGCGAGTAGTTGCTGGTACTCGCCATCGACAGAAAATCGGTGCAATAGACCTGCTTGGCCATCCAATACAAACAAGTGCCGGTTGTTAATCAGGTAATCCGTTACGACACCGACATTAAATCGTTGAATCGGACCAATTTCGACATCAACGCGTCCCTGGTTACCGAATCGGACAAACTTGCCCTCAGACGGCAACCAAGCAACCACATCGCCACGTGTGTTCACACGAATCTTTTGGGGATCGAATGGGAGGTTCCGATCACTACCCTGCGTTATGCCTCCAAGGAACTGATTTCTTCGGTCAAAGCTTTGGATACGGCGATTCGACGGGTCGGCAATATATATTTTCATGCCATTTGTGACGTCGAGTCCCATTGGACGATCGAACTGGTAGTCGCCCGATCCCCTATTTCCTAACGAATCGATGCGTGAGCCGTCGGATGTGACCTTCAGCAAGCGGTTGCGTCCAGCCTCAAGGACAAAAATCTCGCCTGCGGGCGATATGTCGAGAGCTACGGCATCCGATAACCCCTTCAGCACGGTGCGCGACGTGCCAAGTTGCGCCTGCGAAACCGAGGCGAAAAGAAGCAGTATCAGAAGTGCACGCAGACAGGAGTTCATAAAAGGAAAATGCGACGAAATAAATGGTTTCACAAGCCTATAACGTCGCATTTTACCAATACAGTACACGAAGAATCGTTGATTTATCTCACATCGTAGCGAATAAATGCATAGAACGCACCCAGAAATGAAAGAGAGGCCACAACAATCATCACAAGAAAATCTGGTACCACTTTGTTTACCACTTCGTTTACATTAACATCTTGATATGTGAATATGGGGATAGATGTAACATCCAGTTCCGCTTGGTTCATAGATTGGCTTACATTGAAAGCCCCGCCGCCGCCCATACTGAACATAATCCGCTCGCCGCTGCTTTGACCTGACAAGCGACGCTGCTCGTCCACAAATGAAGCGTATCGCTCCCGGTAGGAATCAAGTTCAGACTCGTAACGGAGCTTCATCTCGGGGTCGGTACCCGAAGCCGACATCGCAGCCAGTTGGAAGGATGACGCTGGCGACAAGCGCGACATCATCAACGCCATTCGTGCCTGCCGCGCCCGACGGTTATTCACGTCCTGATATAAATTTCGGGTGTATTCCTCAATCCTCGACGTAACCGCTGTACGGCTCGAGTCATCCTGCTCCATCCAGGCCCACTCACGTGCCTGACGTTCCTGTTCACGCTGCTCACCCGTAAAAACATTCAACTCGGCCATTCTGTTCGTCCACCGAGTTTGAATCGAACGGCTTTCGGCAGCCCATTGCTCCTTGCTGAAACCGTCGCGAATGCTCTCCACTTCGGCAACCGTAGGAACAGGAATGACCTGGTTCGCCACGAGAATGGATAGGCGCGGCACAACAAGCACCGTCACAATCCAAACAAGAAGGAGCACTAAGAAGGATACGTTTGCATGTCGAGTCAATGCCGAAACGAACAACCCAAGACAGATGAAACAGACGAAATACAAAAGTGAAGCCCCGAACATGATGCCGAGCCGCATCCACTGCTCAGAGCTGAACACGACTTGCGACAACTGAACCATCAAAAGCGAAACCAAAATTGGAATCAGTAATGGCACCACCAACGCGATCAATGTTCCTATTGCCTTCGCAAGTAAGTAGGATGATTTCGAAACGCCGTTCGAGAAAATCAACTTCAGCGTGCCCTGTTCCCTTTCGCCGCTGATGGCATCGTATGTGAACACAATGGCCATAAGTGAGAGCACAACAAGCACGATGAAGGAGAAATCCACAAAGCGAAACACGGCATAGATGGGTTCCTCAGAGTAGTGACTGCTTGTTAACGACGGACGTGAAGTCGTATTAACGGGAGCAAAGCGCCCAATATCGAAATGAACGCCCGACACAAATATTTGCATGGGATCTGGCTCGCGATACACGCGGTTCACCACCTGGTTCCAGCTTCGCTTACCAGATGCCTCCTCGATATTGAGGACCTTGGCCATTTCATATTGGCTTACAGCGGCTTTGTACTCGCGTATTCCAATGAAGGTACTCAATAGGATGAGTACGCAGTACACTGCAAATGTGGCCACAAACTTAGGGCTCTGTAGAATAGCCCTCAGCTCTTTTGTTAGAATAATGGAGATCATAGTTTATTGCCTTTTGTTGTTAGCGTACATCAAACCGTAGAAATTGAACAAAAGCACCGATAAAGAACACGATGCCAAATCCGATGAGGATCGCGATATCGGGCAGGGCAACCACCGACACATCGTCCAACGAAACGTCTCGGTACTCGAAAACTGGTAGTTCGCTCGGATTGATCTTCGTGTCCTCAGCTCCGCCCACACTCACATTCGAACCGCTTTGGTTTACTGCCACCCGCATTACTGTTCCACCTCCCATGTTAATGCCACCTGGACTCTTTTCATCCATGAAAGTTCGGAAACTAGCTTGGTAGCTGCGTGCTTGGTCGCCAAACCGATCCTTCATGGCAATCGATGTACCAGCCAAATTGGTCATGGCCAACGACATCGATGTGGCAGGCGATACCCTAGCTAAGTTCATCGCTAGTCGTTCCTGATCCCGTTGACGGTTCTCTCGGTCTTCGTTTAGGCGCGCATTGAATTCGGTGGTCAACTTATCGCGTTCACTCGCGAGTCCACCCATGAACTTGCTGAATTCGTTGATCATCTCCTGAGGAGGGGTTGATGGATCCGGCTTGAAGTTCGACATCTTGGCACGGTCTTCCATCATGAGCTGCGACGCATACTCGCGCTTCTGCTTTTCTACAACATCGACGGTAGGAACATCAACCATACGTGCAGACAGCAATACGGCGGTCCTCGGTATGATCAATACGCAACCAATCCATATGACCAACATGATCAGGAATGAATATGTCGAATGACGAGTACTAGCCGAAACCATGACCGACAGCACCAAAAAGGTGGCAAAAAACAAGAAGCCAACCCCAAGAATGAGTAGCAACCTAATAAGCTCGTCACCGTCGAGATTCACACCCATAATGGGCAAAAGCAAAATGCCCAAAGCAACAGGAATCAGAAGTGGCACGAACAATGCTAGAAACGTGCCTACCAGTTTCCCTAGAATAAATGTCGACCGCGAAACAGGATTAGAGAGCGCAAGCCGTAGTGTCCCTCGCTCCTTTTCACCGTTAACTGCATCGTAGGCAAACATCACGGCAAATAAGCTCAACACAATTGAGAAGAGAAACTCCAAGTCCAAAAACCGAAATACCGCCAACATTGGCTCCTCATTGAATCGGCTGTTCACAGCCTTAAGCTCCCCTGCCGAACTCATGCGAATCGAGCGTCCCGTATCGTTCGATATGCCACCCACCAATGCCGACAGAGGCTGTGGTGGCAAATAGATGGTGTGCGATATGCCTATCCAAGAGCTCGATCCTTCTAGCTGTCTTGCATTCTCCGTCACAGCAGCCTGGTATTGCTCCATGCTGACCGTGAAATTTCGTGCACCGATGAGAAAACTCACCAATATTAGAATGGAGCATATACCGAAGGTCATGGCGAACTTCGGAGAGCCAGTCTGCTCTCTAAGCTCTTTTTCGATCAACAATCGTATCATCGTATTCTCCAGTAATAATTAAGATACTTCTTCCATGTAGCCGGCCATGTATTGCACGTACAGGTCTTCAAGATTTTCTCCTTCGAGCTCGGCTTTGGATTTTTGCATCACGATGCGACCTTTGTTCATGATGCCAACCGTATCTGCCACTTCTCTGGCCCTGAATATGTCGTGGGTCGACATAAGAATGGCCTTACCTTCATCTCGGAGCGACTCGAGCAGCTTCACGAACTCATAGGCAGCTTTTGGGTCCAAGCCAGATGTCGGCTCGTCGAGTAGGATAGCCGGGGCATCTTTTAAGATGGCGATGGCAATGCCCGTTTTCTGCTGCATCCCCTTCGAAAATCCCTTGAGCTTCTTATCATGTGCATCCGACTGTAACCCAACCCTGAGCAGCGTTCGACGATAATCGTCGCGGGTGTATTCATTTTTACCGCCTAATCGAACAAAAAAGTCGAGGTTCTGCATCGCAGTAAAGTTCGGATACAAGCGCACATTCTCAGAGACATAAGCCAAACCCTGACGAGCTTTCAGTGGATCCTTATGCGTCACAGTACCATTAACGATAGCCTCGCCATCGGTCGGCTCAATGAAATTCAAAAACAAGTTGATGGCTGTAGTCTTGCCAGCACCATTGCCACCCAACATGGCATAGATTTCGCCCGAATGCACGGTGAAATTGACATGGTCGAGGGCAAGTTGTCCATCTTCGTACCGCTTTGACAAATTTCTGGCCTCAAGAATTGGACGGCGCTCAACGGGCGAGCTCGTTTCTTCGGTGTAGATGATTGGTGTTTCAGTTGGTTCCATAGTAGTGTAAATGGTAGGTTAACGGCGGGTGAGGCGGATGCCGAAATACACGATTCCGACCACAAGCCCCGTAATTAAGAGAAAAAGGAGTACGGTAAGGCCAATGTTCGTGCTTGGTTTGATTTCGATGGTGAAGGTTTTATCCTCGCCATTAACGGGCTGGTTGTTCGACACCGACCTTGAACGGAGCCGAATCTCGTATTTGCCTGGCGAAACGTCGGCAGGTGGTGTGAATGTAAGATCAACCCTCCGTTCAGCCCCGATTTCGAGCTGATCAATCACCTTCGGCTCGAACGATTTGGTCCAATTCAAAGGCACGTCGGCATCCACTTCCACATTGTCGAGTCGGCGGCTTCCCTCATTTACCATTTCGACACTGAAACTCACAGCATCGCCCAAACTTACCGTCTGAAAAAGCTGCCTTGCCCTCACCAAAAGCCTGCCCGTACCCCGCGGAATGAGCTCGAGCTGTAAATAGCCTATGCCAAGCGCGTCAAGCTCATCGGATGTCCATGTCTTCTGCTGGATGTCTCCCAGCTCAGCCACACGGTCCTGAGGTATTGCGAGCACGAAAAAATCGACCGGTTGATCCATGGGCACCTGATCGGTGGGTCTGTCGGGCAGGAACACCTGGAGGTTTGCTCGACGAGTGTTTGAGCTTTCGTTGAACTGGAACTGGTTCAGCCGGGCACTCGATGATGGATCCACAAAATACCGGTTGATCTGCTGCGGCAGATTCACCACATCCAATTTGAAGGTGTTCGTTCGGCCGCTGAACAGCTCCAAGGTCATGGCATAGGTTGCATTGCCACCCAATTCGGCCTCCTGCGAAAACTGCTGGCTCTGTACGATCACGCGATCGACCGATGCATCCTTTTGAAGGAAGATCTTGGCAGATCGCTGAGTGCCCGATCCGTAGATCAGGTTAACCGTAACTGCGTCGAGGTCTTCGAGCAAGCCGAAATTCAGTGTCTGTGGACGATTGTATATTAACTGATCGATCTTGACCTCATAGGGTTGGCTGATAATAGCACCGGCATCATTCGTGATAGAAACATACACGTTGTTGATGATGTCGGGCTGTAGTGAGTTGAATAGCTCGTCGTCGATGTTAATGAGTTTCCTATACTCCGCACTTCCCCCCGATGCGTTGGCCAAACTCAACCTCACCCGTTTGCGAGAATCTTTGTCTTGATATTTCACAGCCGACGTCACGGTGATGTACTGCTGCTCAAATAGCACGGCAAGCAGCGACTGCTGGAAGTTTACCTCGGCATCGGCAAGCCGATTTCTCGCCTGCTCCAAGTCCCTGCTCGATATCATGGTTCTGTCGAATAGCGACTTCTGCCGGTCAAAGTCCTCTTTGGCCACATCATAAGCCTCCTTGGCACGTTTTAGCCCCAGCAGCCTGTACTGGTCGTCGCGCTGATTGTAGAAGCTCGACTGGGCATAAACCTCAACGACATTGGCAAACCCAACCAAAAGCAGGAAGATCGCGGCCCACAGACCGATTTTTAAATGCTTGTTCATGAAAAATCTTAGTTGGATGATGGCTTCTTCATGCTCACGAATTGCCGCTCCCCGTTACGTTCGACGGCAAACCTCAGATTCCCGCCCGATTCCGTCTTCGACAGCTGGGTATCGAGCTCGTCAAATGTCTTCACGAAGGTGCCGTTGAGTCCCAAAACGACGTCGCCTGGCTTCAATGTGATCGAGCTTACATCAGAACCGTTGAGCTGCATGATTCCAACAACTTTGATCTTACCGTCAGCTTCGTTAAAAACTACACTCGTAAGGTGTTTGCTTGCCCTTATGTTCTCAGACGCTCCCCCACCCGAAGCAAAGGCTGCGCTCCCTTGTCCACCGGCACCCATAGTCACCACTTGTCGGCCACCTGATCCCGCTGCCGTCTTCTCGGCTGTGAATTCGTGGTTCTTGCCGTCGCGCGTCACCACAAGTTTGAGATTTGCATTTTCAGCAATGCTCTCGTACTGTGTTTTCCAATCTTTGGCTGTTTTGATGGATTTCCCGTTCAGCGAAATCACGACATCACCCACTTTCAGCGACGACTCCGATCCGCTGGGCATCGGCAACAGGTTTTCCACAGTCAACTTTCCATTCATGTCTTTAGCTGTGGCACGGAAATCAATCATGAGTGCAGTATCCTCACTTGCCTGAAAGCGCATCACTTGCTGTGCAAGTACGGTGTTCAGTAGTCCTGTAATCATGATCGCACATACAACTGCGATCCCAAATTGCGTTAATCGATGCATAGTACATTTTGGATTTGTGTTAGATGTCGATGCAAAGATTTCACATAAATAGCTTCGAATGGTTAAGGAAACTCTAAATGAATGTTAAGGATGTAAAATCAGGCGAGTGTTTATCACAATTGTCGACGAAAGAGGATACTTTTGGTCATGCTCAACAGTAAGAACACTTATCGCAACCTCATTGTACCGGCAATTTTGGTCGTGGCACTGCTCACGCTGGCTGCCTTGCAAATTGTGTGGTTACGAGATCTGAGCAACGGCCAACGCGAACGGATGAAGGAAAATGTCGAAATTGGCGCTGCCCGTCTCGCAGAAGAATTAACCGAGATCCTTCAGTCGACGCACAATGAGTTTCAGTTTATCGACAAAACGGGCGATTCTTTGAGTGTCTTAATCGAATCGGTCGACCGAATTTGGACCGAGTGGAGAAGCACCGCCGATTACCCTGGGCTGATCGAATCGATCTTGGTCATCCATAAATCCCCTCAAGATT
This sequence comes from uncultured Chitinophagales bacterium, assembly GCA_964629885.1. Classification (GTDB taxonomy): domain Bacteria; phylum Bacteroidota; class Rhodothermia; order Balneolales; family CAYWCV01; genus CAYWCV01. The sequence continues at coordinate 2,894 of CAZVRJ010000031.1, read as the reverse complement.
CACAGTTCGTGTCGATTTCTGCGTCGGGTAGTGTCCACAGGAAGCCACCATCGGAGCATATCATAGAGATTTTGGGTAGAACACCCAATAATCCGGCCGCAGCAATGATTCCAAACTTAGCCACTGTGTTTGGGGATGAATCGATGCTGCTCGTCAACGCCATCGATCCGGTTTCGTTGGCACACGATGGCTCGCTTAGGGTGTCGCAAACAATAAAAAGCACCGAGCTGGCTTCGATTGCCACAAATGCCATCGTAAGAATCAACAGCGCCGCAGGACGAACCGCGGTTGTGCAAACTAAATCAGTGCCTGCCACTCAGCTCATTTTGGTCATCGACCGCAATTACATGAAAGATCAGGTCATACCGGTGCTCACTGCCAAGCACCTCATGTACGACGGATCGCTCGACTATAACATCAGCATTGCCCAGGTCGACAGCGCAGATACGTTCGTGTACTACGGCGGATTCGGAGATGCTGGCACCATAGAGAATGCCGATGCTGTAATTCCAATTACCCACCCGAAGGAGACGAACTTCTTCATCATGAATACGGGTGCAAATGTAGTGATTCGTAACCGGTCATCTCAATTTGCATTGCCCGCAGTCCCCGATAGCGTGAGACGTAGTTATAGCTATAGTTTCACAACGAGTAGATCATCAGACTCACTGGTTCCTGCGCCAGCAATTACTTTCAACCAGGCAAGTTTTCAATCAAATTTCGCCCCAACCTGGAATTTATACGTTCGCCACAACCTCGGATCCATCGATGCAGCTGCCAACCAGTTTCGTCGCAATTCGAGTGTATTGAGCTTGGGTATACTCTCCATATTGGGACTCGGATTTATGCTCATTTTCCGCAATACTGCGAAAGCGAACGAACTGGCGCGGCAGCAGATGGAATTCGTAGCAGGTGTTTCGCACGAACTTCGCACCCCATTGTCGGTTATACGTTCGGCTGGCGACAATATGACAGCCGGATTGATCAAAGACGAAAATGGAGCCCGCAGATATGGAAAGCTGATACATTCAGAAAGCATGCGACTGAACGACCTAATAGAGCAAGTGCTCGAGTTCTCAGGCATACAATCAGGGCAAAGGCGATATGATTACAAGCCTGCCGAGCCCCATATATTGGTCCTGCATAGCTTAAAAGGGCTTGGTGAACGGGTAGACCCCGAAAAAGTGTCCGTTAATGTCTCTTTCGAACCATGCCCAAATATTATGGCTGACACATCTGGATTGATTTCAGTCATCCAAAATTTGGTGATCAATGCCGTAAAGTACAGCAATAATGAACCTTTGGTAAACATCCGAGTTTACAATAAGGCGAACGGGGGCAAGCACAGCGTATGCATCGATGTAACAGATAATGGACAGGGCATCCAAAAGGATGAATTAGACAAAATTTTTGAACCATTCTATCGCGCCCGCGGGATCCGCGATCAGCAGATTAAGGGAAATGGACTTGGATTGAGCATCGTGAAAAGCATCATGCAACAGCACGACGGCAACATTGCTGTCACAAGCTCATACGGTGTGGGATCGACGTTCACGCTTTCATTTAACTGGTTACAGTAGGAACCATTAAACATAGTCGCACCATGAAATACAACATTCTGATGGTAGAAGACGAGGATGGCTTGGTGATGACACTGGGAGACCGGCTGCAAAGCGAGGGCTATCTGCTGGATGTTGAAAAGGATGGTGAAAGTGGTTATCAAGCTGCAATCCTCAAATCGTACGACATTATTCTTCTCGACATTATGCTACCTCGCAAAGGGGGTTATGACATCTTGCGCGACCTCCGCCAACACGGCGTGAGCTGCCCTGTAATCATGCTATCGGCTAAAAGCCAGACCATCGACAAAGTACTAGGTCTCAAGCTCGGTGCCGACGATTACGTGACCAAACCGTTCGATACCACCGAACTGCTTGCCAGGATTGAGGCAGCGTTGCGAAGATCACACATTACCGCAAGCCATAAATTGACGGCAGATGTGGTTCGATTCGGTAATTTTGAGCTAAACACACGTACGGCTGAGCTTAAAAAAGACGGCCAGCTCATCCAGATGTCGGCACGCGAGTACCACCTGCTTCGCTACTTCTTGGTTCACCCTGACGAGGTGATATCGCGCGATACGCTTCTAAATGAGGTTTGGGGTTACGACGCCATGCCAAACACCCGTACAGTAGATGTCCACATTGCATGGCTCCGGCAAAAACTGGAAGATGTACCCCGCCATCCACGTCATGTGCTCACAATCCACGGCCTCGGTTACAGATTTGTACCCAACCCCTGATTTTTGATTTGATAACGTAGTACATTAATACTCGCAGTAGCATAAAACACCGGGGAACCGGCACCAGAAAAATGGAGTGCGTATATGTTGTCAAAATGGATATCCAGATCTGTTGAACTGATTCGCGATTCGGTAGAGCGTTTCCCGGTCACGATGTTCTTTGCATTGGCCACGACCATCTTGGCCCTCATCATGCTCGAACTCGACTATTCCGATAAAATGCAGGCATCGGTCATCTCATGGCTGTTAGCTACCGTTTTAGGAATACCTTTGAGTATAGCCTTACACCTTCGCACCGAAATGGTGCCAGTAGCATTTAAGTGGAAGGCCATTCTTTTTACAGGTTTAGGCGCCGTTATTATCGGCTATGGCCTTTGGCTGCCCGACACCCGAATGGGACTAACACAGAACGTTTTTCTTCAATGGGGATTATTATTCTTGGCATCCCACGTTTTTGTGAGCCTCTCCATTCACAGTCCCGGCATGCCCGACCGAAAGTTCTGGGCTTTCAACATGCATACTCTTATGAGATTTATCTTGGGTGTGCTATTCACAGCCGCCCTAAATGTGGGTGTCATTTTGGCCATCGTCG
>CAZVRJ010000030.1:0-27961 GCA_964629885.1 uncultured Chitinophagales bacterium | reverse complement strand
TTTTACCCCGAAAGCCCCACTGTCGCAACTGACTCTGGGGCTTTCTTCGTTTAATGAATGGTTTTGTATATTTGTCGTGTGAACACAATACACGACATACTGAAAGAACTCACAGCAGACAGCTCTGTAAATATTGAGTCATTAGTGCAGGTACTCTATCACGAGATTCATCGAAACGCCCATCAGCAACGGTTGAATTTCAACTCAAATTTAACTCTGAACACTACTGCGATCGTACACGAAGCTTATATCAAGATCGCAGATCATACTGGATTAATTCTCAACGACCGGATACACTTTTTGAAGATAATGTCGAAGGCTATACGATGGGTTCTCCTGGATGAGGCAAAACGAAACAATGCGCAGAAGAGAGGCGAAAGAAAGAACCGTATCCTAATAGAGGACGTTGAAAACATTTTGTTCGAAGATGACAATATCCTTCAACTCGATGAAGCAATAACATCGCTTGAATCACAAGACAAGGAATTGGCATCCATAATTGAAATGCGTTTCTACGGTGCTGCTACAATAGAAGAAGTCGCAGAAGCACTAAACATTTCGCCATCTACGGTAAAGCGTAGATGGAACTTCGCTAAAGCATGGCTTGCTAATGAGTTGCGTGACTCACTATCGCACTAAATGAGCTAGCTTATCCCGATACTTCGAAATCGCTTTGGCATTACTGTTTTCAGCTTCTTCCAATTCTTTCAAATACTGACTTATCACATTCTCCACCTGCTCACGATCCCCCATCATGCCATATACATCGATCAGGCGGTCGGTTGATTTCATCACTTGGTGTTGGTCTGCTGGATGAATTGATCTATATAGCGCTATTGAACGCCTAAGATGGGTAATCGCATCCATGTACTTACCTGCTATTAAAGCCAATTCAGACAATGCATACTCCGAATCACCCAAGTACCAATTCTGTTCACCGCCTGATCTGAGTCGTATTTGCACACCTTTGTCAATCATATCCAGAGCATCTTGCATTTTGCCCATATGTGCCATAGAGATACCTCGGTATGTATGAAGCATTGCCATGAACTCATGCTCTTCTCCGATTAAGGTTAATCCAAGTTCATGGGTCTTGTCGAAGTAGTCGAGTGCAATTGAATGATTTCCAAGTTCCTGGTGCAGTATTCCGTAGTTACCATATATCAGGAACATGTTGTATGGGATGGGGCTTCCACTATTTTGCTGAATGTCATATGCTTTCTGCAAGGCAACCAACGCTTCGGCTATCAAGTCAGACTCTTTTAGAAAAGTGGCGTAATTGGTATAGGCCAACGATGAATAACTGATATTGTCTGACATATAGGTGTCGATGAGAAACAGCAGTTTTTTATAACTCTGATCAGCTTTTTGTATGTTTCCGCTATTCTGGTAGAACAATGCCAAATTATTGGTCAGCATTAATGTTATGCTCGACTCACCGAGACCGGCAACTTTGAACAAACTGTCGGCTTCCTCCAGAAATGGTAATCCAAGGGATGGGTCAGTATAATAATAGGAGGATCCGAGAGCCATCAGGGTTGTAATATGAGGATATGATCCACCTTTCCCGTCCGCTTTCAATGTTTCGATATTCTTCAGTAACTGCTGCTGAAACACATCGATGGGTTTGTTTTGTTTGGTGGTCGAAATTGCGTGCTCAGCATAGGCTTCAATAACCTTCGGGTCGTTTTCTAAACCCCACAATCTGGCTTTTTCCTGTATCAGCACAAATAAAGAATCGGCTGTTTTGTAGTCGCCCAACTGATCTCGGATGATTGCGATATCTAAGATGATCGACAATTCCTCTATGCTTCCGTTTGGTTTTTGGTTTTGGATGTCATGAAGAAGCTCAGCATAAATGGAATCTGCCTTTGAAAACATGCCAATGCTCCTAAACGCAGATGCGATCGGGAATTTCATGTATAGTGCCAGATCAGGATTGTCTCGGTATAGACTGTCTATGCGTTTCGTGCCAATTTCCAGTAGCTGCCTAGCTGTAATGTTAGGATCTTGGTTCGAAAAGGGATTACCTGACCGGAATACACTCAGCATGAAGTCTGACACCGCCTGCGCACGATCGCGTTCGGCAATAATTTCGCGATTCTTCTGATCCGTTACGATGGCTGTATAAACAGAAAGTAAGCTTAGGCCAAGTATAAGCACAATGATCATGGCAGATCCGATAACTGCCAGCTTATTGCGGCGCATAAACTTCTGCAATCGATATCGGGTGCTTCCTTCACGAGCTAGTACAGGTTTTTGCTCCATAAATCGGTCAATGTCATCAATGAACTGCTGAACGCTTGCGTATCTCAATTCGGTTTCTTTTCGTATGGCCTTTAATGCGATTGCATCTAAATCGCCGATTAAAGCATCACTCTTGCATGGGGCATTTGACCCATTTATGTGGGCCAGGCTGGACATTCGCTTTGGCGTATCGTTAAGGATGACCTGCTCAACGTCGTGTAAATTTTTGCCTTTTGTTTCATATGGAGATCCTCCTGCAAGCATTACGTACATGAGCATTCCAAGACCATAAATGTCGACTGCAGTGGTAAGTTCATCTCCTCGAATCTGTTCCGGTGCTGCATACTCGGGCGAATAGACCCTACTTCGTGTTGTGGTCACACTGCTGTCAGCCGAATGATCAATTTGCTTTGCGATTCCGAAGTCAAGCAGTTTCGGCTGACCATTCTGATCAATTCGCACATTGGCTGGTTTTATGTCGCGGTGGATGATCAAAAGTCGGTGTGCCTCTGCAACAGCCTCCGCCACACTCCTCAAGCAATGCAGCCTTTCAGTAAGGTTGGGTTGCTTAGAACTAAGCCAATCCCGCATCTCCAAGCCCTCTACTAATTCCATCACATAGAAGAGGTTGCCGTCTTTGGTTGTCCCACCGTCCATGATTCTGGCTACGCCGGGATGTTTAATCCTGGCCAATACCTGCCGTTCCCATTCAAAACGCTTGGTTGATGTCGAGTCCATCAATCCGGGATGCAAAACCTTTATTGCCACTTCTTGGCGATAGGTGTCGTTTCTGATGGCATGATATACTGTTCCCATCCCTCCTCGGCAAATTATGGACAGGATTTCGTACCTGTCGATCTGCACCGTTGACTTTCCGGCTTCGTCGAGCAATGGAGACACCCGCTCGAATATGGATGCTGATTGGTCTAAAGTACTCGATGCATCATCGAGTGCCAGAAACAAGCTCTCTATGCGAGTTGCGATTTCTGGATTCTCTAGCCTCAACGCCTCAAGTTGATTCTGGCGCTTTTCGGCACCTAGTTCCGACAGTTCCGTGAAAATGCGTTCAATTTCATGCAAATCAGACATGGATTCTCCTCATTGGTAGTTTGACACGACACGTTTTGGGCAAATATGAGATTTTTTTTCAAGATTTGAACCAAATGGGAGATGGATTTCTATAGAGTTGATGTAAATCGGTACCAATAATACTCCATCCTATGAAAACACTAACTCTCCTGCTTGTCAAGCTGCTTGTTTTCGCGTCATATTCTTCGGCCCAGCCTGGCAAACCACAATACGACCCGCGTACGATGCCAGTGCCAACTAGTAAATCGACGCAAAACGTGGATATCCGAAATTGGTTTGAATCAACGCGGCAATCGAAAGGTCTGCGGGGTGCCGTATCGGTCGGACACGCCCGATTCGAAACCATCCGCGACGGTGTGTCATGGTACGATGCAACAGGCACTGTACAAAAAACTGCGTCGATAACGAATGGCGGGAATACTTGGATTGATTTGTCGAAAACACCCTACATGATTCCCGTATCGAAATCGGCCGGTAATGACCCCGCTCTCATGGGTATCATCGAACATTTGGTAGACCAGTACTCAAGCCAATTAGGAACGTCCGGTTTAAAGGGGCAACTGAGACTAGATACGCTCCTGACGGACAAAATCGGTTCAACGCACTGGAAAATGAACCAATCTGTTGATGGTCGCAATGTGTTTGGAAGCCAGATATTTGTCCATGCCAATCATATGGGACAAGTTTATGCCATTCAAGGTGCTGCAAAGCATCACAATCCAACACAGCGGTGGGAAAGTGCCTATTCAGATCAAACCGTGGTAGATCATGTCATTGAGGATTACAGAAAGCAAGGCATTTACGAGGAAATATCGCCGGTGTTCAGAAAATGGCTCAGCCGTCCCGATCCCGTAGTTCAGCAGATATGGTATCCCAATAAGAGTGGCATAATGGTCCCTGCCTATGAGATTGAGCTGCATCCAAACGGAAGTGAATGGTATCATGTATTCGTAGATGCCGGGACTGGTGAAGTGCTCAATCAGTTTTCAAAGCTCTGCTCCGACTCACATAATCCTGTCGCAAAAAAGTCAAACTTTGCACCGAAGTCAGCTCCGGGTGCATCTGACCCATCGAATGTGAATTTCTTTGGAGGCACATTCCATTCGGTCAACGCAGTAGATCTGCAAGGAAAATCAGTCCCGCTCCGAACCTTCATGGATCCAAAAGACCCCTTGGGACCCTATTTCATGCTTTGGGATACACCCAGCCTCGACGTCATAAAATCGGAACAGGAGCAAAAGATACTCGGCGGCATTCTCACCATCACGAACAACAATCAAGATTGGGAGACACCAGATGCCCTGCAAGTGGTTGCATCCACGAACAACACTTGGAGCGATCGCCAAGCGGTGTCGGCACACAACAATATGCACACAACCTACCGCTACTTCCTAGATAAGTTCAATCGGAACAGCTACGACGATAAAGGCGGCACCATACGGGTTGTAGTGCATGTCACGTTCAATGGCCAGGCCATGATCAATGCGTTTTGGTTCAACGGGGTGATGGGTTTCGGCAGCGGGGGGGTCACTCCCATACCTGGAATTCTTGATGTTGCCGGACACGAATTCACCCATGCTGTGGTTGAGTACACGGCCGGACTCGTGTACCAATTCCAATCGGGGTCGCTGAATGAGTCGTACTCCGACTTGTTTGGCAATCTTGTACAGAACGACATGTCGATGCTCGTTGGCGAAGGGTTATACAACCCTGCCGAGAGGGAATCCATGCGAAACATGCTCAATCCTGCCAGCACGAAACTCCCGCCCCAGAATCGCCAGCCGGCACACATGTCCGACTTCCTCCATTTGCCTGCCAGTGAGAACAACGGTGGCGTTCACCGCAACAGTGGCATCCCTAACCGTGCGGCAGCTCTGATTGCAACCACGATAGGATTCGACAAGACGGCGGAGATCTATTATCGGGCACTTATGCACTACTTGACCCGAAATTCACAGTTCATCGATTCGAGAAGGGCCCTCATACAGTCGGCCACAGATCTTTTTGGGCCCAACAGCCATGAGGTCTCAGTTATCATGCAAGCTCACGACACTGTGGGCATAGTTGAGACAGATGGGTCGAATCCTGATCCTAAACCAGAAACACCTCCACCTGTGCCTCCGATAACAGGTGAAAAAAGTTTTGTCGCCTTCATGGACGATGATGGCAAGCTTGGGTTGGTTGACATGACGAATCCTCTCAATGTAACAGTGGGTTATATCAATCACCCAGCTGCTGTAGCCCGTGTTTCGCAACAGGGATCTGATCGTGCCCAGCTCTCGGCTCCTGTGAATGGCCAAAACTTGTATTTCGTGAACACAAGTAATCGGTTGGCTTACGTGGATTTAAACGACATGCAGGTCTATGAGTTTCAGAATCTGTTCATTCACACGCCTGGCGATATTTGGAACGTGAGTATCAATCCTCAGGGAAACATGGCCGCATTGGTCTCTGCATACACCAACGATGCCACGCTATATTTTACCGATGGATCTTCCGTTGTGAATGTGCCCATTATGCCCGAAACAACCGGTCAGGGAATCAAATTGTCGACAGTGCTCTACCCCGACGTAGTTTCGTGGTCGCCTGATCCCGCAAAACCCAGACTTGTTTTCGATGCATTGAACCGGATATCGATGAAAAACGGCGATTACGATTTCTGGTCCGTTTTTGAGATGGATTTCAATGCCGGCACCATTTTTAACATGATACCGGGTCAACCTGTCGACATCAGCATCGGGAATATCACCTACAGCAAGCTTCATCCGAATATTCTCGCATTCAACACGATGCAGAATAACACAGGTGTCATGGATATCGTGCTTGTCAATTTCAACCGGAACACGCAGACCAATTTCAATTTGCCGACATCCTCGATCGGCGGCACTCCACTCACCGATGGGTCGAGGCCGTCCTTTTCGCCCGACAATAAGTATCTGACGTTCAGTTCGGCACAGTTTGGGGCCCTTTTCTTTATACATCTCGAATCGAACACGACAACCCCCATTGGCTTAGGCATACCGATATACAATCCTCATTGGTTCATGTTTGGAGGCCAGTACAGCACTTCAGATACGGGTGATCAATCCAGTCTCCCTAGCGACTTTAAACTCCATGATGCTTATCCGAACCCCTTCAATCCAGCCACGACCGTCGCATTCGATCTGCCACAGGCCGGGAATGTACGTTATGACCTGTATGACATCACCGGCAGAAGGGTTAAATCCGTGCTCGACCAACCGATGCATTCAGGTAAGCACCACATTCGATTGGATGCGGCAGATTTGGCGTCAGGTGTTTATATCGGCCGACTCGTTTCAAACGGCCAGGTCAGGAGCCACAAAATTACGTTGATCAAGTAGGAGAGTTGCTTGAGAAACGTGAGAAGCCGCCCCGATTCGTGTTGGGGCGGTTTTTTTTTGAGATGACTGACCCTATTAAGGCCCAAAATTCTATAGGTGACATGTCAACTGACGTTGCAATCAACTCTCAAATCCTCTCGATATGAAATCGATCATCTTATTCTTACTGATATTTCTGACGACATCGGTGTCGATGGCCCAGCTGGGTCGTGCCGACATCTCGATCGTACGTGGCGGTGTGGCACAAAACGCACCTCCCATCTACACCGACGGCTGGATCATGCAGCAGTTAGCCTTGGGCGACTTGACTATTGCAAGCGATAACCAAGCCTTCGTGAATGGCGGTCAGGGTCGCATATTCATAGACAATGACGTCGAGATCGGCTGGAACACGGCGTCGACCCTTACGATACACGCGCTAAACTATTTCAAACCAACTGGGAACTCGCCGTCCAACCCCAATGCCACCCAATGGCTACTGAATCCCACAAACGGTGGCAATGTCATTCTTCGCTCCGACGGTACGCAACCCGTAAATGTTTTGATCGTTGACGACCAAGTTGGGGTCGACCTAACCGGTGGAAGGATTATTTCGACCAAGGGCGATGTCGGGGTCCATGGAATCGCCGGCTTCACCTTTGGCACCAACTATGGGGTCAAGATGGTGGACACGGAAATCAACATCACAGAAGGCGAGTTTTATGTGCAGGGTGATGCCCAGCAGGCAAACACAGCATCATACGGCATCCATGTATCTGGTTCCGGAGTTGACATAGCGGTCCAAGACGGGCAGATAACATTGTTGGGTAACGTTTTCAATAACTCAAGGCCTTCGATTGGCGTGCTTATTCAAGGAGACTTAGACATAATAGGCCATGGCGACACGGATATTTACTTGGTGGCACAAGTGGCTGGCGGCTCAGGTACAAAGGGTTTGGTTGTAACCGATCAGGCGTCGATATCCTCTGAACTTGGCGATGTACAAGTTAGCTCGATGTTGTCGAACGATGCTGACAACCTAATCGGAGTTCAGTTTTCGAACCAATCAAATCTAGGTGGCCATGTATTAACTATGACCTCCGAAATCGGCAATGTGGGCAGCAATCATACCGCCATACTTCTAGATAACAGCATCTATTCGTTCCAAAGCAATGTGCATATCCAAGGGCTTGCTCAGGCCCAGGGCGACTTTCTCCGTGGTATTGTACTACGCAACAATGCCGAAATCACCACTCCGCGAAGAATTGAATTGGTCGGGAACACCAATGTGGGTGGTGAGCAGTGTGTTGGAGTGCTGATTCATAATTCCCCGCGAGCATTGTCAAGTGCACTTGAAGACATTATCATCCATGGCATAAGTCCAAGCATGGGCGAGTATGGGGTTGGTGTTTGGATCGCACAGAATTTGCTACAGGCCACATTACCGTTGAGTTTGCAAGGTAGCGCACCATCTCCATCGGGGGATGCCGTCATCAAAACCCTGAATGGTCCGATATCCATCACTGGCAACGCTGGCGCCGTGCCTGACAGCAAGTACGGTGTACTCATCACCGATGGTAGCTTGATTCATGCCGTAAAAAATAACGTCACGATCAACGGTACTACCGAGACACTTACGCCATCGCAACTTGGAACGGCATCGATGCTTGTGCAGGGAAGCACGATTGTGACAGGTGATCCACAAGACCCGCAGGTGTCCGGCGACATCGAACTTAGCGGAGGCGAATCTCAATCCTATGACAAGTTTGTGCTGGCCAATGCGCGAATTGAAACGCTATCATCGGGCGATGTGCGCCTTTCGTCGAGCGACGATATGACACTCAGCGACGACACGATAGTGCGGTCGCACTCCGGCAAAGTGACCATCGTGGTCGATTCCAGGTTTCTTACGAGCCAAAACCCCGGTCCGGGAGGGTTTTACACGAGCACTGCTTCAACTATTGAGGCTTCAGGTGAAATACGGATCTACACACATAGACGTCCAAATAATCAGGTTTTAGGAAAGATTGCAGGTCTTGATTTCATCCCTGGAATCGAGTTTTTAGACTCGCCATCAGAGCAGTGGAACACGGCATTCCCTAATGGTGCCTATGGTGGGCATCCCTTCAAGATCTACTACCATGAAGCCGGTCAGGCCCAGATCGTGAGCGTGAGTGGTCACAAATTTGACGACCTTAATGGCAATGGCGTAAAGGATCTCAACGAACCCTTCTTGGCTGGTTTTACATTTTATGCAGACCTGAACGCCAACGAGCAGTTTGATCAAGGTGAGCCTTCGGGTGTTAGTGATGCAAATGGCTTGTTTCAAATTGTCAACATTCCGGCCGGCACATTTCTGGTCCGCGAAGCCCCCATTTTTGGTTGGGTTCAGACCACGCCATCCGGTGCGCAGGGCAGTGATGGGCGATCCGTTGAAGTGACCTTGTCGGCAGGACAATCAAAGAACGATCTGCTTTTCGGTAACCGCAACCTATTCGCGCCCCCAACAAGCGGAAGCATATCCGGAGTGGTTTGGAATGACCTCGATAAAAACGGGCAACGAAACCAAGGTGAACCCCTGCTTCAAGGATGGGTCGCATTTATCGACAATAACGACAACGGGCAATTGGATCAAGGCGAGCCTTTTTCGGTGACCAATGCCAACGGTGTGTACCTATTCGACAACATGCCGTTTCAAGGATATGTCATCCGTGTGAATGTGCAGCAGGGATGGGAGCAGACGTCACCACCACAGCAGGCAGGTTTCAAGCACGTGCTTCTGCTGAATGCAAATGCGCCAAATGCCAGCGGTTTAAACTTTGGCGTGAGTCAGCTACAACAGGCCAATCCTTTTGTGACGGTGAGTGGCATCGTGTTCCACGATGTAAACAGCAATGGAAACCGTGACATTGCAGAACCTGGGATTCAAAATGTCCGAATTTATGTAGACTCAAACTTGAACGACTCGTATGACACTGGCGAGCTGTCCGATTTGACTGATGCCAACGGTTTCTTTCAGATAGACCAAATTCCAGAGGGCACATTTCGCGTTCGTGCTGATTTGGATGCAGGTTGGACTCAAACGTTTCCGGTTGGTCTAAGCGGTGGCGATGGTCTGGCTTTTGAGTTGACACTTACGGGAGGTGAGCAAAACAACGATCTGCTGTTTGGTAAAATCGAGGCGCCCGTGCCCCCTGGTCTAGGAAGTATTTCAGGTCACGTCTACTACAACTACAGTTTAGACGAATACTGGCATGATTGGTCGCCGCTCCAAATGGGGCTTGGTGGCAAAAAAGTCAACTTGACTGGAACTAACGACATCGGACAAACGGAGAATTGGTCTACGACTACAGATTCAAATGGTTATTACATTTTCGAAAACCTGAAAGCGGGCGATTATTGGGTTCAGGTGGATGAATCGAACTACACGGCCGTTTATCCAGAATCTGCCAAACCATCTCAGCTAGGAGTCACGAACGGTGCGATTTACAGAGTGATACTGCGTCCTGGTGAGCATATAGGTAAAGAAATGGCAGGCTATAACTTTGTGCAGAAGGCTACGAACACCTCGTGGCTGCGATCGGCTACTGCAAGAATCGATACACTTGTTGCAGGAGTTGCCTTGTGGTTAGACGTGGACAATGATGGCACCCCCGATGAGCGTGTGCACTTTTCGGGAAGCATGGTCATTTCCCAACAGAATCCAACGATCTCTGGTTCGGACGACGTAGTCGAATTTGAGGTCATTGAATTAAATTTGTCTGGATGGTCTGGTCTATTCGGCGCCCTTAGAACCACCCTCAAGAACCAGACGAAAACAACTGGTGAGCTGCGACTTCCGATGGGTAGCATAAACGCACATGTCAAGTTGGATTTAAATCTCACGGTTCTGTCGTTGAGCAATTCATTTTCAGCCAGCAATGCTATTCATGTTGTTGGTCATACGTTGAGGGCACCGGCATTGAACAGCCCGTTGATTGCAAATACTTCGAGTCAACCGGTTCAATATCGAACTGCAGCCGGCAGCTTGGCGTTTCAGATTCACCATGTGCAATTCATAGCTCAATACGGATTCGATTTGGGTATTTACAAGGCAGATTTTGGCGATGCTCCACAGTCGTACGGTACTCTGCTTAGGCCAGACCCTTTTAAGTGGAAGTTGGACGGAGATATACTGCGCAGATCCAATGATGGCGCGCGTCACATTCAACCCAATCACTCAGCCCCACCTTTGTATTTGGGTTCCGGATTGGATACCGAGCCTGACGGAAGGCCGTCGATCGACGCCGACAACGATTCCGATGACGGACTCAGCCCTGTCCTCTTGACTCGTGGGCAACAAGTTACCATCCCGATATCTGTGACCGGCAATGGATACCTCACAATATGGATCGATTACAACAGTGTCGGCGCCTTCAACGACATAAGCGGGGTAGTTGTACGAGATGCTCAAGTAAGTAGTGGAACGTTTAGCTTTGAATTCACTCCACCTTACACAATTACCGACGATAAGTTGTTCATGCGGGTGCGATTATCAGCTGATCCAGGCACAAGCAGTATCGGCCTTGCGTTCAGGGGTGAAGTCGAGGACTATGTGTTCGATGTTGCTCCGCTGGCCTCCGAGTGGACCGTGACCGGCGTTGTGTATGACGATAAAAATGGTAACAGCAACTGGGAAGATGCGGATGAGGAAGGAATAGAAGGCATCCGTGTGTTTTGGGATGAGAACGGAAACAGAGCTTATGATGTCGGAGAAGCTTATTCAATTACTGATGCAGGCGGCAATTATGAGCTCATGAGCGACAAATCTGGTAACTATGAAATCATACCAGAAGTTGGCTCGAATTGGAGCTTGCCAAGCGGGTTTGTGTATCCCCGGATATCACTGTCGCCGGGTGTGACGTCTGGGGCGATGTTCCCGCTGAGGAGGTTGAATACGTCGTTGGACTTCGGGTCTGACTTGCCATCAAAATTCGAGCTTCTACCGGCTTGGCCTAATCCGTTTAATCCCACAACTACGGTCAAGTTCGCACTGATGCAGACAAATCATACTTCCATTTCTGTTTATGACATACTAGGTAGGCAAGTCCGATTCTTCGACCTTGGTCAAAAGCTTTCTGGAATTCACCAATTTAGCGTAGATGCCAATGGCTTGCCAACAGGTGTGTACATCATTCAACTTAAGTCGGGATCGCAAACTGCTTTCCAGAAAGTAAGTTTGATCAAGTAGGCGAACTTTATAACCCCTGCAGCAATTACATTGTAAAATTCCAAACTGCTGCAGGGGTGTTCTTTTACATAATTATTAATAGTTTCAGCCGTATATTATGATAACGTAAACTGCCTAATTCAGATCAATTTCATCCCTTGCAAACTCAGATCATTAGCGCCGAGCAACAAGTTGCACAGCCGTCGTTCAGTTCCTACCTGAACCAATACAAAGAGAAATTACAAAATCTGTTTTCTGATCCTCAGAATAAAACTCACCTACAAGAACAGCGGGGTATACCTGCCGATATGCTGAGTGGGATCCTAGAGCACAAACCCTTATCCGTTTTTATCCCATCTGAGTACGAAGGACGCGGCGGCAAAGTAGGTGAGTGTCTGTCCGTTTTAGAAACAAGTGGATATGAATCACTTGCCTTATCACTCATGGTTGGCATCAATGGTGCGCTATTTCTGCAACCATTGGCAAATTACGGCACTGAGGAAGCTAAACAAGCTATTTTCAATCGCTTCATGCATCACAATGCTCTAGGTGGACTCATGATCACCGAACCCGATTTTGGCTCCGACGCATTGAAGATGCAGACCAGCTTCGAAGAGCAGTCTAAAGGATTTGCCATAAATGGTACCAAGCATTGGGGTGGACTGACCAGCTGGGCTGATTTCTGGCTAGTTACGGCACGTCGCCGCAACGATAATGGCGACCTCGCACGCGACATCGACTTTTTTGTTCACGATACACGTAATCCTGGTCTAGAGGTCACTGAGTTGTATCGGAATTTGGGTCTCATGATGCTTCCGTATGGACGCAACGAGCTTAACATCGTAGTACCTAAATCACATCGATTAGAGCCTGAACATACTGGACTAAAGATGATGCTCGATATATTGCACCGCAGCCGTATCCAATTTCCTGGTATGGGAATGGGATTCTTGCGCCGAATGCTCGACGAGGCCGTAGCACACTGCAAGGAGCGTTTTGTGGGTGGTCAAAGTCTCTTTAATTACGACCAAGTAAAACGCAGACTTGCCGAATTGCAGGCATCGTTTACTATTTGCTCTGCAATGTGTGCAAATACAACCGAAAAAGCAGGAATGGATGTAGATCTCTCAAAAGAAGACCTCCAAGCCAATTCTGTTAAGACAGTCCTCACCGATTTGATGCAAAATGCAGCTCAGTCGCTAATGCAGTTAGTGGGAGCTAAAGGGTATACCTACGATCATATTGCAGGTCGTGCTATTGTGGACAGTAGACCATTTCAGATTTTTGAAGGATCTAACGACATCCTCTATCAACAGATTTCGGAGTCGGTAGTTAAAGGAATGCGCAAACTCAACATGCGCAATCTGTACGAGTATCTAAAGGCTAACGATCTCACTAGCAGATCTGCAGATTACTTGAAGGATAGCCTCAACTTCGAGCTCGACGTAAAGATGGCCCAAGACAAATTGGTAAATTTAGGTCAAGGCATAGGTCGAATATTGGCACTTGAATCTGTCATCCAGCTTGGTGAGCGCGGGTTCAACTCGAATTTGATACAAAATGCCATCGAATATCTCAATCAGGAGATCAACACCATACTCTGTTCCTACCACCAGACAGGAACCTTGACAATTGTTGAAGATTACCAAGAGGAAAGCAGCTGGTTAAGTTTGGTAAGAGCCGGCAGATAATTGGTTGATGCATTTGAACAAACCTAATGTCGTAATTTTGACTGGCGCTGGCGTCAGTGCCGAGAGTGGGCTTCTTACGTTTAGAGACTCTGGCGGACTTTGGGAAAACTACGACATAATGGAAGTTGCGTCGATCGACGGTTGGTATCGAAACCCAAGCCTTATTATCGATTTTTACAATGAGCGCCGTAAACAGGCACATCTTGCGCAACCAAACGATGGACACAAAACAATTGCAGACCTGCAACAACATTTTGGTGCCAAGCTCATAACCCAGAATGTGGATGATCTGCACGAGAGGGCTGGATCAACTCAAGTACTGCATCTTCATGGTGAACTTCGGAAAGTTCGCAGTGAGACTCACCCCGAGTACGTAGTGGATATCGCAGACGCCCCTATCCAAATCGGTGATCTATGTCCTAATGGTGGGCAGTTGCGGCCTCATATCGTTTGGTTTGGCGAAATGGTGCCATTGATCGACGTTGCAGCAGAATGGTGCTCTAGCGCCGACATCCTGATTGTGGTCGGCACATCTATGGAGGTGTACCCAGCAGCAGGTTTAGTTATGGAAGTACCAAGCCATACCGAAGTATTTGTGGTAGATCCCGTTAGACCAAGAATTCATATTCAAAGACAAGTGCACCATTTGGCCGAGAACGGTACGACTGGCTTGCCAAAGTTATTTCAACTCCTCAAAGAAAAGTATCCAAATGAGTGATTTCGACAGCGATATCGACAACATCGACATCGTGCGGTATTTCATGGCATTTCAGAGTCCTGAGAAACGGTTTCCCCTCTACTCAGGTGCATCTAGTTTACGAAACATTGCCGCATTTATGGGTGTCAGTGAAAACGAGCTTCAGGAAGCTAGAAAGCGGTTCGATGAGGTGGCCCGAAATACAGCCGTGAATTTACTTGGAGAAGACGAGATTAGGTCTCAGTTAATCCGCCTCCCTTTCGAGAACGGCCAAACTATTGTCGCATTTGGTGATTCGTTGACCGACGACCGTCAAGGCTGGTTCGAAATCCTGCGACATATGTTGGAAATCAATACTCCTGAACCTCGGTTCCAATTTCACAACCTAGGCATATCGGGCGATACCAGCTATGATGCGCTTCGCCGTATCCGGTCAGTGATAAAACTTGAACCCGATTGGGTTTTGGTTGGATTTGGAACAAACGATGCCGCCAGACCCTTGGTTGCTCCCGACAGGACAACAGTGTCGCTGGCCGACTATTGGGAGAATATTAACGTCATCGGAAAAGTGATCGAAGAGTTTGTGCCGAATCCCCCTGTCTGGATAACACCACCTGGCGTAGTTACACAAATGATGGAGGATTTGGGATACTTCGATGCCCTTGTTCATGAGCACGACTTAGTGCAATTTAGGGAAGTGCTAACCGGAAAGCCTGGTTACATTGTCGATCCTCATGGTTCGCGCATGGGAAATCCGCCACAACTTTGGAACTTCTTGTCAGACGGTTTACATCAAACACCAGCCGGTCACGAGCAAACGGTTCGAGCAGTGTTGAAGGCGTTGACCGAAACGGATGAGGCTACACCTGGAAAACAATTACCTAGCCTCAGCTGATCCTTAGTGACCCAAAGAATCATGTATTGGGATTGTTGATCGATACAGGAATGATCTTGCCGTTGAAGAGCCTCCCGTGTAGTTCAACAAAATCGCCGATGTAAGCAGCCATATCTTCTGGGGTTGTTGGAGCTTTGTAACCAGGAAATGCCTCGCTGAGCATTTCGGTTTGTACTGCTCCTAAACACAGGGCATTCACATGGATGTTATGGCCGATGAGTTCCTCTGAAAGACATTCGGTTAGTATACCTAACGCACCCTTTGTGGTGCTATATGCCGACAGACCTGGAAATTTCATGCTTCCCTGAAATCCGCCCATACTGCTGATGTTTAGGATATGGGATTGACGAGACATCAATGGAAGGCATGCATGCACCATTCTTATAGCAGTCAACAAATTGATTCCAATCAGCGATTTCCACTCGTCGATACTCGTTTCCACAAATGGTTTGTTAACAAGCGCTCCAGCATTGTTAACGAGTGCATCCACTCGATTGAAGTGGGAAGAAACAATTTGCTCAAGATTCACTGACTCGTCTGACAAATCAACAGATTCGTACTTAATTAAGCCATCATACCTAGATGCAACTGCGCTGATAGGCTCAATGTTTCTCGATAGAGCAAGCACACTATGACCTTTAGCTGCCAAATATCGGGCAGTCTCCAAGCCTATACCCCGACTCGTGCCGGTGATGACGATATGTTTTGTGTCGTCTACGTCTTTGTCTGTTATCATGTGCCAAAGTTAACACCATTACAAACAAACACTCTAAGCAGTTAGGAAAGTTTAACTGCCAGTGAGCCATATTAATGCAAAAATAATATAGTCAAATATCGGCTAATGCCTGTTGATTACCCAGCATTTCCAAGCCAGATTTTATGAGGTCTTCATAATCGGCACTGACCCCGCATAAGGCAGTTAACTCTGATTTTAGCATTGCAGCTAACGGTTCATAATGACTCTCGATGCACAACTCCAACATTTCGAGGCGAATGAGCCACTCCTTCGGGAAGTGCATTAATCGTTCATGAATATCGTTTAGCACGGATATGGACGATGAACCAGCTATCCGCATGGATGCAATCTGATCGTAGAGAGAGAAAAGAATTTTCTGATCTCGTGTGTGCTGAATCTTGATTGTTTTTCTCGAGGATGGCTCAGGATAGACGTTGAACTTTACCCTGTCTGCACTACCGCTATAGGCACTTGTAATTTGTGACCCAATGCCAAGGTAGAAGATCTCATCTATATGTGAGAGAACCATGTTCCCAGTATTGTCGGTAACGCGAGCACTCGCAAGGGCCATTAATATCAAACCACCATCGCGACGAGTCACGTTTTTCAGTACACCCTGCACACGGTAACCTGATTCAAACAACAGTTCGACTGCTTTGCTGTGTAGGATTCCAGCGTGCGCCAAGTCTGCGTCATCGTACTGGTGTAATGGTTTGGTCGCGCCGTGTAAATTACCCAAGACGGTGGCATAACCTTCATTGTGATACTGGATTCCATGGCAGCACAGTTCCTGGTCATTCCAGGCCAGTTGGGTCGGGCCGTCCGTTTTGATCCAAGCGATGTTCCCGTTCGAATCTTTCAGTGCCTCGGCGAACACTCCGGAAATTTGCAGTCCAGAATCAAGTGTGCATGTTCCAACATTTTCGGAAGCAATCAGCTTCAATACAGATTCGTATCCGCCTTTTCTAAAACACATTTCGGAGGCAAAATCTTCGAGCACTTCCAGAAGGTGATCAAAATCTCTTGCCACGAACAGCTGTGGCTGCATTTCGGTGATGTCATAGTTGTAGTTCACACAGTCCACGCTCAGGGGCAGCTTCTTGACTTTCGGATCGAGACATGCCTTGCTTTCGCCGACAGAACTCAAAATACCTGCACCATATATGTTGAAATCTTCGGGCGTTCCCATAAGCCCGTATTCAACGGTCCACCAGTGGAATCGCGACAACAGTGCTGCTTCGCTTGGTTCGGTGTTGCGTGCAATGGCGTCGTACATCTCCTTTTCGGCTGTTTCAATCTCCTCTTTCGATGCATCAGGGTATTCTTTTATGATGCTCAAATATCGGATTGCCTCGTATAGCTCGTAGTCTAATTTGGAAAAGACCGCCTTTGCACCGTATGCTCCCACTCGCTGTAGGAATTCGGCATACTGAGGTTCGGCTATGATGGGTGCATGACCGGCCGCCTCGTGCACAATGTCGGGCGCCGGGGTGTAGAGCACGTTGTTGATATTCCGAATCTCTGCCGATATGACCAATATCTTATGCTCCTGGAACTCCATGAATGCTGCGGGAGGCACAAACCCGTCGACCACAACTGCACGCCATCCAATCTTGCCCAAGCACTCGTTCATTTCGTCGATATCAGGAATCCGATCGATGTTAATCCCTGTTTTCTCCAAGCCCTCTACATACGCAGGATGGGCAAAAAGGCGCAGCGCGTGCATGTTACGATGCATAATGTATCGCCACACAGCCTGATCTTGCGAAGTGTATTCTTCGTAATTCTGTTGGACACAAAATGGACGTAGATGCGATGGGATCGACGCTAAAACCTGTTCCTGATTCATAGTTGGTGCTTTTTTATCTGTGTCAGAAAGCGCTTTTTCGTAACTTATGGCCACAATGAAAGGTGGCAACGGATGACGGATCGTTTTCGTGCCCGCAAGTAGTTAATGTACATAATAAACCAATAATCATCAATTGATACCCCCCCAATTACTCATACCGCGCCACATCAGAGAACTTCAGCCGTACGTTGCAGGCAAGACCTTGCAAGAGGTCATTCAAGAGTATAATCCTCCAAGAATATCGAAACTGGCGTCTAACGAAAACAGGCTTGGAGCCAGCCCCAAAGCAATCGAAGCTGCAAAAGCGTCGTTCTCGAGCATTATGAACTATCCGGATCCAACAGTTGGAGCACTGCGCGACCGAATTGCCTCCAAGCTCAATGTGAAGCGAGGGAATGTGATTGCTGCAAGCGGATCGGAGGGGGTCATGTCTTTGGTGATGCGGGCTTTCTTTCACGACCATGAGGAGGCTCTTACTGCCGCTGCAACCTTCATTGGATTTGTGGTCCTTGTGAATGCTAGGGGTGTGAGGCTGCGTCAGATCCCATTGACAGCCGACCACCGGTTTGACCTGCAGGCCTTAGCCGATGCCATTACACCTGAAACGAAAATCATCTACCTAGCTAATCCCAACAATCCAACCGGCACCTATTTTAACCGCACTGAGTTTGAGTCATTCATGGCAAGAGTGCCTGCTCACGTTCTAGTTCTGCTAGACGAGGCTTATGTGGAGTACACCGATGGGCTCGACGACTTCCCCGACTCGTTGCAGTACAGGCTCGACAACGTGATTACCTTACGTACATTCTCAAAAGCGTACGGATTGGCCGGTCTCAGGGTGGGCTACGGCATTGGACAGGAAGATCTCATTGCTAACCTCATCAAAGTTAAGCTGCCATTCGAACCTTCATCTCCAGCCCAAGCGGCAGCTCTTGCTGCCATCGACGATGAAGATTTCTTGTCGGAAAGTCTTGAGATCGTGAGACTCGGTAAGCAGCGACTTTACGACTTTTTGAACAACCAGCAGGTCAAGTATGTGAAATCGGTTGCAAACTCCGTTATGATTATATTCGACACAGAGCATCAGGCAATGGAGTACACAGAGATGATGCTCCGAAATGGGGTCGTTTTGCGGAGGCTTCCCGCATTTGGGCTTCCTAACTGCGTGCGAATCACGATCGGGCTTCCCGATGAGATGAGCCACTTCGAGGAATCGCACGTGTCGGTGATCAGGGACTAGGGACTAGGGACTGGGGAATACAGAATTTTTAAAATTGATAAACAGAACAATAACATCACATCAATAAGTACATGCACACTCCTGAACTACTACAACGACCCATCGAGGATAAATTCACCGATCACTTAGGGCTCATCGACATGCACCATGCCGAGTTCTACGTCGGCAATGCTCGCCAAGCTTCCCATTATTACCAGACCGTATTCGGCTATACGCTTGTTGCTTACCGTGGTCTTGAAACGGGCAGTAGAGACAGGGTCTCCTATGTACTGCAGCAAGGTAACATCCGGCTTGTAATTACAGGCGCACTAGGACCTGATGGATCAATAGCCGAACATGTGGCCCTACATGGCGACGGAGTCAAAGATTTGTCTATGCTCGTCGATGATGTGGATCGCGCCTACAACGAATGTGTGCGTCGTGGTGCCACATCAGTTGCGCCTCCCATCCACATAACCGACGATCATGGATCGGTGCGATATGCGGCCATAGCTACCTACGGCGACACAGTGCACTCCTTTATAGACAATCGTAACTACAAAGGTGTATTTCTGCCCGGATACGTTGCCAAGTCCAGCCCTCAGCTTGTAGAACCCGTAGGATTACAATACATCGATCACTGCGTTGGCAACGTCGAGCTTGGCAAGATGAACGACTGGGTTGCCTTTTACCGAGATGTAATGGGCTTCACGCAGTACCTCAGCTTCGACGACAAGGATATCTCGACCGAATACTCGGCGCTTATGTCGAAGGTGATGGCAGGTGGACGCGGTCGCATCAAGTTCCCAATAAATGAGCCTGCCGACGGCAAAAAGAAAAGCCAGATTGAAGAGTACCTCGACTATTACCGTGGTGCTGGAGTACAGCACATGGCTCTTCTGACGGGCGATATTGTCACAACTGTGAGGGCATTATCTGCTAACGGATTGGAATTTCTGAAGATTCCGAGCTCGTACTACGACGATCTGCTTGATCGTGTCGGAAAAATTGACGAGCCCATCGAGGACCTTAAGGAACTGGGGATTTTGGTTGATTGCGATGATGAGGGATACCTTCTCCAGATCTTCAGCAAGCCAATCCAAGATCGTCCGACCCTATTTTTTGAAATCATCCAGCGCAAAGGAGCTCGTGGCTTTGGCAAAGGGAATTTCAAGGCTTTGTTTGAGTCAATCGAACGTGAACAGGATCTCAGAGGCAATCTATGATATACCACAGACTGGGGTCCATCCCCCAAAAACGACACACGCAATTTCGGCAACCCGATGGCAGACTCTACTCAGAGGAGTTGTTCGGGGCCGAAGGATTCAGCGGTTCTTCATCTCTATTGTATCACTTAGAACCCCCAACAACTGTAAAAAGGGTTGAACAGGGCGCCGAAATCGTGATTGAGCCTTGGCAGGAGAACTTACTGCGGCACCACCACCTCGTCACAAAAGACATGCCTCAATATGGCGATCCAATATCGGGTCGCATACCGCTTTTATTCAATGCCGACTGTATCATCTATGTCTGCATTCCAGCCGATAAAATGGAGTACTTCTACCGTAACGGAGAACACGACGAACTCGTGTTTGTCCATAGGGGCCGGGGGGTGATGCGCTCCCAGTTTGGGTCGTTGCCATTCATGGAAGGCGATTACATTGTCATACCACGAGGAACCACCTATCAGATGCATTTCGACACCACCGATAACCGGATGCTCTGCGTCGACAGTACCGGTCCCATTGGAGTGCCCAAGCGCTATGTATCCAAGTTGGGGCAGTTCATGGAGAACAGTCCCTTCTGCGAGCGCGATATCCGACGCCCAGAAGAACCTCTCCTCGTTGAGGAGAAGGGCGAATATGAGGTGCGCATCAAAAAGCAAGGTAGGTATCATCATTACATTTTCGAGCAACACCCGTTTGGAGTTGTTGGTTGGGATGGTTACTTATACCCATGGATTTTCAACATTAAAGACTTTGAGCCAATCACGGGTCGAGTGCACCAGCCACCTCCGGTTCACCAAACCTTTGAGGCTCACAATTACGTTGTGTGCTCTTTTGTGCCAAGACTCTACGATTACCACCCGCTTGCCATTCCGGCCCCATACAACCACTCCAACGTCGATTCCGACGAAGTGCTGTACTATGTAGAGGGCGATTTCATGAGTCGTAAGGGCGTACACTACGCCAGCCTGACGCACCATCCGGGCGGGATCCCACACGGACCTCACCCCGGCACCGTCGAAAAGAGCATCGGAAAGGTAAAAACGGACGAGTATGCGGTTATGGTCGACACGTTCCGTCCTCTTTATCTCACCATGCAAGCCAAGGCTATCGACGAGGGAAATTACCCCTATAGCTGGATTGATCACGCCTGATGCTGATCGATCTAGACACACTTGAAGGCCGTGACCGCTACAAGCTGGCTATTGGGAGTGTCATTCCTCGACCCATAGCTTGGGTGTCGACACGTGGTTTAGATGGGAAACGGAATTTGGCGCCATACAGCTTCTTTACGGTGGCGTGCAATAATCCGCTCATTTTTGCCATATTCGCTCAGCGGAGCAAGTATGGCAAGGAGTCGAAAGATACCGCACGTAACATCTTGGCTACGGGTGAGGCAGTAATCCATATCGCCGGATTGGACCAGCTAGCTGCTCTCAACACAACAGCTGCAACCTTGCCTCATGGTGAAGACGAGTTCGATTTAGCTGGCCTCAAATCAAAACCGGCAAGTCGGATCAAGGCCGATATTGTCGATGGTTGTCCTATAGCCTTTGAATGCGTTCTTAGTAAGCATATTGCACTAGGCGCTGAACAGGGTGGCAGCGAAGCTATCTTTCTGGAGGCCTTAGTGATGCACATCGATGAATCCCTCTTGGATGAGTACCGAATCGACCACCGTGCCTTCAATCCCGTCTCAAAGCTGGCCGGCTCACTTTACGCTACCATTGGACAAGAAATTGAACTGAAACGTCCCGAATAAGGCACTACAGGTATGAACTACCCGCAGGAACTACTCGATAAAATGGCAATGGCCCATCAGTGTGGTAAGCCGCTTGAACCACTTCCGTACATGGGGATTTCAGAGCTTCTCAAAGATAGGGAATATGATGAGCGCCCTTGGTTAATATGGTACGACATCGATGGAGAGCGGGTTGAGTTTAAGTACAAGGAGTTTGTGCACCACGTAAAGCAGTGTGCTGCATTCTTGATTGACAGCGGCATTGGTAAAGGAGATAGGGTAGGAACCGTATCGCACAACCATTGGCATACCGTTGTGCATTATTTCGCGTGTTGGATGATCGGAGCCACTGTAGTCCCCATCAATCTAGGTGAGGACGACGACCGCATCGCCTTCATTCTTGATTTCGCAGAAGTTTCCTTCGCTTTTGTGCGCGACCAGTATGAGTCTCGGTTTAATACAATCATCGATCAACATGGATTAGATGGGCGTATTCGCACCGCCATTTGCTCTGTAGATAGCTTGGGTTATGGTACTGATTATCGGACCGAAACCATCCAGCCATGGTTTTCGTACAACGAGGGATCGCTCATTGTGTTCACATCGGGCACGACAGGAAACCCGAAGGCTGTTCTGCTCACTCAGGGCATTATGCTTGAAGATGCCAGATCCATCATGGAGTGGCACGGGTTCGGTTGGGATGATCGGATGATGTGCGTTTTGCCGATTCATCACGTCAATGGCACAATACTCACCCTACTGACGCCATTTTTCACCGGATCGTCGGCAGTACTGAATCAGAAATTCCAAACAGAGTACTTTTTCGAGAGGATTGCCAGAGAGCAAGTACGCACAGTTAGCGTCGTTCCGACACTGCTTCAATACTTGATGCACCATTGGCCGAACGGTCTCGACATATCAATCCCCCATTTCAAATACATCATTTGCAGTGCGGGTCCGCTAACGGTGAATACCGCCCGCAATTTCACAAATACGTTCGGGATCCGCATCATTCACGGATATGGCCTTTCGGAGACCACATGTTACTCATGTTTCATGCCGTTGAATTTGGATAAGGCTAAGCACGATTCATGGTTGCACGATCACGGCTATCCAAGCATAGGAATCGAGCTGCCCTGCAACGATATGGATATCCACGACGCTGTTGGTAACTCCCTAGCAGAAGGCGAGAGGGGAGAAATTGTGATCCGGGGTCCCAATATCATGCAGGAGTACTACAGGAACGAGGAGGCTAATGCATCCACCTTTGAATGGGGTTGGTTTCGTAGTGGCGATGAAGGTTTTTGGATGGGCGATGGCAATGGAAACCGATACTTTTTTATCACTGGACGCCTTAAGGAGCTCATTATCAGAGGGGGAGTGAACTACGCACCACTCGAAATCGACGAAGTTATAAATCGAGCACCTGGCGTAAAGGCGGGTTTGGCGGTGGGCTTCGAAAACGATTGGTACGGCGAGGAGATAGGAGCGTATATCGAGCTTAAAGACGGAGTTGAAGAAAACCCCGAACCTATCCTGATATATTGCCGGGAACATCTGCCCTTTTCTAAGTCGCCGAAAGTGGTCATCTTTGGGAACCAGATACCCGTTACGAGCACTGGCAAGTATCAACGTCTCAAAGTTGCTGGTCTCTTCAGCGAATGGAAAGAAATCCAATTCAGACCTTAGGATCATGTCGTACACCATCCCTGCCAGCACTAAAATCGGTCACGTTCACCTTAAAGTGTCCAACTTACAAAAATCTCTCGATTTCTATTGCGGTACACTTGGGTTCGAGTTGGTGACTATGTACGGCGAGGATGCGGCTTTCATATCAGCCGGTGGTTATCACCATCACATAGGTTTGAACACGTGGTTCAGCAAGAATGCACAGCCGGCCCCGGAACGATCGGCGGGTTTGTTCCACGTCGCCATTTTGTATCCTACCCGTCGCGACTTGGCTGTCGCATTCAAGCGGCTGCTCGATCTGGATTATCCAATAACTGGTGCTTCCGATCATGGTGTTTCCGAGGCTATCTACCTCAATGATCCCGACAACAACGGCATAGAACTATATTGGGACCGCCCAGAAGACGAATGGCCTAGAACCGATGATGGATCTATTACCATGTATACACGGGCGCTAGATTTGAACAGCCTGGTATCCTTGATTTAAGAAGGCGGGCCTTATACTTGAATATCCCGTCATTTTGTGCGTTATTGACACTGTAAGCGAATTTACAGTTCATGATATGTGGCCGGTGCGAATATCCGGCACGATAAAAAGGTTATATGCGTACAAAATCGGACCTGAGATCCACGATCTTCCGTCATTTGGATGGCATCGTCACCGCGCCTACGGCTTTCTCGCTCTATAAACACGGCGTGCTCGAGCATTTGCTGAAGCAATCTGAATCGCGAGTCTCTGAGATGTCGCGACTTTTCAAAGCCAACGAAGGATACCTGAACGTGGCTCTTAGAGTGCTGTGTTCCCAAGGATGGCTGACGATGGAAATCGACAATA
Organism: uncultured Chitinophagales bacterium; assembly: GCA_964629885.1. Classification (GTDB taxonomy): domain Bacteria; phylum Bacteroidota; class Rhodothermia; order Balneolales; family CAYWCV01; genus CAYWCV01. The sequence goes on along the minus strand of CAZVRJ010000030.1, from coordinate 3,497 downwards.
AAGGCGACGATGTGGTTTACCGCACAAATTCAAAAAGTGAGATTGCCTTCAGTTTGGTCCCTTTGTATGAGGACGTGGTTGATCTGATCCAATTTTCAGGAAAGTTTCATTCAAGGCGATTCGACATTGAGCCCTACAAGGTTTGGGAGAAATCGCTCGGAAAATTTCGGGGTCGCTATGGGTTGCAAGCGACATCCGACCCATATGAGCAAGGACTCCAAGAGCAGGTACTTAAACATATTGAAGGAGTATTGGCTGGCCCAACCATCGTTCTCATGGGAATGGGTGGTATGTTCCATAAGTACTTTATGGAGACCAGGTTCAGTCCCGACGAGTTTCACGAAAATCCGACACAATTCAGGAGTATCCTCGATTTCTTCACCGACTTGGGGTGGTTTACCAAGCATGGCGACAACTTCCAGTTCACCGATATGGGTATGTATTTTGCGAAGAGGGCAACATCGTACGGGGTCACGGTGTCCTATTTGCCAACTTTTAGGGCGGTAGATGAGCTCATATTTGGCAATCCGCTAATCCTGCAGGGTGTGAATGAGGCGGGGAATGAGCGTCACGTCGACCGCGAAATGAATGTGTGGGGCAGTGGTGGCGCCCATGCAGGGTATTTTACGGTCATCGACGAAATCATTATCGATATATTCAACCGACCTATCGACGAGCAGCCAAAAGGCATTCTTGACATGGGCTGCGGAAACGGAGCTTTCTTGGAGCATCTGTTTGATGTAATCTATCGGCAGACCAAACGTGGCAAAATGCTCGACGATTATCCATTATTTTTGGTGGGGGCAGATTACAATGATGCTGCTTTAAAGGTGACTAGAGGCAACTTGATCCGTGCCGACATATGGGCGAAGGTGATCTGGGGCGATATTGGTCGACCCGATTTGTTGGCCCGAGATCTGTCGGAAAACTATTCCATCGATTTGTCCGACCTGCTCAACGTGCGAACCTTTCTGGATCATAATAGAGTGTGGGTAGATCCGACAGCTCATACTCAAGGTAGAGTCAGTGACTCGACAGGGGCATTTGCCTCAAAGGGTAAGCGATTAAGCAATGCTGATGTTGAAGACAATTTACGCGAACACTTCCTGAAATGGACTCCATATGTTAGTAAACACGGATTGCTGCTTATTGAACTGCACACCATCGACCCGATGTTGACAGCAGGCAACTTGGGGAAAACGGCCGCTACAGCATACGATGCAACACATGGATTTTCAGACCAGTACATTGTTGAGCTTGAAGTTTTCGACAAGATCATGACGGAAGTAGGGTTGGCTTCCGATGCAAAAGTGGCACGAAAATTCCCAGACTCACCATTGGCTACAGTAAGCGTACACCTCCTGAAAGGCAAGACTTTGTGAGAACCCGACAGTTGCAGTTTTTTTAATTGACCAGATGGAAATAGAGTCTTCTATAGTTACATTTTGATATCTATAATGCGACTATGGACTTTTCAATCAACTACTTAACGCTGGCGCTATTTGTGGCTGCAATCATTGCGGGTTTCACGTCGCTGGTTGCTTTTGTGCGGGGTGGGCGCTCCGTGCAATCCTTCTCTATTATGATGGCCTTAGTATCCATCTGGTCTGCCGCTTATGGCATGGAGGTGCACAGTAATGACCTTGATGTCATGCTGATATGGCTCAAGGTCGAGTACATCGGAATATCTCTCATACCCGCGTTGTGGCTCACCTTTAGCCTACAGTACACCGGCTATGATAGGGGGATGACCATTCCGGCATATTTGATGATATATTTATTGCCTTCTATTACGCTTATAATGGTGTTGACACTGGAATGGCACAACTGGCATTACGAATCGTACAGTGTCATCGATTCGGGTGGACTAAGGCTCATTCAATTTGAGGCTGGTATTTGGTATAGTGTCCACACAGCTGTCTTTTATTCGTATCTGATATGGGGAGTGTCTTTGCTAGTGTTGAGGTACCGTTCAGCAACACCCTTGTTTCGCAAACAAATCGGCACGGTCATTTTGGGATTAGTGCTTCCTTGGATCGCAAATATTGCCTATTTGTTAGGTTATAGACCCTTTGAAGCTCTCGATATCACACCATTCACATTCGTTGTATCTGGCATTATTATGTTGGTTGGCTTGGTGAGATACCGCTTATTTGAGCTGGTGCCGTTCGCCCGCGACAAAATAATCGAAGCCATGCAGCAAGGGGTGGTAATTTTTGATTCTGAGTTGAACGTATTGGACTACAATCCCGCATTCGCCCATATTTTTGTTCCTGCGAATTCTGTGGTGGCTGGACAATCAGCAACAGAATTGTTTACAGAGTATGGTCATTTGGTAGAAGTTATTCAAGGGATAAAAGATGAGTCGGTAGCAATCAGCAAACTGGTGAATGGGAAACGATATTACTACGATGTGTCGGTGAACTTGATGCACGACAGACAGAATCGGTTTAACGGAATGTTTCTAATTATTCGCGACGTTACCGACCGGATTGTCCATGAAAGTGAGATGTTCAAGGCTAAAGACATTGCGGAGAAAGCCAATAAGGCAAAGTCGGAATTTTTGGCAAACATGAGCCATGAAATTAGGACACCCTTAAATGGTGTAATCGGGTTCTCCGATCTGCTACTGAAGACGAAGTTAGACGTCACCCAGACCGAATACCTAAAGCTGGTCCACCAGTCCGGTAATTCGCTTATGGACATCATAAACGACATATTAGATTTTTCGAAAATCGAATCGGGTAAGTTGGATTTGAATATCGAGAAGACAGACCTATTAGAACTTACAGGTCAAGCGGCCGACGCCATATCATATCAGGCACATCAAAAGGGTCTCGATATGCTCCTGAACATTAGTGCCAGTGTGCCGAGGTTTATTTGGGCAGATGGCATGCGCTTACGGCAGGTGTTGGTGAACCTGCTTAGCAATGCGGTCAAGTTCACCGACAAAGGGGAGATTGAGTTGAAAGTGGAAGTAATCAGTGCTGACGCAGACGGTGTACTCAAGAACTTTCGGTTCTCTGTTCGCGACACAGGAATTGGTATCACGTTAGAAAACCAGAAGAAGGTATTTAACGCTTTTGCTCAAGAAGATGCCTCAACTACCAGAAAGTATGGTGGTACCGGCCTAGGTCTCACTATTAGCAACCGTCTGTTGGCACTAATGGGCAGCAAATTGGAATTGGTCAGTGCGCCAGGATTGGGCAGTACCTTTTCGTTCGATGTGAGTTTCGAGTCGATGAAGGGAGAACCGCGTGCATGGGAAAACATCGACTCGATCAAAAAAGTGCTCATTGTTGATGACAACCTCTCAAATCGAACCATTCTAAAAGACATGCTGGCATTGAAACAGCTTAGTTACGACACAGCTTCGAGCGGTGCCGATGCCGTAGACTTGATTCAGTCAGGAAACAAATACGATGTGATCCTTATGGACTACCACATGCCTGAAGTGGATGGACTCGATACGATTCGATATTTGAGGGACAATAGGC
>CAZVRJ010000029.1:0-29090 GCA_964629885.1 uncultured Chitinophagales bacterium | reverse complement strand
CAAACCCCACTCCACAGGCCGATTTTTCTTCCTGATTCCAGAACATGTGAACTTTATCCCTAAAATATCTGATGTTAACACCGAGGCGATAATGGCCTCCGCATGGTCATCCACAACAATGCAGACCGACCTTGACTAGGTAATAACTACAAATAATATTGGCTTATCAAGGAAATCGTACACGCAATGTCTAGGTGGAAGCGCTTTTATTTTTTCGTAAACCAACTTGTTATTGAATTAGCAATTATTCACTGTTCACTGTTCACTTCTTACCCACACCTTCCTTGCTGGCACCTAAATCAGTAATAACTGCAATCACCATCACCACAATTTGAATAAACCCCCATTCGCCGCCGTACCAATTCATGACGGCACTGTACCAGAGAAAGCTGTATGGCAGCAGAACAAAGCCTAGAATCGGCATAAAGTAATTGTCGAACATGTTGTTGAACCATCCGGTAAAGAACCAGAGAACAACGATGACGACCCGTGGGGCGATTAGTCCGGCAATTGTAATCAGGCAGCCCATAGATACTCCGTTTGGTTATTGTCCATATTTAGGGCATACGGAACTCATCCGCTTTTGTTTCCGGCTCCGCGTCTAAAGTGGTAGATGGAGCACCAAAAATGAAATTCCTATATCGTTGGTAGACAAACGACACGAGCAGCAGGATCACGCCAAGGATCAGGAATGAGCCAATCCTATACGGCGTGTCGAGAAACGACAGGTCCCTGAAGAAGATCTTGAGGATACTGAATCCGAAGATCGCGATCGACGCATACCGTGCAGCGGGTGCTGAACGAATAACGCCGGCAGCAAAGAGCAGCAAGCTGTACACAAGCCATGCGGCCGATCGGGTGAGCTCAATCCAGTTGTCTTTGTTCGGATCCCATTCTCCAGGCACGTATGGCATAGAACGGTCAAAGCCGGTCTCAATCTCGATATTGAGCCAAATGAACCCGAGTAGGATGGCGACAATGCCACCGACGTCGCGAAGCGCCTTAGCCGATACGTTAATGGTGGTTGATTTGAGTCCTGTGATCAGCCACAAAAGAATCACCACCACATAAGCAAGGGTGCGGTTATTCACGATCAACCAATCAGGATCGGGGGTATCGTTACCCATCACCAGAAGGGCAAATGTGGTCACCAGAAGCATCAACGTGTAAGCCCAGACTGCACTGCGATACTGTAAACGCTCCATGACGACGAAAACAAGCATCGCAACGGCACTCATAATTATGACGCCGTAGTACATCTCTTCCAGTCCAAATACCGCCCATAGCGTAAAGATGGCGAACATGATGTTCCAGCCGGCGGCAATGCCTGAATTTGGCTGGACACGGTCGCGGGTGGACAGCGACAATGAGGCATACACGACGGCGATGGCCCCTACTACAGCTGTTCGCATCCACGTGTCGGCATCCTCGAAAAACTGGATCGTCACAAAGACCACGAAAAAGCTGTTGAGAAGACTGACGATGATGTCGACAAATGAGCTTCTGGCTCGGTCGACCACGTTGTGGTAGATGTCATAAAACAGATACAAGGCCCAGATCAAGTAGATGAAGATAGTCTCCAATGCTAAGAACTCTACATCATTGTCGGTGTACCAAATCAAGGTCAGCAAAAGCACACCAAGAACAGGTGTGACACGAACATAGATCCAATCGGGCTTGTGCCAAACCAAGAACGACATTGCCAACGAAACAATCAGCATGTAAACAAGAAGCGGGATTGCTGTGGCCGTATCCGATCCCAACAACAGGGGTGTGAGCCAGGCACCGGCTGCCGCCATCAAGGCAACGGGTTGCGATGTGAAGGCAAGCGCAAGGACGACGGTAAGAGTAGACACACCAAGCATCAGTCCAATTCCGACGCTGTCGGGCACCATGCGGTAAAACTGGCTCATTGCGTAGACGGTCAGATACAGGATCGAAATACCGGCTGCCACCAGAACTTGGCCTAAAATTGGAAGATCCTTCTTTTTGGCCTGGAAGGCACCGGCAATGATGACCGCGCCACCTACAAAGCCGAGTGCGATTCGCATGCCCTCGCTGATCAAGTCGTTAACAAAGGCATAGTTGAGGGCGAATCCGGCGCTGATAACGATGGCCAAAGCGCCCAGTTTGGCAAATAAATTACCGCCGATGAGCATCTCCCAGTCGGCATTGGTTCTATGGGAGTCGGCTGAACCGAAACTTATCGGATGCGAGGTGTCGTTTGCGGCACGGGCGAGGTCCTCCAAGCTTGGAACGCCCGCCGGTTGAGATTTTGGCACGATGTCAGGAGCAGGTTTGTCCTCGTCAGAAATGGTCATGGAGGCGCCTGGATTCATGGACACAGAGTACGTCTGCGTTGCTTTATCAACAGTCTTCCGCTCCTCCGTTGGAGGCTTCAACTCGTTCAGTTCGCGTATAACCTTGGCCAAATGCGACTGCAAGGCAGACACTCGGTCGCCGATCGATTTGACCCGCAGATACAGCAGCACAACTGCTATGAACAGTACAAAACTCAGCACGATTGACATCATTCCCCCCTAAGCCGATTCTTTGGCAATTTGAAGAAGTATACGCATCTTTCGTCAATTTCAATATCGACTCGTCGGCCGAAGCACAGAGGATTTTAATACTGTTTTATGGCAACAAAAAAACCATCCAACATCGGATATTCCATCATAAAGTCAATCATGTGGATTGTCTTGATTCTAGCAATGAGCGTGGCTTTTCTGTACGTTTGGGGACCTGGCCATCTGCCTGAACCGGGGCTATACATGCACCCAATCCATGAGTATGGAAATCCAGCACCAACCGACTCGGTCGACAAAATCCGTGTGATGACCTACAATATGGGGTATGGATTTGGATTGGGTTCCGACGGGTCTGACTACCACCCCAAAACGCGTGAGGAGATCGAAGCGGCAATCCGCGAGATGGGTGAGTTAATCCGCACCGACAGCATCGATGTTGTGCTGTTTCAGGAAATTGATTTCGGATCGAAGAGATCGGGGAATTTCGACCAATTGGCCTTGCTCGCCGAGTTGACGGGCCTGTCGTACGGTGCCGAGGCCGTTGGTTGGGATGCCAATTACGTGCCCTTCCCCTATTGGCCACCAAGTTATTATTTCGGGCGGGTGTTGAGCGGCGGCGCGGTGCTCTCGCGCTTTCCGATCGTCGACAACCAGGTTATGCTCCTCAAGAAGCCTGATGAGAATGCCGGATATTACAACCGCTTTTACCTGTACCGCTTCCATCAGGCTGTCGGGATGGTGGTGAACGGCGACACCATTTATGTGGTGAACAACCACCTAGAGGCGTTTCGCACCGCCAACCGCATGGAGCATGCGCAGTCGCTGGTTCACTGGGTTGAGGACCTCAGCAAAAGTAAAAACGTGATCGTAGTAGGTGGCGACATGAACGCACTGCCCTACAACGCCGTGCAATTCACCGATTTCAACGACAAGTCGGGCGACGACTACACCGGCGACCGCACCATGGAAATTATCGGCATGATGCAGGGTTTCCGCGAACTCGCCAGCCACGAGGCGTATGCCGCCAACCGCGACATCTGGCACACCTTCCCAGCCAACGCCCCGAACCGTCGACTCGACTACATCTTTGTGAACACCCGATATTCATTCACCAACGGCCACATCCCGCGCAAGTATGGTCCGCTCAGCGACCATTTGCCAGCTGTGGTGGATATTAACGTCGCACCGCTATCCCCGCCTCTGCCATAGCCTCCTTCACCGCGCTGATCTCAATCTCGCGGAAGTGGAAGATGCTCGCGGCAAGAACAGCGTCGGCCTTCCCCTCAAGCACGGCTTCGACACAATGCTCGATGGTTCCCGCCCCGCCACTAGCAATTACAGGCAATGTGGTAACCTCATTGACCCGGCTGAGCAGTTCGATGTCGAATCCCGCCTTGGTGCCGTCGCGGTCCATGCTGGTGAGCAGAATCTCGCCTGCACCGAGCTGTTCGCAGGTGCGCATCCACTCGATGGCATCGATACCAGTATCCTCGCTGCCTCCTTTCACCCAGACGGTCCAGCCCTCACCGACCCGCTTGGCGTCGACCGCTGCCACGATGCATTGGGCGCCGAACCTGTCGGACGACTCGCGGATGAGCTCCGGACGTGCCACGATACTGCTGTTCAGCGACACCTTGTCGGCGCCAGCCTGCAACAGGTCGGAGATTTCGTCTAGGCTCTTGATGCCGCCTCCGACCGTGAACGGGATGTCGAGGTGACGGGCGATGTCGCGCACAAGGGGCACGAGCGTCTTGCGCTTCTCCTTGGTGGCGGTAATGTCGAGGAACACGAGCTCGTCGGCGCCCTCACGGGCATAGCGCTGCGCAAGCTCTATCGGATCGCCGGCATCGCGCAGGCCCTCAAAATTGACGCCCTTCACCGTGCGTCCATCTTTGATATCGAGACAGGGTATAATTCGTTTGGTAAGCATGGGGTAAAGATACGAAGATCGAGGGCATCATTGGCATCAGGGGCATCAAGAACCGGGGCATCCAGGGGATCGAGGGCATCAAGATCCGGGGCATCAAGAACCGGGGCATCGAAGTGATCGAGGGCATCAGAGGCATCAAGCTTCTTCCCCCGGGATGCCTTGGTTGCCTAGGATGCCCCTGATCCCCTCGATCTTCGTATCTTTACCCCATGACAGACCTCAAAACCCTTGACCGTGCCGGCATCCAAGCCCTCTGCAAAGAGATGGGTGTGGAGCGTTACCGTGCCGACCAGCTCTTCGAATGGGTGTTTGGCAGCACCGTGAATTCCTTCGACGACATGTCGAACCTGCCTAAGACACTGCGCGAACGACTATCCGCTGAAACCCGCTTTTATCGCGCACAAGAATCGAACCGTCAAGTGTCGGAAGATGGAACGGCCAAGTTCCTCTTTCGCCTCGAGGACGACCGACAAGTCGAGGCAGTTCTGATCCCCGAGTTCTTCGATGACGGTGTGGCCGATCGCCTCACCGTGTGTGTTTCGAGTCAAGTTGGATGCATGTTCGGATGCTCGTTCTGCGCCACCGGACGCATGGGCCTGCTCCGCAACCTGTCCACCGGCGAGATCGTTGACCAAGTACTGCACATCAACGACTACGCCCTCACAAACTACGGTAAGCGGATCACCAACATCGTCTATATGGGCATGGGCGAGCCGATGCACAACTACGTGCCCGTCATGAATTCGGCGCACATTATCTGCGACGCGAAGACGATCGGACTCTCACCCAAGCGCATCACGATCTCGACCGTAGGACTCGCCCCGCTCATCCGCCGTTTCGGCGACGAAGAGCAGCCTTTTAACTTGGCAATATCCCTGCATGCACCATCCGACGAAAAGCGCACCAAGATTATGCCGATCAATGAGTCGCTCGATCTGGATGCCCTCCGTTCGGCGCTCGAGCATTATCACAAGCGATCCGACAAGTCGGTCACCTACGAGTACCTCCTTTTCGACCAGTTCAACGACTCGATCGACGACGCCAAAAAGTTGGCCGGCATCGCGCGATGGATTCCCAGCAAGGTCAACATCATCATGTATAACCATGTCGAGGGTGTGACCCTTCACCGCGCCAAAGAAGGAAGACTGAACACCTTCCTTCGCGAGCTCGTTAAATACGACGTGCGTGCAACCGTCCGACGCAGCCGTGGCGACGACATCGACGCAGGCTGCGGCCAGCTGGCCATCCGCGAGGGGCAAGAAAAGGGGAAGAGTTTGGTTCGGTGACTCTCCCCCCAGCCCCCTCTCTATGCAATAGAGAGGGGGCTGGGGGAGAGTTATTCGATACTCACCGCATCCAAATTCTTGGCCTTCACCAAGGCGTTGAACGCCGGGATCTCGGTGTCGAACACACGCTTGAGCTTGGCCAATTCGGCATCAATGAGTACCGTAAGCTCGTCGCGAACCCCGATCATCTGCTCGGTGGGCGGATAGCTACCCGCACTGGCAAGCGAGTTCAGGTGGGCCAGTTTGTTGTTCAAGCGGATCGGGAAATTGAGCGGATCCTGACCACTTCGGTTCTTCGTCTGGTACAGTTCCTCCTCGATGGCGGTCATGGCGTCCTGAATCGCCTTCGCCTTGTCGAGCACATCTTTCATGGCATCACCTTGGCTGCGTAGCGGCTCGGTCACCCGGTTGATCTGCTCGCGTACCGTGCGAATATTGCGGATGGCCACGTGGGTTTCGCTCACCTTGGCCACCACCGACTGCAGAAAGTTGAACTGCGCTTGCATGTCGGCAACACTCACCGACACGCGGGGATCTTTCAGGATCTCGAAATCGCTCTCCATTGCCTTGCCATTCACAGTAAGACGCACCTTGTACATGCCAGGAACGGCCAGCGGACCATTCATCGAGCCGGACCATAAGATCATCCCGTCGAAACGCTCGGCGTCGGGATAGCGCATGTTCCAGGCAAATTTGTTGATGCCGGGCTGCGTGAGCGACATCCGCTCCTCGCCATTACGGGTATTTGGACGCGTGGAGAACTTCTTGATCACCTTGCCTCCCGTCTCCATGAACTCGAGGCTCACCTGCGCCTTGGTCGTGTCGGCCACGTAGAAGTTCACCATCACCCCACCTGGATGGTTGGTGCCGGACGTGAGAGATGTGCGGCCGAAGCCGACCGTCGGACCAAACCGGTAGCTTGGCATCGGCTTGAAGAGCCAGGCATCCGCTGAAGCCACCTCGGTGTTTAGCTGATGCAAGGGCGTCAGGTCGTCGATAAGGTAGAATCCGCGGCCTTGCGTGGCAGCGATCAGGTTGTCGTTCTTGATGGTAAGGTCCGTGATCGGCACGATGGGCATGTTCATTTGGAAGGACTTCCAGCTGGCGCCGTCGTCGAACGAGATGTACATCCCGGTCTCGGTTCCGGCATAGAGCAGCCCCGGACGTTTGTGGTCAGCTCGAACTACGCGTGTGAAATGACCCGGATCGATGCCGTTCACGATGAGGGTCCACGTCTTGCCATAGTCTTTCGTTTTGTACAGATAGGGACGATAATCACCCATCTTGTATCGTGTGCCCGCTACATAGATGCCGCCCTTCACGAATGGGTCGAAATCCACGCTGTTGAACATCATCCACTCGGGCATGCCAGGAGGGGTGATGTTGGCCCAATCGCGTCCACCGTTGGTGGTGATATGGATGAGTCCATCATCGGATCCCGTGACAATTACGCCTGGCTCAAAGGGCGACTCTCCTGCCGCGAAAATTGTGCCGTAATATTCAACGCTCGTGTTGTCTTTGGTTACCGGACCGCCCGACGGTCCCATTTTCGAGGCGTCGTTGCGGGTCAGGTCAGGACTGATGGTCTGCCAAGAGTGGCCGCCGTTACGTGAGCTGTGAACATGATTCGACGTGGTGTAGAGCACCTCAGGATCGTTTGGTGAGAAAAAGATGGGGAAATTCCACTGGAAACGGTACTTCATGTCCTCGACTCCGTGACCCATCGGATTATTCGGCCATACATTCACGTTGCGGCTCTCGCCCGTGCGATGATTGCGCATTTGGAGGAGTCCACCGTAGTTGCCGCCGTACACCACATCAAGATCCTTCGGGTCGGGCGCTAGGTGACCACTTTCGCTACCGGCTGTAACCTCCCAGTCGCTTTCGGTGATGAAGGTGCCGTCGGTGCGGTGACGGATCCTGAAGGTGGAGTTATCCTGTTGTGCACCGTAGATGCGATATGGGAAGGCGTTGTCGGTGGCCACACGATAGATTTGCACCGTGCTCTGGTTCATGTACGTGCTCCACGTGTTGCCAGCGTCGAAAGATACGTTCGAGCCGCCGTCGTTGGCCACGATCATGCGATTGTTGTCGGCAGGATCGATCCACAGGTCGTGGTGGTCGGCATGCTGGGTGCGAAACGTCGCGAACGTGCGTCCACCGTCGTCAGAACGGTGAAACGAAACATTGAGTACATACACACGGTCGATATCCTGCGTGTCGGCCACGATGCGGGTATAATACCAAGCGCGCTGGCGCAATGCACGGTCTTCGTTCATGCGCTGCCACGATTCGCCGCCATCGTTGGAGCGATACACGCCACCACGTTCATTTTCGATGATGGCGTACACGCGATTCGAGTTCACGGGTGACACCGATATGCCCGAAATACCCCAAACACCACCGGGAAGTCCGCGGTTGCCGGAGATGTTTGTCCATGTCTCACCCGCATCTGTGCTCTTCCACATCGCGGAACCTTCGCCACCGCTCTCGAGGCTGTAGGGCGTACGACGGATCCGCCAAGTGGTGGCATATAAGATTCGTGGATTGTTCGGATCGAAGGTGAGGTCAACAGCACCGGCATCCGCATTCGCAAAGAGCACCTTGCGCCAGGTGGTTCCACCGTCGGTCGATTTGTAGACACCGCGCTCGTCCGTTGATTTGAACAGATCGCCCATCACGGCCACATATACAAGGTCGGGGTTGCGTGGATGGATACGCACACGGGCAATGTGGCGCGACTCAGGCATGCCGATATGCTTCCACGTCTTGCCAGCATCCACCGACTTGTACATGCCATAACCGTAGGAGACGTTGCCGCGGATCGTCTTTTCACCGCCGCCAACGTAGATCACGTTATTGTCCCACTCGCTCACCGCCACGGCGCCGATCGATCCGCCGAAGAATCCGTCCGAGATATTTTCGTAGGTAGTGCCGGCATCGGTTGTGCGCCATACGCCACCACCTGTGGCACCGAAGTAGTAGAGATTCGGTTTACCCGGAACACCAGCAACGGCAGCGGAGCGTCCCCCGCGGAATGGGCCTATCCCTCGCCACTCCAACCCGTTGTAGAGGGCTTCATTGTATTGGAGGGTGGATGGGGCAGTGGTGGTGCGTGTAGTACGCTGGGCATCGGCGGCATAGGTAAACAGCAGCACAAAACCCATCAGGAACATGACGGTCTTCTTCATAGAGAGCAACGACTTAAGGTGACGAACGACAAGAATAATAATCAGAAAGGCGGATAGCGGCGTATCCTCGAATCCTCATTCGGGCATGTTACGGATTGGGACGCAATGATGCAATTCCCACCTAATCCTCGCTTCAATCCATACTTCCAATCTCACACCTAACCCTCATTCCTCACTTCAATCCTCAATCCCCAATCCTCACTCCTCGAAGCATGTACCGCCGGCCGGACTCGAACCGGCACGGACTTTTGAGGTCCAATGGATTTTAAGTCCATCGTGTCTACCATTTCACCACGGCGGCAAGACGATAAAGATACGAAATTACCAATTATTAGCAGGCATTAACAGTGATTACCAATGACTACCAGTGATTATCTGTGATGATTACTGTTAATCATTGGTAGTGTTTGATAGTCACTGATAACGATTGATAATTATTCTCGCAGCATGCGAAGCTGCCAAAGATCCCTGTCGCTCATGTTGAGCAACGGATGTAGCGCAAGCACCCCGGTCTTACCGATGCTTTTCTTCAGGTACTCGAGTTCCTCGAAGTAAGCGTCAATATAGGGATCGGGCTGTGGGGTGAGCCCGTACTCCTTCATCATGAGCACGCCTTTGGCCTGTGCAGACAGCTCGAGGTGCAGACGGAGGTAGTTGATGAGGTCGGCCATCACCGGACCCTCGAAATGCTCGCGCAACGACATGAGATACTCGCCGATTCGGCTCGACGGCAGATCGCCCTTCATTAGGAGCTCGAGGATTTCGGCATCTTTGTCTAACCCATCGCCTAGCCATTTCCGGGTCTGGCGCTCGCTGTACGCAAAGGCACCCAAAATGATGACCGGGATGGTCACGAATACGACCATCGACGATTGCACGGGCGGTAGAATCAGGTTATTGTAGGCCATGTGGAAACCAATAGCCACCAGCAGACCGAGCGCTATTGCAAGGATACGGCGACCCATCCCTTTCCACCGATCAAAGCCCATCTTAGAGATGATGGCCATCAACGCCACGACGCCACCGTGCATTATGGCTGTACCGAATCCACGGACAATCCATACCGCCAAATTGGGATTATCCACGCTATACAAGTAGAATAGATTTTCGACGATGGCAAAGCCTGTACCAATGGCAAAACCTGTGATGGCGGCGTCGACCACAAATCCAACGCGGTTACGTGCTAACACTGCCACTATCAATGCGCACTTTATGATCTCCTCAACCACTGGCGCACCAAATCGAGAAAGTTGGATGCGGTCGAGACCGAAGAATTCCATGGTCCACCCATTCGCGAAGTAGGACATCAATGCACTCAAAGCCCCATAACTGATGGCAATTAATAGCGCCTTCCATGCCACCAACTTGAAACTATCAAAATGCCGTAGTACCAGCAAAAACACCGTGACGGGCAATAAAGCTGTTAAGAGTTTGATCATGAGCAAATATAATGACTGTGCTAGTCACTAATCACTAGTCACTAGTTACTTCCTCACCTCAGCAGCTTCAATGATACCATGAACTCATCCGTGCGTTTGTTGCCTAGGTCGTAGTCGAATGCGTTGGCGTAACCGAAAGACAACGTTCCATCAAGCACGGAGAAGAGCACGAGTTTGAAATCGAGCTGCGCACCAACGTTGTAGAAGCGATGCTGTTCACGTGTGCGCGTGACGGGCACCCCAGCACCTGGGCTCACCAAATTCGAGTACCGATATACCGGTGATCCAATGTTAGTAACGAGTCCGGATGTAAACAGGGTCAACTGCGACCAGTTGGAATACAGGCTCATGAATCCCATCCGCTTGAAGCGAACCGGCGGCAGCACCCACTCACCCATTACCTTGGCGTAATTCGTTCCGCCTATGGCGTTAAGCTCCACCCCTGGGAAACTGGTCATGGTGCGGTATCGACGTTGCGACTGGTAGTCGACCCAGTTGTTCCCGAAGCCCCCCAGATAGAAGTTGCCCAATGGTTCCCGCTTAGGTGAAAACGAAATACCTGTGCTCGTGCGCACCCAGAAGCTAGAGTGCTTGATCGGCAAAGGTGTGCCAATGTCAAAGTTCTGATACACCCGCGGAAAAAGCACCCGCTGGTCGCTCATGCTTTCCAACACAGCATTATTCTGGAATCCAACCTGCCATCTGAATCCTTTCTCACTATCTACAGCTCCAAGCGAGTGCATCGACTTTTGGTAGTTGAAGGTACCCGCCAAGCTGAGGAAGTTACTGAACGATGTCGTCACATTCTGGAACTCAGGAAGTCGCTCCAAATTGCCGTAGTAAACTGCGCTACCGGTCAAGTCAGACAACCTCGGCGGCTCATATAGTATGGTCTTCTTGTATCGGGTTCCGATAGCATAACCTTTACGGCTGGTCTTTGTCGGACCAAAAAGATCGTAGAAATCTGCTCCATTGTAATTTCCGAACATCGACCAATTAAGACGCTCGAAATTGATGGCTGCATGGATCCGCTCGTCGGTTGGTAGTGCCGTGTCGGGCGAGTAACTCAGGCTTACGTTCAACTTTCGCATCCGTATCGGATCCATAAAATCGCCTCGCAAACCGATGGCCACCGAATTCTTATATCCCTGAACGATGGGGTAGATACCACTCGGACTCATTTCCTTCATCGGATCGTAGACTCCCCGACTCACGATCAAGCTGTCGGCATTTAATCGCGACACGGGTGGCAACGGTGCACCCCAACGGGTAACAACCGGATGTTTCGTGGCTATGGCATTGCCCAAATACTCAATGGCTCCGACACTTGTGATGGCTTTCTCTGCCATCACAACCGGTACGAAACCCTCGGCCGTATACTCAAATGCCACAAGCGAGTCACCCTCAATCGGCACTGGTCTAAACAAGCCCGTCTCGGCATTAGAAAGCCACTCAAGCTTCTCTGTCTGGAGATCATATCGCACGATATTGGATACCCCTGTGTAGTAGGTGGATCCGTACAGAAAGTTGCCATCCTCAGAGAATACAAAACTGGCTGGAGAGCTTTCGGCAAATTCACCTAAGACCTTTGGACGATACTTCCGACTCATCAGCGAGTCGGTCGACATAAGCAACAATTTCTTGTTGCCGGCTACATCAGTCACAGCAGCCGATAATTTGGATCCATCAGAGGAGATGTCGATATCGAATAGTTCCTCGCCGTAAGGCATTGCGTGGATTAAATTCCACTGCGAGTAGGGCTGTGGAATACGCACCAACGAAGAAATTCCATTCAAGTGCCTCACTCCCCACAATGACTTGTCGACTGGGTTGAACACAAGGTCGCCCACACGAGCATCCTTGATCAAACGAGTATACTTGCGTGTGTTCAGATCGAACGACACCAGGTCGCGCCACTTGTTATTGTCGTTGGTGTAGTAGAGAATGCGCTGCTCAGGATCCATTGTCAGCGACGTCACAAAATGCAAGGCTGGACCTTCGATGTCTACCACCGACCTCGTGTTACCATTGTGTGGATTGACTTCAGCTATATGGGCCAAAGAACCGGGATAAGCAATACCGACATAGAAGTTCCCAGTGGTAGGATCAAATACTGGACGAGATACGCCACCCAATGGTCGCTGGGTCAACCTTCGTACTGACGTAATCGGGTTCTTACGGATGCGTTCCAGATTGGCGTTTTGCCAAGTGCGTTCCCAGGCGATCCACTCGGTCCAGCTTTGGTCAAGCGATTTGCCATATACATTTCGGAACTGGGATGCGTAGTACCGTTTGCTATCGTCGGTACGGGCTATCCATTCGACGAGCTTATCGGGACCATATTCATGCGATAGATACGACATGAAGCGTGTGCCGTACATATAGGAGTTTGCTCCTACCTCAAAATCTACCGTGGTGCCTTCGCTTTCGAGTCCAATGGCGTCATAGATCGGGTAGCCGTCGCGCACCATCGTTCGAAAACGCATTTCGTCGTAGCTACCCATAACGCGCCCGATACCGCCGGCCATCCAAGTGGTCATGTACTCAGCAATTCCCTCATGGTACCATCGCGGGGAGTACCGCCGAGGAGTCGTCAGGTAGCCGTAGAACATCGAGATGGGTTCGGCTTGGACCGGATCCACCTTTCCTCGGAATATGCTTCGCCAAGCACGGTCTTTTTTGTTAGCCATATCGAGGGCTACGATATGCACCAGCTCGTGGTTTGCCAGCACATTGATACGCTCGTTGGTGGCGTTGGTTTCGAACGCATGCTTAAACGGGGCTATGCCCATCATTACAATATTGCGAGGTACTGATGAAGCACCAGCATTGCCATAATCGCCAAAATCCTCCAAGATGATAGTTACACGATCGCTTCGTTGATAACCAAATCTGTTTTCGTGATACCGCAATGCGTTCGTGTAACTTCGAATGGTATGATTGATCAGGTACTCATGACCAAAATCATGATACACTAGCTTAAAGTCCTTAGTCTCAATCATCTTGAATTGTGCCTTGGCGGGCAATGACACAATGAGAATACTGCAGAATATAATCCAGCGTGCAAAGTTTGACATACGACGAAATTAATGACCGGTGTTCAGAATCAATATATAATAAAACAAACAAAAAACCCCTCCCATTGGCGTGATGGGAGGGGTTGGTTTGACACGAATCTGGTGTCTTTGCATTGTCCGACACACGTTCGTCAATCTGCTAATCTCTTATTCTCATGTTCAAGAAAACGTCGCTGTTCATCAATTCGAAGAAGGCAGGTGAGTTCAGCATAAGCTGGAAGTCTGCGTTGTTCAGAAGCTGAACGAAATCGGCTGAGTTGAAGAGCTGAACAAACTCGGATGAATTCAACATTAGCTGGAAGTCTGCACTATTGAGTAGCTGCACGAAATCGGCTGAGTTCATCAAGTCGATGAACGACTTGTCTCTTTGAAGTTCGAAGAAAGCTGGGTTGTTAAACAAAGCGCCGAACTCTGAACTCGTGTTTGCGTAGGACAAGAAAGAATCGGAGGTGACCAAGTTCTGAAATGCGGCTGCGTTGAGAAGCTCTTGAAAGGATGATGAGGAGAGGAGCTCGCGCAATGACGGGCTGTTCTCGAGCATGACCCGGAAGTTCGAGAAACTTGCAAGTTCGCCAATCGAAGCTGAGTTGAACATTTCAAAGAAGGATGGAGTCGACAGCATTTCGAAGAAAGCTGGGTTCGCCATCATTTCGGATAGCTCAGGATTGCTCATAAGCTCTTGGAAATCGGCATTAGATAGAAGCTCCAGGAAATCGGCATTGCTCATAAGAAGGACGAACTCGGGTGACGAAAACATTTCGAACATGGCCGGATTGTTCATCATTTCAACAAAGCTCGGATTGGATGAGAGCTGGGTGAGTGAGCCTGATTTTACTAGGTTGATAAACTGGTCGCTTTGAAGCAGGTTTTGGTACTGCTGGTTGTCTAAAATCACGTCGGTGTCGGTGATCTGAGACTGGCGGAAGCGCTGGGCGCGCTCAATACCATTGTCTGGACCAATAGTGCCAACGATATCCTGTGAGTTAGGCTGGTCGTTGACGCCAGTGATGTAGATTACGGCAACAACGGCGATCAGTATGACAGCGGCTGCTGCGATTTTGCCAAGTGAGAATTTGCTTGTCATGGTGTCTTCCGTGATTTTTGTGTTTTTGGTAGGGAGTTCATATACAGTGGCCTGAGTGTCAAGCATGTCTATTTCGTGACGCACACTATCGACGATGTCGATAGTGGGGACGGAACTTTTCAACAGACCGAACTGGTCGCCGAGCTTAACCAAATCGTCGTGAAGTGATTTGGCTTCTGGATTGGATTCCAGAATCGACTTCAGCTCTTGGCGATCCTCTTCGGTGTTGAGTCCGTCCAGCTCGCTGTTGATAAGATGTATGATTCGTTGATCCATGGTTTAAGTCCGTGAAGCGTTACGACAAAAGTAGTCGCTTTAGTAGAAGTACACGGCGTTTTCGAAAAAGTTGGCCAGTTTCAAAAAAAAATTAACTGACCAACAATTCCCTTAGGCGTACACGTGCCGTGTAGAGCCGGGACTTTACCAAATTTTCGTCAATCTCAAGGATATAGGCTATATCTCGGTAAGGCAGGTCGTCAAAATATTTTAGATACAGAACCATCCTATGGTCCATCGGTAGCATTTCAATCGCCTCTTGGAGCCTGATGTTCGATTCATTCGTCTCCATGTCCTGGTGTGGATCCGAGCTGTAGCTTAAATCGAGCGGCAATTCTTCGCCAGTGTGATTGTCGCGTTTCTGGTTCAGCGACTCGTTCACCGTAATTCTATATAACCAGCTAAAAAACCTGAACCTCTTGTCGAATGTGGCGAGCTTTTGCCATGCTTTAATAAATACGTTTTGTACTACATCTTTGGCCGAAATATGATCGCCCGTTATTTGGCAAGCAGTTGTATAGAGTATCTGTTGGTATTTGCGAACCAAGGTTTCGTAGGCACGGTGATCCCCCTCCATGCAGAGATCGACCAACTCATTGTCTGACAAAACAGAATAATCCATTGGGATCGCGTGTGACACAAAATGACGACAACATTGAATCTACAAACCCACCAAAGAGATGGCTTTCACTGCTCTATTATAAACAATTTTTCCAAAGATGTATAATGAAACACATCCCTTACGTGCTTGGTAGGATTACGAAGTGTGATGGTGCATTGCTTATCATTCAATCGCTTGTACGTATTAATGATGATACCCAGACCCATCGAGGATATGTACTCGAGACCACTCATATCTAGAACAACACTAGCTGCAATCTTATCGAAAACAGGCTCGGCAATACGACTCTGTGCCGCGTCGAAGCGACCCGTGAGAACAATGACACCGTCGGTATTTGAGACAATCGAAAACACCAGAATAATAGGGAACAGTTATCGAATGATTATATAGGTCGAAAAGATCAGCGCTCTATATCAGTAACATTATACATATTTTTTTTCTCGGTCGCTCATAAAAAAAGGGGATCGACACGAATGCCAATCCCCTTTTTTGTCTTCAATAAGTTAAACCAAACTAAACAATCACTACTTCAAGAGCGTGAGCTTATTGGTCATGATGCGTCCACCGGCTTCCATGCGAACGATGTACACGCCGCTAGGGATGCCCGCTGCATTGAAGGTGACCGAGTGGCGTCCGGCGCCCATCGACGCGTTGACCAGCAATGCCACCTGGCGACCGGTTACGTCGTATACAGCCAGTCTCACAGCGCCCGATTGAGCAAGCTCAAACGGAATCACTGTTGATGGGTTGAACGGGTTCGGGTAGTTCTGGCCTAGGTGGAAGTCGGATGGCAAACCATTCGAATCGTTTTCGTCGCTGGTGTTGGTTCCACCACCGTCGCCATCACCATCGCCGCCGCTTGAGCCGTCTCCACTCGATGCCACTGCACCAACGGTAACAGCGTAATCTTCTACCTCGCCGTTAAGTGCCAAGCCCGTCGGACCAACACCTGCTGCACTGGCCAGTCTGAAGCGAACGAAGGTAAGACCCTCAGCAGCGCCCGAAGGAACCGCTACGCTCAGATTGTACACGCCAAGACTGCCGTCAACGTCCACGTCTGTGAGGATCTGCTCGCCGGCGCCGAAGCTGCCGTCGCGGTTCCAGTCTGCCCAGGCACTGAGCTTGCCAACGCCGGTCACGGTAATGTCCATATCGAGTGTGCCGCCTCTCGACACCGCGCCCGGCAAGGAAACGCCGTCGTCGGAGTCGCCGTCAGCCAAGTCGGACGGCTTGCCGTTGGAGTCGGCCGTGATGCCAGTGCCAAGCATGAGCGACGGAGTGCCCGTCTGCGGCATCAGGTGGCGTGCACCGTCTTTCGGGTACACCAGCTTGCCGCCCTGCACCACAAATGCATCGCTGTGGCTGGCACGTTTAGTACCATACGAGGCAGGAGCGTCGCCGAAGTCAGCGCGTTCTACGCCAAGATCAACACCGTGGAGCGGTTTGAGCTCGGCCAGAACGATGCGCGCGAGAACATTTCCGAACGGATCGCGCAGATCTACCGGCATCTGTCCGGCGCTCGAGAGCGATACTCCCCTGAAGGGCCAGCCCGTCACATTCCCGCTGAGGCTAACAGGCGCCGATGCATAGAGTGCTTGGCCGTCGTGCACCACCGTAAAGCCCATGCCCAGTGTTGCGGACGACTGACCGGCTGATGTGGTAACCGAGCCCGTGGAACCGGACAAGCCCGGGGCCGACACGCTCGATGTGTGGCCGTGGCTGTCTGTGCCTGTGCCGGAGAATGACACGACTGCTGCTGGACGTGTGCTCTGGCCAGCGAATCCGCCCAATGTGGCCAGCATCTTGCCGCTCACGTCGATACGAGTGTCGGCCGTGCCGTCAAGGTTCGTGTCGATGGCAAGCGTGAGACTTGCGAACGAGGCGTCGTCACCTGCCTGCGCAGATGCAAACGGCGTAACTGCCAAGCGAGCGCCACCAATCGCTTCGTCTTGACCTAGCTTGACCTTCAGACCACCTGGCATCGGCCATCCCGATGAAAGACCACCCGATGGGGTAACAGATACGAAGTACTCGCCACCTGGGAGCTCGTCAAATGTGTACGATCCGTCGGAGGCCGACGTAGTCGTGCGGGAAACATCGTCACCGCGAAGGCTCTTACCGGTCAGGACCACCGTCTGCGATCCAGCGCCAGCCTCCGTGGTCGACCAGCTGCCAGATCCGTCGGCGTCGAAGAACACCGAGCCCGAAATCGAGCTAGTCGATATTTCAGGAGCGTTCTCGACGTCGTACTGGATGCCGAAGCTGATCTCGATCTCGATGTTGGCGTTGAGCTGCACCGTGATCGGGTTCTCCGTCACCGAGAAGTAGAACTCAGGCAGTGTAACCTGTACTAGGTACAGGCCCGGAAGCAGGTTGTCGGCGTAGAAGAAACCGTCTTCAGGGATGTCAAACTCGAAGCTGTTAGAAGCATAGGCCAGCTTGAGCGGTGCAGGACCAGTCCTAACACCCGAAACGGTTATGCCAGCAGGAATCAAGTCTTGGACCTCACCATCGCCAAACGCCGATTTAAACACCTCGGTCAGGTAAACATAACCTGTGAGGATGACCGGCTGGAACAGTCCGAACTCATAGCCTTCTAGCTCGCTGCCGCTGGTTACAATTACGTTGTAGCCGCTGCCGGAGCCCGGGAAGGACTGGCTGTAGCCCTCGGGCGACACTGCGCGGACGGCGTAGTGGCCAGGTGCAATGCCCGCAAAGCTGAATGAGCCGGTTTCGTCAGTCTCAACACTTCCGATAAGCACGTTGCTCAAGTTCACAAGCTCGACGGTCACTCCTTCGAAGTCCTGCGAGTATTCGTCGCGGGCACCCTCGCCAGATAAGTCTTTGAACACACTGCCCGACACGGTCGAGAACTTCCAGTTGCCGAAGTCCACCCTCGACAGCTGACGAGGCTCGTTCAGGGTCACGTTGGCGAAGCCCTCGCCACCCGGGGCCGACTGGACCCAGCCGTCCTGGTTGACCTCGCGAACCTGGTACTGGCCCGGCAGGATGTGGTCGAAGGCGTAGAAGCCGTTCTCGTCGGTAGTGCGTGTGTACGAACCGGCCGATCCCGAAATCTGTATCGTCCAACCCTCGAGTCCAGGCTCGCCATTGTCCCACGTGCCATTGCCGTTCAAGTCGTTGAACTTGTAGCCGTACACGCGGAACATGATAATGCGGGCTAGGGTCGTCGGAGCATTTTCCAAACTCAATTCATAGTTGTCGGATCTTGAGCCTGATATGTCGGCTGATGTGATGCGAACCGGCTGCTGGCCGTCGAAGTATGCATCATCGAACTCTATGACCACGTCGACCAGGTTCACTTCGCCAGCATCTTCTGGAAAGACAACACCATCCAGGCTCAACGCATACGAGCTGAACGTGGCGGATGTGTTCTCGTCAAATGGCTTGTCGGGCGAGGTGAAGCTTCCGACGATATAAAGCGTCTTCTTGTTCACGATCAGAACGGCCTCTTCGCTTTCAGCCGAATCGCAGAGGATCGGAGAGGCGCAGGTCACGACGGCACGGTACTCGTAGCCGCTCATTGAAACGGTCGGCAAGGTCAACGATAGCGTCGAAGTGGTTGCGCCCGAGTAGACGCCCCCATCAGCAACATCTGCCCACGTGCCTAGCGAACTCGTGCGCATCTGCCACTGGTAAGCCGTGTCGGACTCGTCAAAATCGACACCGACGGTGAATGAGGCATTGTCACCATAGGTGATGGTAGCATCGACAGGGTCAGTGATAACGACCGGTGGCGTGATGTTTCCGATCTGGAACTCGCTGAACGAAGTCAGACCAGTTGCAGTGATAGTGTTGGCCGCACGGTTCGATATGGACGGATAGGTCCAAGCGCTATTGTCCAATTTTCCAAGATGGGACTTGGAGTTGTCGTAGCCACTGTCCTCGTCATTAGAATTCCAGCCAAAGGATATGTCATATGAAACATTCTCCAAGCCGGATACCGGTGAAACATCCCATGAGCGGTTCACTGTCTCATCTTCTACAAAGCGCGAGTCGCCGACGCCCAAGTTGTCGCCGTCGGTTGTCGAAGCTGCCAGGACCCCCGAAGATGACCCCGCTTGGAAAGTGACAGTTACCGGAGCGTAGGTAGGGGCAAATATCGGCACTGGTTCATAATCGTCTAGCACACCCACAACTTTTTCGGCGATCAGTTCCTCTTCCGAGCCGATCGGAAATTGGTATACACCAGCTCCCGCGGCAATGCCACGTCTCAGTCCGCCGGATACGAATGAAGAGGCTGAGCCACCAGAAATTGCCGCGGTATCATCGTTAGACAATGTTAGGACATTGCCGTTCATGTGGATGATACCCTGAGTGAGGGTCAACAAATCAGTAACCTCCTGATTTACCAAGAAGTGCAGACCTGCACCTGAATTATTTATTCCGAGGCCAGCGACCGATGATGGGAGCCCATCTCCAGGATCTTGAAGTGAATCTCCCTGATACAGGTAATAGCCACCCGTGCTGTATGAACGGGTTCCATCTACGCGGATGTTGCCGTAATCGTTAGATGCATGAATACCTAGGTTAGAACCAATTTTCAAGGTGCCACCCGTCTGTAGGTCAAACCCGCCTGGACCATCCACAAACGATGTGCCAGTTTTCATGTCGAGCGTGCCGCCATCCTCAACTTCCATGGTTGAACCGTTGGCAATCGACATTGCGACGTTAAGGTTCAATTCAAGGGTTCCGCCGTCTTCAACGATGACGCTGAGGGTTTTGACGGACGTAGTCGTGGTCACGACGTGCTCGTCGCGCACGATGGCGGCAGCTGCAGGATCGCCGGCGTCGAGCGCCAGTGTAAAGCTCACCCACGCTGTTTCTGCAGTTGAAGAAAATGCTGTCGGATCTAGGCTAGCAGCCGTTAAACTTTGTGATGCAATGGTGGTTGATGTTCCATTTGCACCTGAATAGGCCGTGCTGCTGGCTGCGTCCCCAAAATCGTCAGGATTGCCGTTGGTCGAAACATTACCACGAAGATGTGCCGTCGCAATCCACAAATAGTCGCCTGCACCGTCGGTGGGTGCAAACAGAGGTGGATTTGGTGCAGTCTCATTACCTGTATCGAAAGTACCAAAGACCCGCTTTGCTCCAGCAATACGGTATGACACGTGGCTACTTTGTACGTTGCTGGTCGTAGAGATCGTCAAATCATCGTTGCCTGAGGCAATTTTGTAGAATATTGCACCAGTAATCGTTTCGTTTCCGGAACCTTCATAATCGCCCTGCCCGAGCTTTGTCCAACCAGTTCCGATATGGATATCAGCACCGGTAACAAATCGTGAACTAAAGGCGACGAGGAGCATATCGCCGACTGCAACGTTTTCTGGAAGCGTGACCGGATGCAGCGCCGAAGCGTTTTCCACTGTGCCGCTTTCGGTGCCCATCACTTGCATGTTGGTGGATGGATGGCTTGTGGCATCAACCCAAGTAAATACCTCTTCATTATCGATGATCTGAACCATCTGCTGCTCCCAGGTTTCTGGATCATTCCAAGTTCCTGTTTTAACGGAGCGGTACACGCCGGTCGGACGGGCCTCATCGCCGATCTCAGGGTCGCCGGGGCCTTCGGGAACAGAGTAGGTTACAGTAACTGTAATGGCATCTACGCGCGCTTCCCTGCTGTTTGATCCACTGTACCTCTCAGCCCTCAAAGAAACCCCAAAACTTGTGGCGTTTATATCACCAGGGTTCCATGTGCCACCCCAAAGGTCGGTGGTTCCACCGTAAGAGGCTGTCACGTCACTTGTAGTCCAACCTGAACTTGAGGCTTTATTATCTCCGGTTAGATCTCCCGATTTAACTAATCTGACATCGTTGTCTCGTATAATGCTGTTGTTTTGCGCTTGGCGCTCTATTGCGACCGTAATACCCAATATTGTAGCACCTTCGGGTATGTTAAATCCAAAGTTAGAGGCCCTCAAGTATTGGCTAAACATCGAATTTCCAGAATCTCCCAAATTCGCAGTAGCTCTACTATTATTGCTTGCCGTTATATTACCCGGATTCGACCACGCAACATTTCCAGTAGATGCGGCAACGTTAGCCCCCGTCCCCGCATTGTTGGGGCCGGCGGTTTGTGCCGAGGTCGTGGCAGACCCGGCGAATAGAATTGCAACCGCCCATAAAAGCGGCATTAAAAAAAAACGAGTGGCTGACATCTTGTATCGATTTGTCATATCAAATCCTGTCGGTTAGGTGGACACATTTTTTTGAGGCTAAACATGAATTGTTGTCCTCTGATTTACTTGATTACTAATCTACTCAGCTACGTTCCGCATTCAGACATATCGATAAATCGCTCTAAACACCTAGGACATTGATGACACTCGATTGTCAACTTTGCATCGACTTTACATTGTTACGGAGCACTGAACCGATCAGCATCGCACTAAATATGAACAATTTTGAGGAAATACAAGGAACTAGACTTCATTTGTTAAGATTTTTTAATCCTAACTTTAAATCATTTCCCCATTCCAGGTTAACTAAATATCCCCTAAAAAGGGATAAGGGCTTGAAGCAAAGCCACAAGCCCTTATCTAATAATTAACAGCTCTATAATTCTACTTAATCAGCGTGAGCTTATTGGTCATTATTTGTCCACCAGCTTCCATGCGAACGATGTACACCCCACTTGGAATGCCAGCTGCATTGAAGGTGACCGTGTGACGTCCGGCGGCCATCGGTGCGTTCACCAAAGTCGACACCTTGCGACCAGTTACATCGTACACTATAAGTCGCACGCTTCCCGATTGAGCTAGCTCGAACGGAATGACAGTGGTCGGATTAAATGGGTTGGGATAATTCTGGCCCAGTTTGAACTCAGTCGGCAAACCTGAGGCATCTCCCTCGTCATTGGTTGGCGTACCAGTGTCGCCATCATCATCACCATCGCCGTCGGTAATTGGAGCCGTGATTGCGATCATGTAGTCTTCCACTTCGCCGTCGGATGCTGGGCCAGTCGGACCAAGTTCATCATCGCTTGAGTATCGAAAACGTATAAACGTATCGCCTACGCTCGCGTCGGCAGGAACGATAATCGATAGCTGGGCCGACCCCGACTCTAAGACATCATCCATAATCATCTTTTCGCTATCATCGAACGTGCCGTCGCGGTTCCAGTCGAACCATGCATGTAGATGTCCGCTTCCTACAACAGTCACATCGAACCTAAGTGTGTCGCCGGCTGCGATTGAAGCGGGCAACTCAACGCCGTCGTCGTCGGTATCATGATCGGCTAATAACGACGGATTGCCATTAGATGAGTGCGTCACTATTGTACCAAGGAATATCTTTGGCTGGCCAGAAACTGGTAGTAAATGTCGTGCACCATCGTTCGGGTAAACGATTTTCCCATCCTCAAATACCATGTCGTTCTGTAGATCAGCCCTTGTAGTACCGTAGGAATTTGGTGCATCACCGTAGTCTGCTTTCTCAAGGCCAAAATCAATGCCGTGTTGAGAAACGAGCTCTGCGTACAAAAGTCGAGCCTTAATCACACCATTCACATTGCGCAAATTGATTGGCTCCGATTGCAACGTCAACGCCTGATTTCGCACTGGCCACGAATCGATTTCTGACGATAGAGATAGCGCTTTGTCGCTGTACAATGGCTCCCCATTAATCACAACAGTAACTCCAGTGTTATAGGTCACGGTGCTGAAACTAGAGAAGGACGACAATTCACCCATCCCCTGTTGAAGGCCTGGCGACAACACTTGGATCTTATCACCTTCTTCAGTTAGCATGATACCACTGTAACCCTGTATGTGAGTTCCGCGCTGCGATTGGCCCGCGTTGCCAGACAATACGATCTGTAGCAGTCCGTGCGAGTCGACACGCAAATCGGGTTTACCGTCAAGATTACTGTCGATAGCCAATGTCATGCGACCAACCGACACATCACTTCCCGGCGATGCGTCAAGCACCGACGAAGAGAGGGTAACAGGGTCGGCTGGTGCCAATCCGTACGATTGGTTCTCATCCAAGCGGATGGAGTAAACAGTAGATGGCCAACCAATTGTGAACCCGTTTTGTGGGCTAATTTCAACCGTATAATTTCCTGAAGGAAGATTCTCGGCTTTATAAGATCCATCTTCAAGCGTGTATACATATCGTTGCACATTTGTGCCCTTGTCTGATGTGCCCGATATCGACACTAGCTGACCAGACAACCCGGGGTCAGTAGCTGGATTCCATAAACCCGAGATGTTACCGACGCCTACCACCGAACCTGCAATGTTGCTATTGGTCGGTTCGGGGATAGCATCTTGGTCTTCTTCGATTATATACCCCACTTCGATAAATCCTCCCGAGTTGAGGTTTATTTCAATGGGATTTTGCGTGACGGCAACCCAAGGCACAGGTACAAAAAGATACACCTTGTATACGCCGGGCACTAAGTTTTCTACCTTAAAGTATCCTTCAGCGTCAACACCAGTCTCAAAGCTGGTTACTCCAACATTGTCTGTGGAACCTGAACCCGAGACACTTTTCAATGGAGAGGGGCCCGTACGAACACCAGAAACACGCATGTCGCTGGTCGGCAACGATGACATAATGCCAGCTACACCGCTAATTTTCGAAGCGTTGCTCGCTACTACTCTACCTTCCAGATTTGTGAGGAAGTAGAATCCGAAATCGACGATTTCTTCAGGCTGATCTACACCTAGTGTCACTTGGGCTGCCGTGGTTGCAGGCAATGATTGGTACATCCCATCTGGTAAAGATGCACTCACCTGATAAGAGCCAGCAGCCAAACCTGATATAGTGTATACTCCATTTTCGTCCGTGGTGGCCGTCTTGGATCCACTAGGCGATTGTGCGGTAATCAGTATGTTTGATGCAGGCGATTCGTTATTGTCAAACTCGTCGTTACCATTTATGTCGATGAACGCCACACCGCTAATTGAGTACATAAAGATCTGAGCTTGGGCTGTTGGAGCTCCGGTCAGATCCAGTTCATAGTTGGATGCTTTCGAGCCATCGAGTGCTGCAGAGACTATGCTCACCTGTTGCAGCCCTTGAGTGTTCGCATCGCCAAAGGCAATCTCAATGTCAACAAGTTCAACATCAGACGCATCGGTGGGCAGCACATTCACAAGCGACAGTCCATTCGACTTGAACGTGGCTATTACTGTACCATCATGTTGCTTGTTGTTGGCTTCGAAAGTGCCCGAGATTGTGAGCACACGGGCTTCAATGCTGATCGTGATTTGCGTAGTGGTACTTCCATCCGGGTTAGTTACGGTCACTGTATAAACACCAGGCGGCGAAACTTGACCTGCCACACCCGATATGGCGCCGGTTTGTGGGTCAAATATCAAGCCAGGTGGTAAAGCAGGTTCGATGGAGAATGTTCCTTCACCTTCGCCTAGCACGGGTACGACTGGCTCAAGGACATCGCCATAATTAATGACGATCTCATTTACTGGGTACGTTAAGTTGGCTGGTGGCACTGCAAAGCGGATTTCTGCTAAGGCAGTGGGGGCGCCGTCAAGATTGAGAGTGTAGTTTCCGGCTGCTGCGCCGCTGAGTTCGCCGCTGGTTATCCGCACAGGTTGCTCACCGGCAGCATTTGCGTCGTCAAACTCTATCACGAGTGCAGACAGGGCAACTTGTCCAGCATCAGATGTCTCCACTCCTACCAATTCTAGCGAATTTGACAAGAAGGATGCCGCACGGCTACCATCGAAGTCCTTATCGTTCGCCTCAAAGCTACCGCCAATTGTCAATGACTTGGCTGTAATTTCGAGCGTACTTCCAACAAAGGTGAGAGTGTAATTAGCGCTAACATCTTCACTTTCGGCACTGACAATCGACAAATCGCCTTGCGTGATTGCATAGTTGCCAACCGATTCACCCGAATCGCGCGACAAACCAGGCTGAAGGGCATCCTGAAACGCCAATGAACCATCGGTGATGCTGAATGTCAGATCAGGGTCCGTTTCGCCATAAACTTTGTTCAGCCCAGATGTTGCAGTAACTGTGATAGCTCGGGGTTGAACATCAAATTCAATAGTTGTTTGCTCCGATCCGTCATCATTTGTGGCAGTAATAATGTACGATTGAATCGAAGCGATGGCAGAAGGAGTACCATATATTGCACCCGTTTCCGGGTCGAGTGCTAGCCCTTCAGGTAATGCGGGGTTAACTGAATACGCGATGGCGTTGTTGTATGTTATTTTCGCCGCAGGTAGCTGAGGTAGCAAAGGATCAATCTCGGATCCATATACAAATGGATCATCTGGTAGAACATACTCAAACGGTGACGGAGGATTTGGCACGTCGGTGATGGCTACCTGCATCGCCACCCAGTTGGATGAAACATCGGTTACCGACAGATCGCTGGTCATACCGGCTTGAGCAGCCGTTCTTGTGACCAACATGTTGGATGGTCCGTTTGGATTCGTGTTGTGGTTCACATAGCGAAGATCTGTTCCGTCAATAGGACTGAGATCCGAGTCGTTGCGGTGCGTAAAAAATCCCAACACAAGGGCATTGGCTGGTACATTGAGACCGGGTGCCGTCAAAACGGAACCTTCACCGACAGCACTCGATGAACCAACGATAGGATTGGCTGTCTGGATGCCTGAAATTCTTGAGATTCCTAAAGCAAACCGAACGTTACCTCCGCTCGATGGCTTGGTCCAAGTGTAGGATGTGACGGCTCCAGAGGCATCATCTGAGGTGGCGAACTTGTAGTATACGGCCATTCCGATCTGGTTACCTTCATCGGCACGATCGATTTGCTGCCAACCGGCAGGCATCACAATGTCGATGACCGTGTTTCCACCACCAAACATGAGTCCGGCAACCAATAAGTCTCCAGCCTGAACCCCGGCGGGTTTGTTCACGGTGAACACCTGGCTGCTTCCGAATGAGGTTTGCCCGCTCTCCCATACAGCTTGTGATTGTGCTGCCAAAGGAAATGCGATGATCGCAAGAACGAGACTAATAACGAAGTTAAGTCTGACACTTGGCTTGTACATGTTTGACCTGGTTGTGCTCTTTAGTTGTAACTACCGATGATATTTTCAGGAAGAACCATAAACACACTCCAACAGTGTTAAGAGTGAGAGATCCGCATCGATTTGCCCCACATTAACACCTCTGCAAGGCAAAATCAAATTAAATTTCACTAATTGATCGATTAAAAGCCGCATCTCACCTATTTAGGGGAGTTTGTGACGGCGATAATTAACCTAAAATTGGAATTACCCTAACAAAAATAAATAGTACAAAATACTCTTTAATGATATTGCATCACTCATGCACCCACACCATCGCCGTATGAGCCGGCACTGTCACGGTTACCGTTCCACCACGAAGATCGCCCCGCATACCATCTAAGTTTACGCGCTGACCATTGCTCACCATTCTCCACCTGCCGTCAGGGATTAGCACATCACGAAAGGTGCGACCGCCGTCCGAGGTGTTCACCAATACCAGCACTTTATCGTCGACCATATACCCCAACATCGATTCGTCGTCGGGAGTGATGAAATCGTAGTAACCCTCAGGTGGTATTCCCGGTCTACGAAACACCTCGCCAACTTCGCTGTTTCGTAGCTGGATCATCCCCTTCCAGAAATCGAGCATCTCCCGGTAATTGGCATAACTGCCCCGATCGCGTGCCGTCTTGCCGACATTCTCCCATTCAAAGCGGTTAGCGGCCCGCAGGTTGTAGGTGTCACCTGCACCGTGGAAGTAGAGTGTGATCCCATCCACTTCCTTCGTATAGCTCTCTTTGCCAGCCAGACCCTTACTGCGCATGAACTCGGATCCGCCGTGTAACACAACAGGTCCCATCGACGTAAACAATAGTGTGGCAGCAATTCTGTATGGACCTTCATCGACTCCGAAGCGTCCGTCGAATTCTTTTGACGCAAACTGGTCGGCCAATGCCCAGTTGTCGTGGATGTCGAGGTAATTGATGGCCTTAACCGGATCGCCCTCCTCGGGCCAGCCGTTGGTGAGGCCCAGCATGACCCGCTCGCGTTGGGATGTATCGCCACCTGCATAGCCCCGATCGGTCGTCTTGTCCTTCGGTTCGGAAACAGGACCCTTGAATGCATTGCGAGCATCATCCTGGAAGTACATGATTGGCGCATCGGCCTTATACCACGCCCAGTCAGGATTTGCATTGTAGGCAGGGTCATTCGAGGATATCCAAGGCTCGCCGTAGATGATGATATCGGGACCGACCGCCTCCCGCAAGGCTAGTAAGGTCTGTTGATCAGTGAGGCCACCGAGGTCGATGCGAAATCCATCCACCCCGAACTCGTTGATGAGGGCGAGGCATTGGTCGATGATCCATCGCTGCACCATCGGACGATCTTCCGACTTGGTCTCATTGCCAAACACGCCGTTATGCTCAAGGTCTTTGGTGCGGTAATAGTACAACTTGTCGAATGCGTTGAAATTGAAATTGTGATGCTGACGCTCCATGTTCTCGCCTGTATGGTTGAACACGAGGTCGACGATCACGGCAATTCCCTTGTCATGAAATGCCTGAACCAAGTCGCGGAACTGCTCGCGCTCAGCTCCTGGTTCGGTGTCTTTCGAGCGATACTTCGACTCGATTGCAAATGCGTGTGTCGTGCGGTAACCCCATTGGTAATTTTCGCGATCGATGCCCAATTCCTTCATGCGAGGATCATTGCCGAAGGACCTCTGCCAAGCTTCGTCTGGGTAGTGTAGAAATTCTTGCATCGGCAACAAGTGAACGACATTGATGCCAAGGTCAACTAAATGATCGAACCCGATCGACTGCCCGCGGCTGTTGCGCAATCCAGAACGAAACATGGCTGGGATGGTGCCCTTGAGGTGTTCCTCAACGGGGAGATTGTCGGTGAAATCGACCACATGCACCTCATAGGCAATCAGGCTGTTGTGGTCCAGGATTCCATCGGCAAGTGGCGTGGCAGGTGTTGTTTTTGCCCAGACGCGTGAGCGACCCCAGCTATCGAATTGAACCCTGGCATAGGGGTCGGACGCGTGAGTGCGTGTCGTTTCGTAGAAATGGTTGCCGGGATCGAGCGATCCGTGCACCGTGAAATCGTACCAAGTTCCATGCAGGTTTCCGTCAACGTCGGCCTCCCATACCCCCTGCTCGTCGACCCGCAGGGAGATGGTGTCCTTCGCGGCTGGATCGTTATGGTTATCGTACAGATACAGAACCACAGACTCTGCCCGTGGAGCAAACACCCGAAATGACGTTATGCTGCCATCCTCGCTGATGTTGGAGCCGAGCTCTTTGCTCGAGCTAAGGGATCGGAACCAACCGTCGTGACTCACCCAAGCCTGCAAATCATATTCGGATACGGTCAGCTTGAAATTGCGGCGATGGTCAATTTGGGTCGCGGGAGTGAGAAGGATGTCGGATGCCCCGTTGGGTAGAGCCAATCCGATCGGAATGACGTTGCCACGAGCGTCCTCAAGGCGGTAAGCGTCTGTAACCAACGGACGTTCAATACCATCGAAGATCACTTTGATCGTACCATTGCGGTTCATTTCGGCTCGAATAGTCGGATCGAGCAGAAATAGGGATACAAGCAGTAAAAACGAGAGCATGTTGAACACTATGAATGTTTAGTCAATAAGCGGATGCCTTCGGCATGGGTCC
>CAZVRJ010000028.1:0-30629 GCA_964629885.1 uncultured Chitinophagales bacterium | reverse complement strand
TGCCCCAGATAAGCACGGGTACCGCGAACAACGGCAGAAGTACCGGGATGTGATTGAGCAGAAGGTGGAGATGTGGATAGTTCATGGTGAATTGTCTTGATGAAGGTGAACGACGACTGTACCTGCATTAGACGAAACAGCATCCAATTGGTTTACAGATAGTTATGCCATACCATGACAAAAACTTGACCGATTTTGACATTATCCACTTAGTCACGAACCGCCCAGCTCCACCAGCCTCAACCTTCTGACGGCCTGGCTGTGTCCATCCGCGAAACCAAGCTGACGCAGCCGTTCGGCTAAAAGCTCCGCTTCGCGAATGAACTGCTCCCTCGAGCGACCCGATCCGTCGCCATCGGTCTCGAATTCGGGCACATAGTAGATGTCGAGCTGATCGCGATCTCCAGTATGCCGGATCGTGAACCCAGGAAACCCGTTTACTACCAGAACCTCCGACAGACGGTCGACCGTCCGGCCTTCGACGAGCGTAACCGAGAAGCTGGGCTCGTAGGTCATCCCGTCTTCGGTCTCGCCGATCCAGTTCGACGACACCTTGATGGGTTGAGAGACAATCATCGACTGTTGGGCCTCGTTGCGGGCAAACAATGACACGGCGTTAACGGCCCGCCTCGACAGCGGAGTCTCCCCCTGCTGAAGCACCACGACCATGCTCGGTTCTCGGTCGCCCAAGTACATGCCGGTCGCGCGTGAAAGGGCATAGTTCAGATTGGGGATGGTGTCGAGGGTCGACCGCAGATCGCGCTCAAGCCTGATCCACACCTCGCTCGAAAGTGCGTCGATGAGCACCCTCACCGAATCGGCCGGCCTTGTTTGATCGGCCTCCACGTGCCGGCGAAGCGACGACTCCAAGGCCTTCATGCGGGCATACTGCGACGCTGTGGTGTTCGAATACGGGCTGAAATTGGTGACGTTGATCTCGGTGACGTCCGGTTTGGTGTTATCCAGGTGGATGCATCCCTGAAGGAGCAACAGTGATGCCAGGACGGTGATGTTAAAGAGGCGAGCGATCATAGGAACAGGCGGTAGAGTGCGGTGAATCCGAGCACGAAACTGAGCGCAACCGACATCCACAGAACCACAAATCCCATTCTGCTTTCGCCGTAGGGCATGGCTCGGAGGGCGGGTTTCATGAGCACGAGCGCCACGGTGAGCGCCGTAAGCGGCAGGAGGAGTCCGTTCAGCGCCTGTGCCGCCACGATAATCGCAATAGGCTGGATTCCGGTCAGGCTGACGGCGGCACCGACTGCTACAACCCCAATCTTTATGATACGAATCCAAACCGCGGGGGTTTCAGGCCAGATGCTTTCGACCACAATTCCCAATGCGGTGGGGGCTGTGACGGCAGACGTGAAACCCGCCGCAAAAAGCCCCAGGGCGAAGGCATGCGAGAAAAAGGCCCCGTTCGTCGCGCGAAGCGTGTCGGACAGCCCCTGAAACGTGAATCCGCCCTCAACCGCCGTTCCTGTGATGAGAATGCCCATGGTGATTACACCGCCGACAGCCACCGACCATATGATGCCCTGACGCATTTCGGGCACTTGGCGACCTTTGGCGATACCGGAGCCGAGGAAAAGTGCGTACGGCACGATGGTCGTGCCAATCAGGGCAATGACGGTGAGCGTGGCACCGTCAGGCATGGCAGGAACGAGCCCACGCACAAAAAGCAGGATGTCCTCGAAAATGACCACAGCCGCTACAAAAAAGCACAGCCCCATGATGAACACGACGAGACCCAGCCATTGCGAAATGCGGGTAAGAGTGCCGAACCAGAGTACAGCGCCGGCCAATACCGAGATGAGAATGGTGATGATGGTCTTGGCAGCATCGCTGGCAAGGAGTGTGATCCCAGCCGTGGCTCCGGTGATGTTTCCGGCCTCGTAGGCCAGGCATCCGACGCCTACTGCGAGCGCAACGATAAGCATCACCCAACGTCCAAGCTGCTCGCCCATCACCACCGCAAGCGGCTTGCCGGTCATGATCGATACCCTTGCCGATGCCTCCTGCAGCACCATGCATGCCAATATGGACACCACTACGGCCCACACCAGGCCGAATCCATGGTCCGCCCCCGCCCTGGCCGCCGTCGTCACGGTGCCCGGACCGATGAAGGCCGCAGCAATAACCCACCAGTAGAGCTTAGATTTCATTGGTCATTGGACATTGGACATTGGGCATTGGGCATTGGACATTGGACATTGGGCATTGGGCATTGGACATTGGGCATTGGACATTGGGCATTGGTCATTGGACATCGAAAATGGAGTATGTCTCGTTAATTATTGATAGTCATTGATAGTTATTGATAATTAACGCTAATGATTGCTAATGATTCGGCGGCTCAGCTGCCGCTGCCGCCTCCGCCTGGCGTTTCTATTACAATGGCATCGCCGGCCTCAAGACGCGCCTGGTCGATCCCCTCCAGCACTTCAACACTCCCGTCGGCACGCTCAACCCACTGGCGACCCACAGCCCCATCGGAGCCGCCAAACAGCCCATATGGCGCAATTACCCTATGCTGGCTGAGCACCGACAGCTCAACGGCTTCTGTGAACCGGATCTTCCGCACAACCCCATCTCCGCCGCGGTGTTTACCGAACCCTCCGGAGCCCTTACGCAACGAAAACTGCTCGAGTACCGCAGGATACCTCCACTCCATCACCTCTGGATCCGTGATCCTCGTGTTGGTCATGTGGTGATGAACACCTGAGGTCCCGTCAAAATCGGGTCCGGCACCCGTACCACCGCAGATGGTTTCGTAATAGCCGAAGCGATCGTTGCCAAACAACAAATTGTTCATGGTGCCTTGGCTACACGCCATGCGTCCAAAGGGCTTCAATAAAGTGTCGACTAACCGCTGACTGGTCTCCACGTTCCCGCCAACCACTGCTGGACACTGAGACGCATCTTCGCTGAAACTTGGGTTTAGCATACATCCATCAGGAAGCAAGATATCGACACCATCTAATAAGCCCTCATTCAAGGGTAGATCGTCTGCAATCAGAGTACGGAGCACGTACATGACGGCGCTGTGAACAATGGCTGGGGTAGCATTGAGGTTACCTGGATGCTCGTTAGAAGTGCCCGAAAAATCCAGAATAAGCCTGCCCGCTTTTTGCATGAAACTCACTTTTAAAACGGAGCCGTCGTCAAGCTGCTCAACTGCCTCAAGACCGTTGAAATCCCACTTCCCGATTTCCTCGTTCATGCGCTTGCGGGCATGTTCGCGAAGCTGGTGCATCGAATCACGAAGTCTTTCGATTCCTATCTGATCGCACAATTCGCTCAATCGCTGAGCGCCAGTTCTATTCGCTGCCACTGCTGCAAGTAAATCTGCTTTGTTTTCTGCCAAGTTCCTTGTCGGCCATTTCGCGTTTGCAAAGAGGGCATCCAAATCCGACCAGTCAATCTGCCCTGCTCGAAACAGCAACGTTGGTGGTATCACCACACCCTCCTCTTCAAGATTCCTTGCTGTTGGTGGCATTGACCCAGGCCTGATTCCACCAATTTCGGCGTGGTGTGCCCTATTTGCAACATACCCGAGCTTGTAGCCATCCGAGTTGAAAACGGCACTGATCACCGTTACATCGGGAAGATGAGAGCCTCCGAATGCCGGATGATTTGTTACAACCACATCGCCTGACCCGAGTTCGACTTGCTTCACTACAGATCGCACACACATCCCCAAAGCACCCAAATGCACCGGAATATGAGGTGCATTTACGACCAGATATCCATCGGGATCGAGCACTGCGCACGAAAAGTCTAGCCGCTCCTTCACGTTGACCGACAAAGCGGTACGCTGCAGCTGCTCGCCCATTTCGAGGGCGCTCGCCTGCAGTCGTGACGCATCCAAACTAAGTTGTGCCAATTCCGATAATCCTGGACTTTTCGAGGAGTTGCGAACCGCATGGTAATGAGCTATAAGGGTACCGTTTGCATCCGATCGGGTCTCCCAACCAGGCTCAATAAATGTCGTGGCATATGGGTCTAAGGCAAGTATCGACCCATGAATTATCGCCGTCCGATTGATGTCGTGACGCTGCATTACAGTAATATCCATCCAAGAACCATCGATCCGTACGCGCTGCCTTGTTCTTGGTCCTCGAATTCTCGGCAATGGATCCAGATCAGGCATACCTGCAGCAGCCTGTGGTTCGCGCAGCTGTAATCTCACAGACTCTAGCTCAATCTCCCTATCAGGGATGAATCCATATATTATTTCAAACTGATTTCTAAAAGCCGCCTCTACATCCAGTTGAGGTTGGTGCTGGATCCACTCTACGCTGTCCATTCCTTTGAATCGGATTCCCAATAACACACGTGCGACTTCCCTGTTGCCATCCTCTATATGTGTTCGTATAAATCGATTGCACTCCTCGAGTCCTGCAGCTAATGGTAACAGCAACTGTCTTTCTACAATTTGCTCGCGGAATGCATATCGAAGTCCCCAAGCACTTAATAGCCCTGCATCAGCTGGAAATAGCACTGTCTTTATTCCAAGGAGTCTCGCAACGGCACAGGCATGCTGGCCTCCGGCACCACCGAACGAAACAAGAGCATATTCCGAGGGGTCGTAGCCCTTCCGCACCGATATCCTCCGAATGGCTTCTGCCATCCGCTCGTTTGCAAGCTGAATCCAGGAATCAAGTAACATTTCGGGATCCTGATTCCACTCGTCGGCAATGGATTGCAACACTTTCTCAGCATGGGTGCGATTGACCGGAATGCCAAATCCGTCTTCACTCAATCTGCCTGAGAGCAAATTCACATCTGTGATGGTAAGTGGACCACCAGCACCATAACACGCTGGACCCGGATGTGCACCGGCGCTTTCGGGTCCCACGAAAAGCTCGCCGTTTCTGATGCCGCAAATAGATCCCCCACCTGCTGCTACGGTCTCAATGGCGAGCATGGGAGCAAAAATGGTGGCGTCGCCAATGCGGTGCTCAAAAGCAAGGTCAGGCGACCCATCAATTCGGCAGACATCGGTGCTAGTGCCGCCCATGTCGAATCCGATGAGACGTTTGTGCCCACTGAGAACACCAATAGACTCGACCCCTTTCACTCCGGCTGCTGGGCCCGATAAGAGACTGTCTTTTGCATGATAGGCATCGCGTGTTTCGAGTCCACCAGCCGAGTGCATAACCCGAAGCGATCCATCCCCGAGCGATTGTTGAATCTGGCTGAGGTAGCCGTCTAGGATCGGAGAAAGGTATGCGTCGACGATTGCGGTCTGCATACGTGGCAGGAGACGGATCAACGGTGCCAATGTCGATGAACTTGACACATGACCAATCCCGTTCGACTCTAGAAGTGACTGGAGCTTCCTTTCGATAGATGGATCCTGCCAAGAATTTCGCATCGCAATCGCAACGGGCACTATCGTGTTATCCTCACGATCAACCAATCCAGTTATCCCAGACATTAACTGCAACATTACCACATCGCTCGCACCTTTTGGGATCTCAACCGTGGATCGATGTAACGGTTTGGGACGATCGATCTGAAGATCAAACAGATCTGGTCGTTGCTGGGTACCGATGATGGGCAGATCGCCAAGACCATGATCCGTCACCAAGATCGGCGGTTCCCCTTTGCGCTCGAGAAGTGCGTTCGTGCCCCGGGTCGTGGCCAGACGCATGCTCACATTTCGTAGTGGCTGCCCAAGCGGCGTTTCTGTTAGTATCCGTGCAGCAAATAGAGGTGCAGGCTCTGGTGAACGGAGCTCGAAAACGGGAGCAATGTCAAGAGCAACATCAAGAGCAAGAGCAGGAGCAACATCAAGAGCAAGAGCAACGTCAAGAGCAAGAGTGGTAACAGAGGCGGGGTCGTTGACGACGACGCCGATTATTCTACCAGTGGAGGCATCGTGTGCAGCATAACCTGCAAGAATATGAGGCGGACAAGGCAATGACTTTGAAAGGAAGAGCCTGATCATTTGACTCGGGGCAGCACCGTCCCCATCCAACCGGCCGATATATTCAAACGATGTAATCGTAAATCGTAACGCACTGCTACTAAGGACTTTAAGACGACGCCAATTCCCGACCTCATCTTGCGACAAGACGTCGGTAAATGTACCCCCTGTGTCGACATACAGCTGCATTACTTTTTGCGCGTTAAAGTCTAATAGACAACCTCCTCCAAGATCAATCCTTTGCCCGGTGCCGTGAACACCGCTTCGGAGCGCGTCCCAGATTCGAGTACCGACCGAAAATACTCAGAATTTCCATTTCTTGAGGCTCTGACCATCGTGCCAACCAAACCTCTAACCATATGATGCACAAAACGATTAGCACGTACTCTATATACGCCTTTTCCAACTTCAGACCAATCCCATTTCGATAATAAAATGGTGCACCGATTGTGTTCTTCGGCAGAATCTGCCTTGCAAAAACTGGTGAAATCCATCTCTCCCTCAAGTATAGAGGCACATTCATCAAGTATGGATATGTCGACCCACGGATGCACCACCCATGAGATGTGCCTCATAAATGGATCGGCGTGTTGCAAAATGGCATAGCTGTATTCGCGAGATTTTGCATCGAAGCGAGCGTGGAAGTCATCCGCTACTTTTCTGATATTGCTGACAACAATATCGCGTGGCAAAAGTGCCCTCGTTCCAAGCAACACTCGTCCAAACTCCAGATCGTTATGTTGGCTGTCGAAATGCGCCACTTGTCCACGTGCATGCACACCCGTATCGGTGCGCCCGGCTACAACTAAGCCAATATCCTCACGGAGGATGGTCTTAAGAGCGGTTTCCAATCGCTCCTGCACTGTGTCGACCGTCTCTTGCCGTTGCCAACCATGATAATTGGTGCCATCGTAGGCAATCTTGACGGCATACCTAGGCATATCAGAAACGTATAGTGACTTGCGCGGCAAGCCCAGCCGACTCATGGGAGAAATCGGGTATGATTACAACACTAGGGAGATTGCGGTTGTGGTTCCGCGCCGAAACCATCGATGATAATCCACTTACAGCACGATTAATGGCCATGAGTCCGATGAAAATCCCCGCCTGACGACGACTGTCGTCCGATTTACCTCGAAGATTATTGTAGCGTATCCGATCTTCCTCGGTGCGCCAATCCCAGTTGTTATCAAGGTTTACTTCGATGAAGCGATC
Source organism: uncultured Chitinophagales bacterium (assembly GCA_964629885.1). Taxonomy (GTDB): domain Bacteria; phylum Bacteroidota; class Rhodothermia; order Balneolales; family CAYWCV01; genus CAYWCV01. The sequence continues at coordinate 23,476 of CAZVRJ010000028.1, read as the reverse complement.
CCAGTTACGGGTCTGCAGCATGGTCGTGTTATACTCGGTCAATGAATTGTAATTTGCCACTGCTAGCTGGAATGCCTTGTTTCTGCCTTTGATGTCAACACCAGCCAGCTGACGCGCTGTGGTGTACATCGTATTACTTGTACTGATGGCCTGTTGGTTATACCCGAGCGTAGCACCTAAGAAAGCGATGTCCGCTCCGAGATGGATGCGTCCTCGGCCCCAATCATCCTGCACGTAACGGTGTCCCCAACCGGGCAAAACGAGCGATCTCAAGAATGCCCCGCCTATACTCTTTCGATCTTGCACCATCATCGGGCCTTCTGATTGAGCTAAAACCGGTGTCTGATAACCGATGGCCATCAGAACCAGTACAAAACTGTAAACCAAGAGGTTACGCAGGCTCTTCATTGAGATGCTTCTTTTTGCGAAGATCTGACCAGCGTCGCATGATGGATACACTAAATCCGCCGATGAGCAGGAATGTACCGAGCCAGACAAAGGATATAAATGGCTTCTTGTCTGCAACGACGAGAACCCAATCGTCGGTGACCACCAAGGGAACGCGGTCGCCTCGGAATGAAAGGGTGATTTCGTCTGAATTCGGGTTGATTTCGTCAAAGCGCACAATTAGGTTCCATTTGTCGATTAGCACAGGCTGGCTCATGGAGTAACGCTCCTCGCCTGTGGCTATTATCGCATAGGATGGCTTTGCTTGAATTTCTTCGCTCGTTGTTGTGTCGGTGATCATCAGAATAGCACGAACCCCAACTATTGCACTGTCGGGCATCTCCTCGTTTGTGAGCGATTCAAATGCATCGAAACGGATTGAGTATGGACCCAACTCTTTGACTTCGCCACGCTTCATCTTCATCTTTGGCATCGCCTGAGTGCTGGTGTCGCCATCTGCCACATTCAGCATTTCGGTGGATGGTTGCTGACGCTCGATTTCGCGTTCTAGGTGGGCACTGCTTCCGACATACATGTAGATGTCGTGGGTTAAACCAGGTTTTACCTCAGGATCTACCGACCACTGTACATTGCCGGGCGATGAGGTCGCCACCATTGGGTAAACAACTGGTTCCATGATGAAACGTCTGCTGTCTGGGTCGTCGGTGCGCTGGAAGGCAATCTTGTAGCGCTGCTCACCCGGACGGTCGATATTGGATAGCGTCATGCCTAAGTAAGTGGCAGTCCATCCGTCGTCGATCTGCTTCGGCTGATTCAGATCCAGTTTGAACATATTCACTTTTTGGATGACAGGGAATCCATCGTCATCTTTTACCAACCCCTGCTCTACAGCGGCATTATAGTTCTTCGACTCATCGTCGAGTAAGTTTGTATTGAAGGCTGTGGATGCAAGCGAACCAATCAATAAGATGGCGAATCCGACGTGGCTTAATACGCCCCCAGCCAATTTCGGTGATCTGCGCATAATGTCAACCAAAATCCATCCATTTCCGACAAGTGCGAAGATGGTCGTCATGAAATACGCCATGTATAGCGGATTGTTGACACCACCAAGGATGATGGCAGCTACCGTAATAATTGCTGTGACCACAACTGGCCACATTAAGATCGTGGCTAGCGTCTCAGAGCTGTCGACGCGGCGGCGCCAAATAACTTGACCTATTACAGTCAAGACAGCAAGGATCATGCCAAGTGGGAGGGTCCAATTGTTGTAGAAGCTGATCTCTGGTGGAGTCGGGTTCTCGCTGAACAATCTTCCCAAAATGGGCGAGCTTGTACCAAGAATGATAACCATCGCCGTAATGAACAGCATCATCGATCCTGCGAACACCATAAACTCTGGACTCAAAATTGGTGACGGATCCTTCGAGCCGGGCAATTCCTTAAATCGGATAGCCAGCAGCCAGATGCCTATAATCGAATTCACGAGCATGAAGAGTAACAACTGATTGTAAAGCCCCAAATCCACAAAGCTATGTACAGAGGCATCGCCTAGGATTCCGGAGCGGGTCAGGAATGCCTCGTACAAAATGAGTATGTACGCGAATATGGCAAACAGGAATGATGCCCTCATGGCACCAGCCTTTTTCCTTTGGATGAGCATCGTGTGAATTCCAGCCACGCCGAAAATCCAAGGTACGATGCTAGCGTTCTCGACGGGGTCCCAGGCCCAGAATCCACCAAACGACAATGTCACGTATGCCCAATAAGCACCGAGAAAAATGGCGATGAAAAGACAAAGGTTAGCTGCTAGTGTCCATGGCAAAGCTGGTGTAATCCACTCGGTGTAATTGCGTTTCCAGAGGGCTGCCAATGCGAATGCAAATGGGACCGTCATCATGGCGAATCCCATAAACAGGATCGGTGGGTGGATCACCATCCAAGGGCTGCGGAGCAAGTCGTTCAAACCACGTCCATCTGCCGGCACAAAGTCAGGGTTGGCCAGCAGGAAAGGTGCGTTCGGCATTTCGTCGAGCAGGGTCCGAAACGGGCTAGCGCCAATCTTAACACCAAAAAAGCTCCATCCAATGGTCATTGAGAACAGAAACGCCAACGAAAGTGTCATAAATAGCAGTACTGGAGCCCTATAGCTGGGTGGACTCCATTTCATCAAGCCCACGGTCGTCAGCGATGTGAAGAATATCCAGACTAGAAAGCTTCCCTCTTGACCTCCCCATAGCGCCGCGACCAAGTAGCGCATGGCCAGATCCGTGCTCGTGTAATTATAAACGTAGAAATACTGAAACTGGTGAGTAACAAGAAGGTATACCAACGCCCCCATCGACACTATAGTGGCTAAGAGGACGCCCAGGTTCATCCAGTTGGCAATTTTTAGGTCGCGCAATGACTCCATCTTTGTGGACCGATAGTAAAACACCATCGCCAACAGTGTCAGTATAAACGCGACCGAAAGCGAAAGGTGACCGATGGTTGCGAGCATTGAAGAAGGAAAAAAGTTAAAAGAAGGATGGAGGAACTGGAACGCGGATCAAACGGATCAATTAGATCATAAGATCATGATATGTGAGTTGGGGGATTGAAATCGAGCATTGATGCCCTTGATGCCCCCGATGCCTTTGATGCCCCAGTTTAGTGCGCGGCGCGTTCAAACTCTGCCTCGCGACCGTCGTTATACTTCGACGGACACTTTAGCAGCATGTCGTGGGCGTAGAATATTTCGTTTCGCATCTCGCCGATTACCACGAGTTTGTCGGCCTGGTCGAAATTGCTCGGTTTGGCCTGACCGTAGATCACACGGCGCGTGTTGCCCTTTTCATCCTTCATGTGAAACGAGAAGGACTTAGATTCTACCGAAAATGCCGCAGGTTGTGTTTTGTCCCATTGTCCCACCACATGGATATTAGTAGATGTCCTGCCCGAAGCACTCTCGAAATCAGTATACGTGCTGATGCTGTTACCAAAATTGTATAGCAACAGGGATGTAAAAAGGGTGATGGCAATGATGCCAAAAATGAGGCGTGGTTTCATTCTTTTACGGTAGATGCTGTTTCTTGTTCGATTCGGCCGAGTCGACGGTCAATTTTTACCATGTAGAAGAGTAACACAAACCAGATGATTAATGTTACCCCAAGTACGACAAAAATGAGGTCATTAGATGCTAATAAGTTGATAAAAGCACTGTTTTCCGATCCAGCCACGGGCTGCCATATGTCAGAATAGGCCTGCGTGAGAGTATCGACTACCGCTGTGGAATCCGGTTGAATCATGCTTTTCAATTCGATTGTTGTGATTCGATTTTCTGTTGCAGGGCATTGGTCCGCCGTACGAGGTCGTATACCCAAATACCCAACCCGATAAAGGCAATTACTGCCGGATAGAAAACAAACCGCAAAACTGGCGCAGTAATTTCACTGAATGCAGGGTTTCCATCCGCACCTGGATGCAAACTCGGCAACTGACGCGGTAGGATATACAGCAAAAACGGGATCGTGGTTGCTGCGAAGATGTTGTATACCGCGCTGAGTCTAGCACGCTTTTCTGGGTCGTCGATGGCATACCGAAGCATAAGGTATCCGACGTAGATAGTCATGGCCATGGCCGCCATATTGATCTTAGGTTCGGCAAAGGTCCACCAAGTTCCCCATGTGAATCGGGCCCACATAGATCCGGTCATCAGTCCACAGATTCCGAAAAGCATCCCAGCCTGAGTGGCAGACACGGCTTTCAGGTCGAATTTCATGTCGCCCTTGGCAAGAAAACGTATGCTGTAGACAAGTCCCATTCCAAACAGGGTAGACATCACCATCCACATGGGTACATGGAAAAATAGATTCCTTGCCGTTTCTTCCAGAATGGGTATTTTTGGAATACGTAATAGGAACCCGGCAACAAGCACAACCGTTACCAGGACGGCAACGACGTACTTCCAGGCCTTAAGGCGGTATGGCGGATGTGACATCGCAGGCATATCTACGAAATATACCATTTTTCCGATTCTGTCCCCCGAAAATCGACGAAATCCATGAGTAAAACGCTGATTTTTAAGCCAAGCAGGCTGCTGATCTGGCACTACATTCCACTGTTGATCTTCTTTGGGGTAATGGCGGCATGGTCATTGCTGCCTGATCCTTACCCCTTTGTAGCTGATTACGTTTTTGTGGTGATATTTTTTCTAGCGTTGATTTCGGCGTTTCTCGACAATCGTAGGCTTAGACGCGAGAAATACCTCATCAGCGACCACTCAATCCAGATTCAGACGCATCGAGATGACTCGACCATCAGCTTGGTGAACATCACGGCTGTTAAGGGCATCCCATATTTGCTGTTGCGATACAAAAAGCTCGGTGTGATAGAGATCACAGCCAATGGACGCCAGTATACATTGAGAGGCGTTGAGGATGCCTCATCGACAGCCGCCATCATTTGGCAAGCTGCTGAAGCAGCGGTTGCACGACAAAATGAACAAAACCGACCGGCCTATTTTCAACCACCAACTCATGCTGCCGGGACGCTAGAACAGATGAACGACCTTGTAGGACTATGGCAACAGGGAATGATATCGGATGAGGAGTATCAGAGGGAGACCAATAGATTGACCGCGGATCAATAGGAGCAAGAAATGACCGTGGATCTGTTAGATCTGTTCGATCATAAGATCTGAATGATGTGGTGGAATAAGTCTTTAGACATAATTTCTTGATCAAATGATCTTATCGATCCAATTGATCTACGGTCAGATTCACGGTCTTCTCTGCGGTCTCACTTAATCAGGGTCATCTTCTTGCTCAGCACGGTCTTCGCGGTCACGAGTTGGTAGATATACACGCCACTCGACAGTCTCGAAGCGTCGAATTGCACCTGATGGGTCCCGGCAGTCAAGCTACCCTTGGCCATCGTCGCCACTTTGCGTCCGAGCATGTCGATCACCCTTAACTCCACTTCGCCGGCTTGTGGCAGGTCGAAAGATATGGTCGTTGTTGGGTTGAACGGGTTGGGGTAGTTTTGCTCAAGTGCGAACTCGGTTGGTAACGAATCCTCATCGTCAAGTCCAACCATGGTGAGCGAAGATTGGAACCTGTTTGGTACCGACCACGGACCAGCCTGCTCGCCTATATATGCCCGCACGCGCCAGTAGTGGTACACATTGCGAACCAGGGTTGTCGGTGTTGACATAGTCTGATCCAGTTGCCCTTGCTCGAATACTAGTGATGTGAAGTAGGGGTCGCTCGCCACCTGCATGTGGTAGCTTGTCGCACCGGCCACACCTTGCCAGGTGAATGACACGCCTACGTTCACGTCGGTTGCCTCACTGGCCGGGTAGATCAACTCGGGCGATGGCAACACAGGCGCAGAACCAGAGCCGATGGCAAACTGCGTGAGTGGGATCGCGTTGGCACAAAGATAATTCACACCATCTATCGTCTCGATTCGGGTTGGGAAAGCACGCCAGAGTCCTGCCGACTTGGCATCCCTACCCATAACAACGGCTTCGCCTGGCTGGCTAACACCATTAGAGGTCAGACAAACATCGTAGCGAGTCGACGCTGGCAGCCCGATCTCCAACAACTCCCAATATCGAGTGAGTACTGATTTTGGTACAATATGTCCACCCGATGGACTCATAGCTGCCGTGTTCTCGAAGGCATCCTCACCTGTAGGGGCGTCGAACTCGAGAACGAGCGTTTCGAGCCCTTGGGCTAGCTTTCCAGCCGATTCGGCATCCGCAGCGCTTAATGTGAGCAGGATGTTGTTGATCTGCTGGCGCACGCCAGGCTCAAGAGTTGTCAACGCCTTGGCTGGGCGATCGCCTGCAAGTCGGCAGTTACTCAATTCACTGGTATTTCCCTGTCCATCGGTGATCGTAGCCGTGTAATAAGGCATCGTCGGGATGTACGGCACATCGATGCGCACGGTGTCAACACCGGCCGATCCCGATACGGGGAATGAGAGCGTACGCGATACAAAGTAGTTCTCGGCGTTACCGATTGCGCCGTTGCAGTTTGCACTAGTGTAAACATCTAGCGAGTACAGACCCGAGCTAGAACCCGCAACTCCCTTCCACAGCAGCAGGATGTCACTTTTGTTGAAGGTGCGTGTACTCTCTATTAGGTACGGCCAGTTGATCATTGCGTTCGGACCATAGCTACGATCTTGAGTGCTGATGCTGGTCCAGCCATCACCGCCTGGTAGCTTGTAATTGGGGAACAAGTCAATTGCCCCGCCGCCATTGTTCACAATGCTGTTACCACGTATCGCGTTGCCCTTGCCTCCCACCCAGTGGTTATTGGGGCCTAATGCCGACCGGGTAGACGCCATCACAATCACGCCCGCACGATCATTGCCTGAGATCAGATTTCCCGCACCCGTCGAGGTGCCTCCAATGCGGTGGTTACTGCCCAGGCCACCAAGCGCAATTCCGTGACCCTTGTTTCCACTGCCGGCGATGCCCAGACCGGTACCGATGAAGTTGCCTTCGACCACGAAACCATTGGCGCCCTTTTCGCCAGTGCCCATCGTGTTGGTCGGCGATCCAGAGTGCAGAGTCGAGTACTGCTCAGCTTTGAAATTACGGATCCCATCCTCCCCGTTCGCAGCTATAATATTGCACGCGCCCTTGCACTGGAATAGTTCGATGTCGTTGATCCCACCGATAACTACATTGTTGGCAAGAGCCAAGATGCCACTCTCCTCATTACCCACTAAGCTTAAACCATCGAGTCCAACACCAATGTGATTGCCTTGTATCCGTGCACCAACCGCATCGGGGTGGATCAGAATGCCCGGTCCACTATTACCCGAAATCACGTTGCACGGTGCAACACATTCTTCATCTTCTTTCACGCCACCTACCGTTGCGCCAACCCATAGTTCGATACCGGCCCCGCCATTGCCATTTGCGCCGTTGCCCGACTCGGTTGTACCAATAAGGTTGCCGTGGATATCGGCAAGTGAGCGCACCGATAGCCCAACATTCGTATTTCCCGAGATCACATTCTCGATCAATCGCGCCTGTGCCCCACGCAGCACTACACCAGTATACAGCGCGCCCTCAACGCCGACCGTATTACGCTGGATCAACGTTTCGAAGCCCTCGTCAGTGATACCGAAGCCCGATGCATCCCCATCCTCAGAGCTTCCGGTTTCTTGGTCAGGTGTCGGCACACCGTAGATCACATTGCCCTCAGCTGCCGTCTCCCCACCAATAACGTTGCGTGTCCCTTTTATGAAAAGTACATCACCAGATTCCGAGAAGCCACTAGTCGGATCAAGTCGGGTAATGCGGTTGCCCTGGATGTGCACAGAAAAACCTGAGTCGAGCCGAATTCCGTCTTCAATGTCGTTACCCACGCCCGAACCCGGAGTTCCTGCCGATCCACCAACAAGCACCGCACTGCCGCCACTTATCGCTATACCAATCTGCTCATTGCTCTTGATCCTATTGCCTTGGATCATCAATGCTGGGTTAAAGTTCGCAGAGGCCGAAGATGGCCCAACAATGCGGATGCCAGCCCCCTTGTTGCGCTCGATCGTGTTGCCTGCATCGACGCCACCGATGATCGACTCACTTGCCCCCGAACCTGCTTGGGTGATGTGAATACCGTCAAGCCGGTTTGATTTGATGGTGTTGCCCTCGATGCGGTAGTCCTCGCTGAAACCGTCGATCTTGATGCCATAGCCTACATTATGTAGTATCTTGTTCGGCGCGTCCGAAATGCCAATAGTCACGTTGTTCGAAGCAGCAACCTCCACGCCATTTTCCGAATGTGGAGATTCGAGGATGCCGATTTCGTTACCGAGAATCTCCACGTCATTCGCGCCCTCAACAAAGACGCCGTAGCTGCTGCCGATAATCAGGTTACCCTCGCCTGCATAGCCACCTATACGAGCACCGCTGCCTGTCAACATAATGGCAACACCGCGATTGCGAAGCGAGCTAATCATAGCGTCATCTGTCGATGTGTAACTACGAGCCCAGTCCGAGCCGATGTAGCAGTTCTCAACCACACTGCCCTGACCACCGATGGCCAATACGATGCCCGGGAAGCCGTAGAAGGCTAGCCCCTCGACAAGTACTTTATGATTGGCGCCACCTAGATCAAAGCCCTTCGTGAGCGATCCACCTTGGAGCAAGCCACCGTCGATTTCGACCTTGCCACTAGGCTGCGATGAGCCAAGCAAGGAAACTGGGGCATCCACAGCCGGGAAAGCTGGACCGTTGATCTCAATCGTATGCACAGGCCCGCCTCCCGGAATATCGAATTCAATCTTGATGGGCTGCGACTCAACGCGGTTCGCCACAAACTCCATGGCCGCGCGCAGCGTGCACTCAGGCTCACTTTTCCCGTCGCGCATAATGCTACTGCCGGTGCTGCATCCGTCATCCTCGTCCAAGCCCGAATCCAGGGAATCGTCCCCTGTTGAGTTAACCACTACTGGCGCAGGCAGGATTGTGAATGTCACACAACCCTCGCTGTCGGCGGCACTTTCTAACCCTGCGGTCTTACCAACCGGACAACTTGTGATGTCGACCGTATGCCGCTCATTCTCAACAGAATCGTGGATGATCGTACCCGAAACGCTCTTGACCCGCAAAACGACATCCTTTTGCTCGTGTGAGGCTTTGTACAGAAAGACCAGGGTATCGGTTGCAGACGGATCCAACCGATCAATCGACTCCTTCAATGCCGACAAAAACACCAAAGTATTCGGCTTGTCGGCGGTAATCTCAAGATCATCCACACCTGCAGTGAGCCCAACCTCCTCAAACGGGGTCTCTCCTGTGTTTTCGATTGCGATCGACACTTTGATGGTATCACCGACTTGGATCTCGTCGCCCCCATCGTCGGACCAAATCTTATTTGCAAGTTTCGCGTACTTCTTGGCCGTGGTCGTGAACTGTATCTCCGGCCCCTCGACTGTCACCGTAGCCGTGAACGGGGCGCTGTCATCGCCATCATCGTCGGTTACGACTAGCCGTACTTGGTACGTTCCACGTTTCTCGAATTTGTGTGTTACAGATGGCCCCATGTTTGAGCCCACACTACCATCGCCAAAATCCCACGCATACGACACCACCTCGCCATCCTCATCGCTCGAGCCCGACGCATCGAAATCTATCGTCAACAGCTCTTCGGCTTTTGTATGAGAGAATAGGGCTATGGGTTTCTTATTCTCAGGAACGGTAAAATAAGCCCAAGCTTCAAAACCAGCCCAAGAAGCCGCATGTGCGGCAAAAATGTGGCAACCATCAAAAAGCCACGTTGGTGTAGAAGATGATGATGACCCTCCCCAAAAAGTGATTAGCTCACCAGGAATATCCTCCGACATACCCGTCCAATCACTTGGCGTTGGACCGGCTCGTCCAACAGGTTTATATGTGTAATCCGAGTCTTTTCCATTGCCCTTTGGATCAGGATGAGATCCTACAAACTCACTTTGACAGTTAGTAAAATTGCCTGATACAAACGTTCTTGTGTGCTGAGTATAAGTGATTTTTAGGCTGTCGAGCGGCGCTTGGGCTACGGCTGTGCTGCCCAAACCCATGAGAGCAGTAAGTGAGACAAGCAGCAAGAGTTGGACAGTGATTTTCATGGTGATGCGGTGTTTGATTGGGCATCTGGCTCACTCGAATTTCGAGGCCATACCATCAATGCACCATCGACCGTGAAAACATATCATCGACCGCAGAAGACCGTGGATCTATAAGATCTGTTAGATCACACGATCTGAATGATGTGGTGGAATAAGTCTTTAGACATAATTTCTTGATCAAAAGATCTTATCGATCCAATTGATCTACGGTCTCTTCTGCGGTCATTGGTCTATTACAACGCCCGGTTCTATCGGTCTTACTACCACGAAATCACCCGCATAAAACGGAACTCGGTTGTCGGTGTGCACCATGCACTCCACACCTTTTAGCTGTACCCTGTAGGTCACATCATGACCCCGAAACTCCCGAGACAACACAACACCCTCCACACCTTCATGACCTTCTCTGGCCTTCTCTAAAGCCAGATGCTCCGGCCTGATCGATACCATTGTCGCACCGTGAGTTGGTCTGTCAATCATAACGGTTCCGATTGCCGTCTCGGCCTGCCAACCCTCTGCAACCGCTTTAACTAAATTAGTCCTTCCAAGAAACGCCGCTATGAAATCCGTCTTCGGATATTTGTACACATATTCGGGTGTACCAACCTGCTCGATTTTGCCATTGCGCATTACTGCAATGCGGTCGGCAAACGATAAGGCTTCTTCTTGGTCGTGGGTTACCAAAATGGCACTTATCCCAGACTTTTTGATGATGGCGCGAACTTCTTGGCGGGTACTATGACGGAGAACGGCGTCTAAATTGGAGAAGGGTTCGTCTAAGAACAAGATGGTCGGCATCGGAGCTATGGCCCTAGCAAGGGCAACACGTTGCTGTTGACCTCCCGACAACTCCGAAGGTTTCCGCTTCTCGAAGCCTCTCAAACCAGCAATCATCATCATATGATCTATCCGCGCCTCTCGCTCTACCTTTGATAGATGTCGCAATCCAAAAGCTATGTTGTCGTGAACATTAAGATGGGGAAAAAGTGCATACTCTTGAAATACAAACCCGATTCCTCGTTTCTCTGGTGGCAAATGGACCGATGGTCCGTCTACTAGATGCCCCCGTAGCGTCACCTCTCCACTGTCTGGGCGTTCGAATCCGGCAATAATACGTAGCGTCGTGGTCTTGCCACAACCGCTGGGACCCAAGATTGCAAAAATTTCGTCGGGATTGACGGAAAATCCCACGTCATTTACGACCGGTTCGGCATTCTCTTGAAACCGTTTCGACAAGCCTTGAACCTCGAGGATAGGATTCATCGCCCTCTCCATTCACGCGAGAACAAAACACCCACAAATACACTTGAAAAGACCAAGATGGTCAATGCGTAGGGAGCAGCATGCGAAAACATGGCTTCGTTCGTATAGCTCCACACGTTGACAGCAAGTGTCTCGAACCCAATGGGGGACAATATAAAAGCCATCGGCAATTCTTTCATACACGATAAGAAAACAAATGCTGCTCCAGCAATCATTCCTTGATTAAGCAGTGGAAATGTAATTTTCCTAAACGCAGCCCACTGTGTGGCGCCAAGCGACCTTGCAGCCTCCTCGAGCTTAGGAGAAGCCTGAAGGAGAGCACTGCGAATCGGTCCTAATGCCTCTGCAAGGAAGTGAACTGAGTAGGCAAAGATAAGCAGAATGAGCGTTTGATACAGCCATGGCACAGCGCTTAAGCTGAAGAACACAAAAGCCAGAGCCAATGCCAGCGGTGGAATTGAGTAGCCCAACCACGCAAGTCTCTCAAATAACTTGGACATGATTGACGGATATCGAACAGACATATACGCTAGAGGAAGTGCGAATAACGCAGCTAAAATGGCCGAGGGGACACTAACAGTAAGCGACGATTTCAAAGCGGAAGTGAGTCCGAGAGTGATCCCACCCAAATGAAAACTATTCAACCAAAAAAGGATGGTTGCCACAGGGACAAACAATGAAAAGAACGCCAAGATAAAAAGCCCTGAGTAGATGGGGGTGCTCCAAAATCCAAGTTTTGATAAGTGTCCGATTCTTGAAACACCCGAACCTGTGCGATGCAATTTTATGCCACGAAGTAATTTATACTCGATGATCAAAATTGTACCGGTAATGGTGAGCATCATAATGGCTATCCAAGCGGCATAGATGCGGTCGTAAGAGGATGTATATTGCAAAAAAAGGGCATAACTGAAGGTCTCAAAACGCATAAGCGAAACTGCCCCAAAATCACCCAGTACGTACAGTCCAATAATGAGTGAACCTGCCCAAAAGGCAGGCTTGAGTTGGGGAATCACCACATGACGCAATACGCCTTTTGTGTTGAGCCCCATCGAACGCGCTGCATCCTCCAATGATGGATCCAAACCTGATAGAGCTGCTTTCAGATTTAGGAACATATAAGGATAGGTGTATAGAGATATCGAGATCAACGCCCCAAAATAACCGCTTAATCTGGGAACATTCATTCCAAATACGGTCGCAAGCACTCCGTTTGCGCCACTTAGCCCCATCAAGGTGTATGCCAACATGTAGCCGGGAATCGCGAGGGGCAAAACGCTCAGCAAGGTGAAGGCTGGCTTGAATTTGATGTCGGTTCGGGTGAGCAACCAAGCCAAAGGCAAAGCAATTACCGTTGTTAGTGCAAGAACTCCAGTGGTTAGTAGCGCCGTGTTTGTAAGTAGTTCAAGAGTGCGCCATCTCCACACCAGTCCAACAATTGTCTGGTAATCAGCCTGAAAGGCCTTTGATACCAAGTAAAAGACAGGTATAACTACAGCCGCCGACACCAATGCCGATATGACAGGAAATACCCTGCTCAGTGCAAAAATGCGCTGAAGTTGCACTATAGCAGTCCAACCTCTCGCAGCAATACGATCGTGGCCTCTAGATCGGCAATTTTCTCCAAGTCGAGCACAGGCGCTACCTTGCGAGCTGGATCAATGGAGCCACTTCCTTGATCAATGTCCACAACCGGGTACTCAAAAACGTCGGTTGCTACGTACAACTGGGATTCGTGAGAGAGAATAAATTGTATAAATTTTTCAGCTGCTAAAGTGTTTTTGCCTGTTTTCAGAAGCCCGACGCCTGCAACATTAAGCATGTTGCCAACGTCGCCATCGGCGAAATAGGTCTGCTCAACAGGGAAATTTGGATCTTGCGCCTTGCTGCGAAGGAGGTAGTAGTGATTGGTTATGCCGTAGTCGGCCTCACCTGCCGCAATACCTTGCAGGATTGCGTTGTTGTTCGTGTAAGCCACAGCACCATTTGCTTTCATGGCAACTAGCCATTCACGAGTCCGATCGATACCGTGCATTTCTGTCATGGCACTTACAAAAGCTTGAAACGATCCATTACTCGGGGCCCACGCCACACGACCTTTGAATTTGGAAGCTGTAAGGTCAAAAACTGATTTGGGAAAATCGTCCTCTTTGGCTCGATCCGTTGAATAGGCCAGAACACGCCCCCTACCACTAGTGGCAATCCATGTGCCAATTTCGTTGGCAAACGACCGATCGAGCAGCACCATGATATCGGCGGGAATCTGACGAAGCATGCCGTTGTTGCCAAGGGCCCCCAAAGCTCCGGCATCTTGAGCCCAGAACAGGTCCGCAGGAGACTTGTCGCCCTCCTCTAAAATGGCAATGGCTAATTGGGATGTACCACCATACTTAACATCAACATTGATTCCGGTACTCTCCGAAAAAGATGTGACCAACGGCTCAACCAGGCCTTTAGATCGACCGGAGTAAATAACGAGGCTACCCGTGTCGCTATCAGACTGGGACGTATCCCCTGATTGTTGCGAACATTGGCCAAACACCAACAGGAGGGCGACAAAGATTGTCGACCTTACAAAAATATGTCTCATTCTAGGGTTATATAGGATACGAGTTTCGCGACGATTTAATTAAGACTAAATCTAAATAGAATTTCGCTTAGTGTAAACACCTTGAGACCAAATCACGGACAGAATTATTTTTATTTAGATTAATTATAGATAAGGTGTTGACAGCTGCCTCCAAATCACTGTAACTTAGACTCGTTCTAAATAACAGATTCTAGTGCTCTATCCACTTTCCCAAATCACATTGCCACGTATGCTAAGACTTGCCCAGTTGCTAATTCTCCTTGTTTTAACGCTTAATCACATTGCTACAGCCCAAAATCGGGTACCGACGCATACATCAAGTCTACCAGACTCCATTCGTAAAATCAGCATGCCACAGGTAGATGTAATTGGCAGTTTAGACCGATTGAGTCGAATACCTGGATCAGCTTACATTATTCAAAAAGCCGATATCGAACGAATTTCAGCTGTAAGTGGAAACGAAGTGATCAGAAAAGTTGCTGGACTACACGTCGTTGATGAGGAGGGAGTTGGACTTCGAGTGAATATTGGCATCAGAGGTCTCGACCCAGACCGGAGCAGAACTGTGCTGATGCTGGAAGATGGTGTACCTGTAGCTCTTGCCCCTTACGGCGAGCCCGAAATGTACTACACCCCATCTATTGACAGAATGAGCGGGTTAGAAATTCTTAAAGGCAGCGGTTCGATCCTCTATGGTCCACAGACCTTCGGTGGTGTAATCAACTATCAGACTGCGAATCCACCAGCCACACCGTCGTTCAATGCACTGGTTCGCGGTGGACAAGGGGGCTTTTTCACCGGCAGATTCAGCTATGGCACGACTGCTGGAAATACCGGTTTTGTTGCCTCGTACTTACGAAAACAGGGAAATAACGTGGGGCTGATCGATTATGGCATCCACGATATCAATGCCAAGATCAAAATGGTGTTTGGAAGCCGATCGGTGGTAGGAGTCAAGCTCGGCTTATATGATGAAGCAAGTAATGCAACTTATGTTGGACTCACTCAGCCGATGTACGATAGTGGGCTTTACGACTTCGCACAACTCGCGCCAGACGACAATCTTGCTATTCGCAGATATTCTGGCTCGGCGAACCACCATTACTTCTTTACAGACAATCTGCAACTGAAAACCACAGCATTTGCATATACCACAACACGCGACTGGTCAAGGCAGGATTTCACGTATTCACCAAGCCCAAATGCAACATATGTGCGCACTGTTGGCGACACGGGTATCCCTGGTGGAGCCATTTATTTTTTGGATCGCACCGGCAACCGAAATCGCACATTCGAAGTGTACGGGTTCGAACCTAGGCTCAGTGCTAACTTCGATGCTGGGAACATCCGAAACGAGCTCGACGCCGGCCTAAGATACCTTTTCGAGAGGGCCATTGAGCAGCGCATCGATGGCAATACCTCTCGACCAACATCAGGAACGCTCCGAGAGGATGAAATTCGGACAGGCCGAGCATTTAGCGCATATGTCCAGAACAGGGTATTTCTGACCGACCGAGTCACCATTACGCCTGGAGTCCGCATTGAAAACTATCGGTACGAGCGCGACATTCTGAGGCTCAATAATGCAAACGTGAATGTGAAGCAAAACGACCATCTCACGGAGATTATCCCAGGAGCAGGATTAAATATGTTAATCGGCAACGGGTCATCTCTCTTTGCAGGCGTACACCGAGGGTTTGGGCCGCCACGAGTGAAAGATGCCATCAGCAATGGCGGAGAGTCTGAGCAGCTTGACGCCGAACTTAGCTGGAATTATGAAGCCGGTGCCCGATTCGCAACCCCTACAGGACTGAACGCTGAAATCACGCTGTATTACATGGATTTCTCCAACCAGATCATCCCTGTTTCAGAGTCCTCGGGCGGTCTGGGTCAACCTGGCGCATCCGGACTCATCAACGGAGGAGAAACAGCACACAGAGGAGTCGAGCTGACCATATCAGGCAATTTGGGGGAAATGACATCTACGAAATTGGGGCTCAATTTTAGCATGAGCGCAACAGTTTCGGATGCCACATTCAGCAATGACCGCTTTGTTGCAAACAATGGGGGCACTGTCAACATCAGGGGCAACACCCTGCCCTACGCCCCGGGAATCATGTTCAATTCAACAGTTGAGTGGATCGATGAAAGGAAATTTTCAATCGGGATATCGGGCACGTATGTCGGCAGGCAATATGGCGACGTGCTGAACACCATAGAAGGCAGCCTCGACGGACGCAACGGCGAAATCCCCACTTGGCACACGTTCGATATCAACACTTCTGTGCCAATCTTATTCGCGAAAGGCCTCAGATTCAATGCAAGCGTCAAGAATATCTTTGACAGCCGCCACATTGTGAACAGGAGGCCGCAAGGTATCCGCGTCGGACTCCCACGATTTTTCACAGCTGGTTTTGAGCTGTCGATTTAAGTCCAAGGACGTTTTTGTTTGACACACAACCTCAACCGCCATTCCGTGACTGGGGTGGCGGTTTTTATTTACTATTCTTTATATATGTTACATAGTCATGTATTATAGGTATATTTGTTAGCATCATTAATTATTTTTGTCTTTGAAACTGATACATCACCATATTTTTTTAATTTATTTTTATTTTGATATAAATAATTAAAAAACCGCTTTCATACCACACTTTGTTTAATTGTTTTTGGATAATTGCCTTATTTTTTAATTAACAATATCAACCATTACCAATCTTGATTAAGTCGTATTGACCCCATTATCGTCCCATACGCACTCCTAGGGCTTGTTTTCGCAGATCAGATTGGGTATCTAGGCAAGAGCAACAGCAAGAACAACAGCAGTTGCAGAACTCTCAACATCGGTTGAATAGACTTCTATCTCAGAGAAAATTTGATTTACCAATGGATTTGATACCAATACAAATTAAGCCTGTTGGCGTGTATCACACACGATACGCAGAGACTGGTGTGCTTGAAGCCCTCAACCTGGTTATCAATGACCAATGTATTACGTCCATAGGTAGATCATACGAACAACCTCCTGCTCTTGCTCTTGCTCTTGCTCTTGCTCCCCTCGCCCTCCTAATTCTACTAGTCTAACTACCGACCCGGAAGCGACCGCTTATTGTTCATGAGTAACAGGTGGCTTCCGAAGAAAGCTAACCTGATCACAAAAAACCATGAACGCAGTAACTGCCAAAAGCGACCATAAACCAGCATCCAAGCTCACTTCTGTTGATCTGAAACTTCAGACATCAGCCGAGCCTATCACTGGTGGTGAAATCTTGATTCGATCCCTGCTTGACCTCGGGGTAGACACGATTTTCGGGTATCCGGGTGGTGTCGTATTGGGCGTCTACGATATGCTCTACAAGATTCCCGAGTTGAATCACATCCTCGTGCGTCATGAGCAAGGTGGCACGCACGCTGCCGATGGATACAGCCGAGCAACTGGTAGAGTTGGTGTTGTTTTGGCGACAAGCGGCCCAGGCGCTACCAACACCGTAAGTGGCATAGCAACGGCGTTCTCCGATTCGATTCCCATGGTTGTGCTCACAGGTCAAGTCCCTACGAACATGATCGGCAACGACGCCTTTCAGGAGGCCGACATCATCGGTATTACCCGGCCCATAACAAAGCACAGCTTCCTCGTTAAAGATGCCGCTTCACTGCCCCAGATTCTCGCTGACGCGTTTATGATCGCCAAGTCCGGCAGACCTGGCCCAGTAGTAGTCGACCTTCCGAAAGATATGTTGTTCAGCAAGACGGTATACCGTAAGCCCGTCGCTCGGGAATCTGCCAGACGCATGACACTCCCCCAGTTCGACAATATCGCAGGACGCATTGAAGAAGCCGCAAACCTCATTTCTAGTGCTCGGAAACCAGTGCTTTATGTTGGTGGCGGCGTCATTTTGGGCGAAGCTCACGAAGAACTTCGCACTTTGGCGATGACTTTCGGCATCCCGGTAACAACCACGCTCATGGGATTAGGCGCTTTTCCAGAAAGCCATCCGCTTTCTCTCGGAATGCTTGGCATGCACGGTACCTGGTATGCGAATACAGCCGTACATGAGTGTGATGTGCTTATTGCCGTCGGTTCCCGCTTCGACGACAGGGTGACCGGCCGCCTGTCGGATTTCAGCCCCCACTCCAAGAAGATTCACATCGATATCGACCCTGCGTGCGTAAACAAGAACATCATCGTCGATGTGCCTCTGGTTGGCAATGTGAAGGATATCCTCCCGAAGATCACGAAACAACTTAAGAAATCCGATTATTCGGCTTGGAATAATTACCTCACCACCGTCAAACAGGCGCACCCACTAAAATTCGACCAACCCAACGGTATCATCATGCCGCAACGGGTAATTCAGCAGATTTCCGAAATCACAAATGGCGATGCCATCGTCACAGCCGACGTTGGCCAGCACCAGATGTGGGCCGCCCAATATTACCAGTTCAACCATCCACGTTCGTGGATCAATAGCGGTGGACTCGGAACAATGGGATTCGGTTTCCCTGCCGCTTTAGGCGCAGCAGTTGGATGTCCTGAACGAACCGTGTTCGCCATTGTAGGAGACGGTGGATTCCAGATGACCCCATGGGAACTGACTACAGCGGCCCATTACAAGATTCCGGTGAAAATTGCCATCCTCAACAACGGCTACCTCGGCATGGTGCGCCAGTGGCAGCAACTATTCTATGGACGCAGATATTCGCACAGTCACCTCGAACCAAGTAACCCCGATTTCGTGAAGCTTGCCGAGGCATACGGCGCGGTCGGCTTGCGCGCCACGCATCCCGACGAAGTCCGCCCAACCCTTGAGGCCGCAATGAAGATCACCGACCAACCAGTCGTGATGGATTTCGTGGTCAAAGCCGAAGAAAACGTATACCCCATGATCCCCGCCGGCATGAGCTTCTACGACATGGTCGAGGAAGACCCAAGTAGTGACTAGTGATTAGTGACTAGTGATTAGTGATTGGTCATTAGACAATTGCAAAATCAAACAGATCGTTCTTCCATCTTCCTCAATCCTCCTTCCTAAGTCCTTACTACGTCTTACGTCTTACGTCTTATGTCCTTCCTCACCCACACCATATCACTCACCGTAGTCGACACCTACAATGTGCTCTCGCGCATAGTCGGTCTGTTCACCGGCCGCGGCTTCAACATCTCCAGCATTACAGTTGGCGAGGGCGTCACTCCCGGTGTATCACGGATTACAATCACCACAAGCGGCGATGCAAGAGTGATATACCAGATCACGATGCACCTGAACAACTTGGTGGATGTCCTCACGGTCGAGGACCTCACATCGCAAGCTTTTGTCCAACGAGAACTTGCACTTATTAAGGTGTCGGCCACCATCACCAATCGTGGCGAGATCATTCAAATCGCATCCATCTTTAAGGCAAACATCGTTGACATCTCGCCCACGAGTCTCACTCTCGAAATGACTGGCAAATCCGATAAACTGGATGCCGCCATCGGTATGCTCCGTCCATTCGGTCTGCTAGAGGTGGCTCGCACAGGAACGGTGGCCATGAGCCGCGACTCCATCCTCATGACAACGTCAGGAACTGAAACCGCTGGATAACACAACCCATTACCCATCAACAACTTCCCTTTATCCATGAAATTGTACTACGATAACGACGCCGACCTCAAACACCTTGCAAAAAAGACCGTTGCTGTTATCGGCTACGGTAGCCAAGGCCATGCCCACGCCCTCAATCTACACGAAAGCGGTGTTAATGTTGTGGTCGGACTCAGACCCGATAGCGACTTCAATGCAAAAGCCAAGAAAGATGGTTTGAAATCGATGCCAACTGCCGAAGCTGTGAAACAGGCCGACATCGTAATGATATTGATCCCAGACCAAAGCCAGCGTGCCACTTGGGAATCCGACATCAGACCTAACTTGAAAAAGGGTGCTTCCTTGGCATTTGCGCACGGATTCAACATCCACTACAATCAGATAGTGCCTCCTGCTGGAACCGACGTGTTCATGGTGGCGCCAAAGGGTCCAGGACACCTAGTGCGCCGCGTCTACAAAGAAGGTTTCGGCGTTCCATGCCTTTTCGCCATCTATCAAGATGCATCGGGCAAGGCTCGTAAAACGGCACTGGCCTACGCCAAAGGGATTGGTGGCACCCGCGCCGGAGTGATCGAAACCACCTTCCGTGAAGAGACAGAAACCGACCTCTTCGGTGAGCAGGCCGTTCTGTGTGGTGGCGTTACCGAATTGATCAAAGCAGGATTCAAAACGCTGGTCGACGCCGGATACAAGCCTGAAATCGCCTACTTCGAGTGCTTGCACGAGCTAAAGCTCATTGTGGACCTCTTCTACGAAGGTGGAATTGCCGGAATGTACTACTCAGTGAGCGACACCGCCGAATACGGTGGAATGAGTGTCGGCCCAAAAGTGATCGACGAAACCACCGAAGCAAAAATGAAAGAAGTGCTCAAGCGCGTTCAAGACGGAACCTTTGCCCGCGAGTTTATCATGGAAAATCAAACCGGCCGCGCCGTGATGACCTCCCTGCGCCGTCAGCACGAGGAGCTCCAAATCGAGAAAGTCGGCAAAGAACTCCGCGGCATGATGAGCTGGATCAAGCGGTGATCGGGGATGACTTCGCCGTAGGCGACTTACATCTTTAACAACGGCGTTGTCATCCTGTAAGGACCTATGTCGAAGACATCTCCACCACAACGGCACTGTCATCCCGACAACGTCGGGACCTATGTCGAAGACATCTCCACCACAACGGCACTGTCATCCCGACAACGTCGGGACATATGTCGAAGACATCTCACCCTGCCAACTAAGTCACTGTCATCCTGAACGAAGTGAAGGACCTACGCCACAGGCGTCTAACCAATCAAACGTAACAGCCCGATACAATGAATAATCACATCATCATCTTCGACACAACCCTACGTGACGGCGAGCAGTCGCCCGGATTCAGCATGAACCTTCAGGAGAAGCTTCGACTGGCCCGGCAACTGTCGCTACTAGGGGTCGATGTGATCGAGGCCGGTTTTCCCATCGCCAGCCAGGGCGACTTCGAGGCCGTTCGACAAGTGGCAAGGTCCATTGAGGGCTGCGAGGTGGCCGCTTTGGCACGCACCAAGAAAGAGGACATCGACCGGGCTTGGGAGGCGCTTCAAGATGCCGAAAAGCCACGCATCCACACCTTCATCGCCACGAGCGACATCCACCTCAAGTACAAGCTGAATATTACTCGCGAACAGGCCATCAAAAGTGCGGTTGAGGCCGTGAGTTACGCCCGAGAACGCTGCGATATAGTCGAGTTCAGCGCCGAGGACGCCTCACGCACCGATGCCGCCTTTTTGGTCGACATCTTCTCGGCCGCAATCGAAGCCGGAGCAAGTGTGATCAACGTGCCCGACACAGTAGGCTACGCCGTACCGTGGGAATATGGAGCCATGATCAAATATCTTCACGAGCGCATCAACAACATGGACAAAGCCATCTTGAGTGTCCACTGCCATAATGACCTCGGTCTTGCAGTCGCCAACTCACTCTCAGGAGTGCTGAACGGCGCCGTCCAGATCGAATGCACCATGAACGGCATCGGCGAACGTGCCGGCAACGCCTCCCTCGAAGAGATCGTGATGGCGCTGCGCACTCGACATCTGCAATTTGGCCGCGATACCAAGATCGACAGCGAGCAAATCTACCCGACCAGCCGGATGTTGGCCGAAATAACAGGAAACGACGTTCAACGCAACAAGGCCATCGTAGGCGTCAACGCCTTTGCCCACGAGGCGGGCATTCATCAAGACGGTGTGATAAAGAACCCCCTCACCTATGAAATCATGACGCCTGAATCGGTCGGTGTTCCAGTGAACCAACTTGTTATCGGAAAGCACAGCGGACGCCGTGCCTTGTGTAAAAAAACATCCGACTTGGGCTTCGATTGCTCGGGCGATTTGCTCAACACGCTCTACGAAGCCGTGACAGCCATGGCCGACAGAAAGAAGATCGTCCATGATTCCGATATTAGCACCTTGTGCACCGAGCTCAACATACCACGTTTCGACTCCTACAACACCTACAAAAGCGCCTGATCCTTTATGCAAAAACCGATGACGCTCACTGAAAAGATCCTGGCCCAACACGCGAGTCGCCCATTTGTGCGACCAGGCGAGAACATCTGGATCGATGTCGACATCCTGCTCACCCACGATGTGTGCGGTCCGCCGACCTTCGGCATCTTTAAACGAGAATTTGGAGAAGACGCCCAGGTATGGGACCGCAACAAGCTAGTGATCATACCCGACCACTACATCTTCACGGCCGACTCCTACGCCAACCGCAACGTCGAGCTGCTGCGTGAGTTCGTGGCCGAGCACAACATCCCCAATTACTACGATGTCGGCACCGACCGCTACAAGGGCGTCTGCCACATGGCCATGCCCGAGGAGGGATTCACCCTACCGGGTACCGTGATCTTCGGAACCGACTCGCATACCTGTATGGCGGGGGCTTTTGGTCTGTTTTCGACCGGAATCGGCAATACCGACGCCGCCTTCATCCTCGGCACCGGCAAGCTATGGGTAAAAGTGCCTGAGACCATGAAGTTCGTGTTCGAGGGCGAAATCCCTCCATATGTTCAACCTAAAGACCTCATCCTGCAAATTATCGGTGACATTGGGGTCGACGGTGCCAATTACCGTGCCATGGAGTTTGCCGGCGACGGAGTGATGCGGATGGACATGGAGGGGCGCATGACCCTCACCAACATGGTGATCGAGGCCGGCGGCAAAAATGGCGTGATCGAGCCGGACCAGACCACGTTCGACTATGTCGCAGAACGCACTTCGGCTCCCTACAACCCAGTGTACAACGACCCGGGTTGCGAATACCACAGCATTCGAGTGTACAAGTCGAAGGATCTCGTACCGATGGTCGCCAAGCCACACTCACCTGACAACAAGGCGACAGTGCGTGAGGTGCAGGGCACCAAGATAACCCGTGCCTACATCGGCTCATGCACTGGTGGTAAATTGAGCGATTTTGAGGCTGCTGCTCGGTTGATCCAAGGTCATGAATTGAAAGTCGATACATTTGTAGTACCCGCCACCACCGAAATCAGCCAGCGCATGAAGGTCGACACCATCAATGGCCAGACCATTTGGGATATCTTCGAAAGCGCGGGCGCCAAGATGGGCCTTCCGTCCTGTGCCGCCTGCCTCGGTGGTCCGGCCGATACCTTCGGCCGCCTTCAGAGCGACGAGGTCTGCGTGAGTACGACCAACCGGAACTTCCCGGGACGCATGGGCTCCAAGCAGGCACAAGTGTACCTCGCCTCACCCTATACCGTGGCTGCATCGGCAATGACCGGCCACCTCACCGATCCACGCGAATTCCTATCCTGAGCAAAATGAGCAATATCATCCGCGGAAAAGCCTTCGTATTGGGCGACAATATCGATACAGACCAGATCATCCCGGCAGCACACCTTATATATAGCCTCACCAATCCCGAAGAGCGCAAGCTCTACGGAAAGTACGCCATGAGCAGCGTGCCCATGGATAAGTCGGGACTGCCGCATGGAAACATCCCCTTCGTAAAAGAGGGCGAGTTC
>CAZVRJ010000027.1:23876-30688 GCA_964629885.1 uncultured Chitinophagales bacterium | reverse complement strand
AGTACATCATGCAGGACAGCAACTCGAAGATCCTGTTCGTGTCGTCGGGCATCCAGCTAAAGAAGGCGGTGGAGATCTTTGACGCCTGCCCCGATTTGACCACAGTTGTGGCCTACGACGATGCCACCAACAAGGAACACATGTCGATGCCGTTTGTTCGGCGGTATGAAGATGCTCTCAAAGGCGGACATGCGCTTGTGAACAAAATGACCGACGGGATCAATGAAACTGCAAAATCGGTGAAACCTGAAGACCTTTGCACCCTTATTTACACCTCGGGGACCACGGGGCTTCAAAAAGGTGTAATGCTCACTCATGGCAACATATGCGAGAACATAAACCATACGGTGAAATTGATACAGATCGACGACTCCGATCGTACCTTGTCATTCCTGCCATTGTGCCACAGTTTTGAGCGTGTGGCAGGGTATTACGCCATGATGGCCTGCGGCGCGGAGATTTTCTACGCTGAAAGCGTTGAAACGGTGTCGAAGAACTTGGGAGAGTGCAATCCGACTATCGTTGTCAGTGTCCCAAGGTTGTTTGAACGTATTTATGGTCTCGTGGCTCGCAGCATCGAGGAAGGCTCGCCGCTCAAAAAAAGGATTTTCAAATGGGCCGTCGGGGTCGGGAAGGATTACGCCGCCGGCAAGCGGGGTCTCGTGTCTGCACAGCATGCGATCGCCGATCGCTTGGTGTTCTCGAAACTGCGTCAGCGCACCGGTGGGAAGATCAAGTATTTCGTGAGCGGGGGTGCCGCCTTGCCTGTCGACGTTGGGAATTTCTTCACCTCATCAGGACTCAAGATCATCGAGGGATATGGTCTGACAGAGACATCACCCGTTATCTCTGCAAATACCTTCGCAAATCCGAGAATTGGAACCGTGGGGCAAGTAATCACGGGCGTAACTGTAGCCATCCAACGGCTCAGCGACAACAAAATCGTGGCTCAGTTGTCGGGTGAGCAGTATCCATCGGACCTTGACAGCGAAGAGGGCGAAATTCTGTGCAAGGGTCACAATGTGATGAAGGGGTATTGGAATAAGCCAGAGGCCACAGCAGAAGTCATGGATGCCGATGGTTGGTTTCACACAGGAGATATTGGGCGGTTTAACAAGGGTGCACTTCAAATTACCGACCGTTTGAAGCACATGATCGTGAATGCCGGTGGCAAGAACATTTATCCGGGTCCGATCGAAGATCTACTCAAGACCATCCCCTACATTGAGCAAGCTGTGTTGCTGGGCGAGAAGCAGAATTTTATGTCGGCGCTCATCGTGCCCGACTACGATGCATTGAAGATATGGGCGCGTCATCAATCGCTCTCGTATAGTGACGAGCGCGACCTACTCTCAAAACCAGAGGTGAAGTCGTTGTACGACAAAGAGATTAAGCAGTTGAGCAAAACGATGGCATCGCACGAAAAGGTCAGGGAATTCAGGATTATCCCGGAACCGTTCACCATCGAGGGAGGGGAGATGACGCCGACCCTGAAGGTGAAGCGACGCGTGATTGAGAGCAAGTATGCCGATCTGATTAAGGAGATCTACGCGTCAGATGTCAAGGACTGATTGTTTGTCCTTCTTTTTGCGGCGTTTTCTGATTCTCCACAGGTAGATGAACACGATGGTTGAGTAGGCCGAGCAGCCGAAGAACATGATTGTGCGCAAAATCTGTGAGATGCTGGGGAACCGAGACAATTGAATGGCTTCGATGAAATCCATGAACCCGGCCCAAGTGGTAAGAGCACAAAGCAGACCGAAGAAAATGGCGAAACGGATCCATAGTTTGTGACGCTTTTCGCTTTTTGACAGACGTCCGAACAAAAGCAGCGGAAGGCCGAAAACAAGTGGGATGAGCGATATGAACGACACCATACCGCTTCCAAAATACCCAATGAACCCAAATAGAGTGATCACAACTCCGATTTGGATAGTCAACGTTGAGATACGTTGCCGAGTAGTAACATTTGTAACAATATCTAACACAATGAGATAGTGCTATAGGAACAAAATATCAATTTGCTTATTAAACCTACTTTGGCGTTCTTTACGTACCGCGAACAATTCAGGACGCAGGTTATTCCTCCTGATCGCAAACTACAAGATTTTTGAATGAAATTACAGATTGTTATGAAGCAGGTTCTACTGATTCTTGTGATGTTATTGTTAAATGTCGCTGCCTTTGCGCAAACGACAACCTCTTATCCACCAAAGGAGGAGTTCCGTGCAGCTTGGATTGCCACCGTTTTCCAGCTCGATTGGCCCAAGAACTATAACACCGCCGCGCAGCAGCAATCACTAATCAACATGCTTGATAACGCAAAGGCGAATGGTCTCAACGCCGTCTTATTCCAGATCAGGACGGAGTGCGACGCCTTCTACAATTCGCCATTTGAACCTTGGAGTTTTTATTTGACAGGCGTTCAAGGCAAGGCTCCAGATCCGTACTGGGATCCGTTGGAGTTTGCTATTGAGGAAGCCCATAAACGTGGATTGGAATTGCACGCTTGGTTCAATCCGTATCGTGCTGAGTCGATATCGGGACAGCACACATTAGCCGCCAATCACATCGTGAGGCAGCAGCCCGATTGGTTCCTAGAGTTTCCACGCTCGGCAACGCAGGATTTCAAGATGTTGAATCCGGGCATTCCTGAGGTTCGTGAGTACGTGACCAAGATTGTTATGGACGTTGTACGACGCTACGATATTGACGGTGTACAGTTCGACGATTATTTCTATCCGTATCCGGTTTCAGAAAGATTGCCATCGGGCATTCGCACGTCGGATGACGGGGCACATTTTGCGGCCGATCCGAGGGGCATCATGGATATCGGCACTTGGCGTCGCGATAACGTGAATATTTTCGTGAAGATGGTTCACGACAGCATCAAATCTGTTAAACCTTGGGTGAATTATGGGATAAGTCCGTTCGGAATCTGGCGCAATGGTGTTCCAGCTGGTATTATCGGACTAGATGCCTGGCGCGATATTTATGCTGATGCTCCGGCGTGGACAGCTGGGCGTTATGTGGATTACTTGGCTCCCCAGCTGTACTGGAATTTCGGTGGCAATCAGGATTATGCCAAACTGGCACCATGGTGGGGTACACGTGCGAATGGAAGACACATTTACATTGGTCAGGCCATCTACAGAGACTTTCCGGCTAGGGATATTGGCCGGCAGGTGAGATTAAACCGAGAACTGGATGCAGTTCAGGGGAGCGTCTTCTTTAGGATAGAGATGCTTCAGTCGAACTACCAGTCGTACAGAGATACTTTGAGGACGTATTACTACACCAAGCCTGCGTTAAATCCAGCGCGGGAGTGGAGTCGTCCGGCGAATTCGAGTCCGGGTGTACCGGCTATCGTTCAAGTGCGGTCGAGTTCAACGGGTCCGGTAATTAGCTGGTACGAGCCACAGTGGCAGGAATACACGAATGGGACGCTGCTTCCGAACAAGCAGTATGCCATCTATCGATATAAAGATGGTGAACAGTTTGATATAACTAGTTCTAAGCACTTGCTGACGTTAGTACCGGCAAGCAAAGAGGGGTTTACGCAGATGAGCTATAATGACCGCACGGGCGAGCAGGGTGTTTTTTACAACTATGTTGTTACCGCTGTCGACCGTACGGGAACTGAAAGTGCTCCGGCTCCCGCAGTGGGTATCGTGTTCACGGATCTCGACGAGGTGCTAGCTGATGTGCCTGAGAACTATGTGCTGAAGCAGAACTATCCGAACCCGTTCAACCCTACAACGGTGATTGAGTTTAGTGTGCCGGTGGCATCGCATGTCACGTTAGAGGTCTATAACATGTTGGGCCAGAAGGTAGCTACACTTGTTAACAACACCGTGTCGGCCGGCGCTCACAGGGCGGAATTCGACGCTAGCACGCTGGGAAGCGGGGTTTACTTGTATCAGATGCGCTCGGGTGATGTTCAATTGACGGGAAAAATGACGCTGATTAAGTAATCTAGGGTATAGAAGCAAATATTTACTCGGCTCTCTAGGTTTAAGCTATGATTTCGTAAAATAATAACATAACAATATTAATGATCAAAAAAGTACTAATAAGAATGTACTACAGTATTAATAATATTAAATATTCCTAATGGATTTGTCATATAACCTGCTCGATTCCATTGACTTAAAGGAAATATCGTTCAATACGGTCAGGATGGGGCAATTCTTTGAATAAAAGTTCAATTTAGTTCCGCAAAGTAGCGAATTAATAAAATTTAAAGCGTTTTTTCGAAATCGCAATGATTCATACATTCGTTCGCGGCATTACCACAAGCGTGTATGGTAAGCGATTTCGATGCAATTAAAGCATCCATAGTCACATACATTATTGTCATTTGAGTGATGCGCACAGGTTTTTCGGGCACAACAATATTGTCAACAGTAGATTATTTCGAACTATCAGTAACATGCGATTTATACATTCATCCATGAGCTTTTTCAAGAATAGGCTCTCAGGCATTTTCGTCCTCTTCTTATTCCTTCTATCGCACGGTTTTACCTATGCAAGTGAGGTTAATCCATCTGTTACTGACGATAGGGACAGAAACATCGTTGTCGTATCAGTTCCCTTCCCATCAGGCTTTATTGGCACGATCGGTAACAATGCTAACCAAGCCAATAATGTCACATCGTTTGCCACTTTAGGGATCCAGGCCTTTTCATTCGTGCAAATGAATGAACTTGGACAATTTGCCCTGCAGGGTAACGACTTAGCTGGTGGTATTCGCATCATCACGCAAAGTGGACAGATTATTGACGTATATGGTGTCATTAACTGGCGTATAAATGTACAGAGTAACATTGTGGCATTCGGATTCATACCGGCGGCCAATACACCTATAACCACGTTTACATATGGCAACAATCTGACGTACACCATATCTAATACAAGTAACTTCGGACTTGTAAAACTTGGCGCAAATTATTCAATAACCGACGGATCAAATATTAGTGGTAACGCGGCATCAGCCTCATCACTTTTGACGGAATTGAATCAGTATTTAAACGATGTTAACAACAACCCCAACAAGCCACAAGGACCAGTTGCGGTAAACTTTCAGACAACACCAGACACTACCCCGACAGTTACTGGAACGGTGACCTTGCAGACCGGTGAAAGCCTGGGTGTGATTATAAACGGATTTTACTATACGACATCGAACGGTCTGACACTAATACCTACTGGTAATAATACTTTTACTTGGTCGATCACGATACCCAACGATAAAGCGTTGACGGTGAACACCACCTATGATGTAACGGCTACGATTACAAACACACTGGGTCTATCGCTCACCGATGCGACCTCCGGAGAGCTGACCATCGTCCCGCCTGATGTTACGCCACCGGTTATCACAGGTCCATCGGGTGGTCCAGGGGCGGCCACGAGTTTAAAAGAGGTTCCTGACGCAACCACCCCTGTGCATACGTTTACGGCTAATGAAGCTGTGACCTGGACACTTGAGGGAGCTGATGCTGCTAAGTTCACGATCAACGCCAACGGCAGTTTGAGCTTCATAGATCCACCGAGTTACGATAATCCAACGGATGTCGGTGGCACAGCGGGAGACAACGACTACATTGTGGTTGTGCGTGCCACGGATCTTCAGGGCAACACCAGTTTCCAGACGGTAACGGTACGGGTAACTCCGGTCGCTGATGTGTCGGTGTCGAAGGTTCTTACCACGGCCGGTCCGTTCAATGTTGGTCAGTCGGTCACGTATCAGATCAACGTTTCGAATGCTGGTCCATCGGCAGCACTATCGGTGGTGATTACCGACACGCCGACCAATCTTACGATCACGGGGGTTAGTGGTACTGGTGCGGTTTCGTCGTGCACGGCTTTCCCTTGTAATATTCCATCCATCGGAAGCGGCAGCAGTGGAGTGATAACAGTGACGGCCACCATCAATGCTGCTGGGGAGTTCAAGAATGCGGCTGCGATCAGCACGATCAGCCAGGATCCTAATACCGGCAACAACGAATCGGAGACGGATCCGGAAGAGGCATCAGACGAAGCCAATTTGGTTACTGTCAAGACGCTGCAGTCTGGCAATCCGATACCGGGTGTTGGACAGATGGTAACCTTTTTGATTACGGTCACCAATAATGGTCCAGCCACTGCAACGGGTGTTTCGTTGACCGATCAGTTGCCAGCAGGGTTGACCTATGTTAATCATGTTGAGAGTGTTGGTGAGTACAGCTCTATTACGGGCGTATGGGATGGGTTCAGTTTAGCGAACAACGGTGTTGCTACTTTGGAGATCATAGCCAGTGTTAACCCTGGCACGCAGGGTCAGACCATCACGAACACGTCCACGGCTGCGACATCGGATCAGACCGATCCGACCACGGTTGGCGATGATTTGAGTGAGAGTTTGACGATTGCGAATCCGTCATGGACAGTGACGAAGACTTCTACGACGGACCCGAATACCTACAGCGCGGTGGACGACGAGCTCACATGGTCGATTGTCGTAACGAATACGGGAAATGTTGCAATCAGTTCCGTATCGGTTAATGACCCATTAGCTAGTGCACCAGTATTGCAGAGTGGCGACGTTAACAATAACAGCATATTAGATGTTGGTGAAATCTGGACGTATACGGCGGTAACGACCGTGACCCAGGCGATGCTCAACGCGGGTCAGGTGGTGAATACGGCCACTGTGAGTGGTACACCTACAGCTGGAACGCTTGGTAATGCCGAGGGCACTGCGACGGTTGTTGCTACGCAGAGCCCGGGCATCGCGGTCGTTAAGAGCGCGGTGGTTGCTGGCGACGAGA
>CAZVRJ010000027.1:0-23776 GCA_964629885.1 uncultured Chitinophagales bacterium | reverse complement strand
CAACGACAACGACGAGCCGACGGTGACGGCGCTCACGCAGAGCCCGGGCATCGCGGTCGTTAAGAGCGCGGTGGTTGCTGGCGACGAGATCACGTACACGTTCACGGTAGAAAATACGGGTAATGTGACGCTCACGGGCGTGGGTGTTACCGATCCGATGGTGGGTCTGTCGGCGATCACGCTGACCAGCGCGAGCACGACGCTTGCCCCGGGCGAAGTAGCCACCTTTGAAGCGACCTACACGGTCACGCTGACCGATTTGAACACGGGCTCGGTGAGCAACCAGGCCACGGCCACGGGCACTCCTCCGATCGGCGACCCGGTCACGGATCTGTCGGGCACGGCCAACGACAACGACGAGCCGACGGTGACGGCGCTCACGCAGAGCCCGGGCATCGCGCTAACCAAAGTTGCAAACATCACCACCTACGATAGAGCTGGCTCAATCATCACGTACACTATTACAGTCACGAACACAGGTAATGTGTCGCTGTCCGAAGTAGTTGTGACAGATGAGGGCGCAGATGATGTCCCAACCTATGTATCTGGCGATACTGATAGTGATGAAGTGATGTCTCCAGGTGAAGAATGGGTGTATTCAGCATCGTATACCATCACACCAGAGGATATCCTCGCTGGAAATTATGACAACACGGCATCCGTATCAGCCACAACACCAGCCGATGATGTCATAAGTGATGATGATACCGCTACTGTAGTAACTGATATAAACTCCATCATCGCCAACAACGACCCACTCGGCCCGATAGACTCCAATATCGGCGGAACAATCGGCAACGTTCTCGATAACGACTCCTTCAACGACGGTGATGCGACGACCGATCTCGTGATCATACAGGTCATCACGCCGGCTTCTCCTGTCAACGTCGGTGGACTAGTACCACTTATCGACACAGATTCGGGAGATATCACCGTACCCGTCGGTACCCCAACCGGCAGCTACAACATCGAATACCAGATCTGCGAGATCCTCAACGAGGAAAACTGCGACACCGCAACGGTCAACATCCAAGTGATCTGCGACGGCACCGCAAGTATCTCCGGTATCGTGTTTGACGATGTGACCAGTGAGCCACTCTCCGGAGTAATGGTCAACCTCGTGCCACAGGGTAACACTCCTGGACCAATCCTGGTCAGAATCACAGGCGAAGATGGTGCCTATAACTTCTCAGGAATGGTTGCTGGCAGCTACCTGGTTCAAGTGCAAGACGCGAACCTCAATGCAGCTCGTGGACTATACCCAGTCGAATCGAGCCTCTTCTTCACGACACTCGGCGAGTGCTTGCCACAAGTTCACGACTTTGGCTACGAGCCGACTGCGCTGCCGGTACTGGGCGACTTTGTATGGTACGACCTTAACGGCAACGGAATCCAGGATGAATGGTACGACGCCAACGGTGACGGAATCATCACCCAGAACATCCCAGGTCCTGACGGATCGTTCGACTTCAGCCAGTGGGAATGGGTCGACCTGAACGGCGACGGACGCTGGGATGGTCCGGAGAACGAGGGCGAGCTCAACAAGGCTGGCTTCGGTCAAGCTGCCAGCCCGAACATCCGCGTGTCGGGTCCCGACGGCTATGAGCGCGATATCATTGTGGGAATCTTAGGCTACTGGCGTTCGCGTCCGGCCGTCAACGACAATCCACTCTTGGGTGATTTCACTGTTGAGCTTGTGCAGGACGATAACTTCAGATCTGCCGCCGAAGCAATGGCTTCGACTGGCTTGATCAAGAATTTTGCACTTCCTGCAGCGAAATCGGCAGCTAGCAGCCAACCTTTGATGGGACCAGCTATGATTGGGGCGGGTCAACTGACCTGTGATAACACCGTTGGAACGCTATTGGATACAGAGTTGTCGAACGACAATTTTGTTGACCTGAATCAAGACTTCGGCGTCGTTTGCTACATCCTGAACGCCATCGTCGCTAACGACGACGATGCGGGCACAGTCGACAGCCAAGTTGCTAACAACAACATCCTCAACGCGTTCGCGAACGACACCATCAACGATGTGCCTGTCGATCGCGTCGATATCACCGTCGAAATCATCGAGCCGGCCTCACATCCGGGCGTGACTCTCGACACCGACTCAGGATTCGTAAGCGTGGCTACAGGCACCCCTCCGGGCACCTACACCATCGTCTACGAAATCTGCGAAGTGGTCAACCCTGACAATTGCGACACCGCAACCATCACGGTAACGGTGATCCAAGACATCGAGGAAACCATATCCGGTATCAAGTTCAACGACTTGAACGGCAACGGTGTACGCGACGAGAACGAACCAGGTCTAGCTGGATGGCTCATCTATGTCGACATCAATAAGAATGGCCAGTTCGACGAGAATGAGCCAAACACACTATCCGGACCTGATGGCTCATGGACCATCACAGGCATCCCGCTCGGCGAGTTGGTTGTCCGCGAAGTGATTCCTGTCGACAGCGAGTGGGTACAAACCTTCCCAGGTGCTGACGCCGACTTCCAGCATGTTGTAACGGTATCCGATAATCAGACCATACTAGGGCTGATGTTCGGTAACGCCACAGTATGCGCACTCGGTATTGTTACTGGTGAAAGCTGCAACGAAGTGGCATCCATATCCGGCTTCAAGTGGCACGACCTCGATGGCGACGGAAGCAAAGATGCAGACGAGCCATTCATGGCAAATTGGACGATCTTCCTCGACCTGAACAACAATGGTGAGTTGGATGCCGAAGAGCCGTTCCAAATAACCGCTCAGGACGGATCCTTCACGTTCGAAAACGTGCAGTTGGGTACATATGCTGTGCGTGAAGTCATGCAGGACGGTTGGCTTCAAACCAACCCTGGAAGAGGTGTCACTCTGGCTCAGAACGTGGTACTCTCTGATGCAGGTACAACGGAATCCACCTTGTTCGGCAACGCAATACCTGTGTCCATCACTGGTTTTGTATGGCGCGACAAGAACGCCAACAGCGACTTTGACTTGCAGGAGCCTCTGCTTGAGGGTTGGGTGGTCTTCTTGGATATCAACGGTAACGGTATACTCGATGAGGGCGAATTGTCCACACTCTCTGCCGAAGAGGGTTATTTCGAGTTCACCGGCCTCATTCCGGGCACCTACAACGTCGTGGCCATCAATCCGACCGACTGGGTGCAGATTTATCCAGGATCGAACGGATACCATTCCTTCACGCTCAGAAGCGGCGAAACGGCAAGCGGCGACTTCGGTATCGCCCATGTAAGCGATCTAGAAGTCGTTCAACCTGACCCGGCCACCATCGAAGGTAATATCTGGTACGACTACGCCGAAGATGCCGTCTGGGATCATAAGGTACACCTCGAGCGCACCGACTATGTGAACAGGGAAGTATCGATCGAAGGATGGCAGGTTACATTGTCGGGCACCTCCTTCAGCGGAGAACCTGTGCAATTGACCACCTTCACGAAACCGGATGGATCCTATTCGTTCCAGAACGTGCCGGCAGGTGAATACAAAGTGAACCGTGCGTACCTTGACGAGTGGGTACCTGCGTTCCCGCTTCTTGAGTGGGACAATCCGCTCGGCCAATACCACATCATCCGTGTTAACGGTGGCTACGGCGGTCTATCCAATACCGACAGACGTATCTACGCTGGCAACCAGCATAACTGGATTGAAGGCCTCGACCGTGGTACTGACCAGCTGTATCTTGGTGTCTACCTGAACATCGACACTAGTGGCGATGGTGTGGCCGACAACAAATTCTTTGTGTCAGGTCCGATGAACATGTCTTGGGACAAGTCGACCAACCGTACATCCAAGTACGAAATCCAATCGATCGACTTGGTTGGAACAAGCAAAGATTTTGGACGCATTGAAATGTCGACCCACAGGTACCGCAAGGTCCTCGGTGAACTCAAGGGCCAGCCGGGCGATTCGCTGGTCGCATCCATAATGGATATCCCATTTGAACTCACGGTTGGTGGAGAGCGCTGGATTCTTCCAGACAGCCAGACGCCGACAATCGAAGGATTGGTGAGCCAGATGCTGCCGTACAACCAGAAGCACGTTTCGGTTGATGACAATCTTGTCGAATTCTATGATGTCTTTGGCAAGAAGTATGGCCGACTCGTCTCTATGGAGTTCATGCCGCTCTACGGCGCTGATTTTGGAACGAACCAGTCGGTGTTTGGCTCTGCACCTGCAACAGTTTACCCGGTCGTCATCGAAGATTCGGGTGCACGTCACGTGCTACACCACTACGAACCGAACCGCGACCTCTTCTTGGGTACCGGTATTACAGCATCCCAGATATTTGTTCGCAACTTGGCGAATGCCGGAATGGGAGCAAATAAGTTGCAAAACATTGCCGATAGCGGAGTTCTGTTCCTTACGCCGATCCAAGCGGGCGGCAAGTCGCAAATTCAAGTATTGCTCGAAGGTAACGGATACCTGAATGCATGGTTCGACCTCAACCGTGATGGTGTGTGGTCTGCCGACGAGAAACTTATTGATAACGTTTTCCTTGAAAAAGGAACACGCATCATTGCGGTCGACATCCCTGTGGGTGTTGCGGCAGGCGAGAGCTTCGCTCGATTCCGCCTCAGCCCTGAAGAGGGTCTTGACACTGCAACTGGCGTAATGAGCGGCGGTGAGATTGAGGATTACCAAATCCAGATTCTATCGGCTGGCGGCACCGTAAACGGAACCATCTGGGTTGACCGAAATGCAAATGGTACCCGCGATCAGGATGAGGCTGGCGCCGGCGGAATCAGAGTCTTTGCCGACTTGAATGCTAACGGCATATTTGACCAAGGTGAGCCGTCTACCTTCACAACGGTTACAGGATCGTACTCAATGAGTGGATTGCCAGCCGGTTCGGTACGAATCCAACCTGATTTCGACGGTAGATGGACGGTAACCAACATCACTGGTCCGAGCTACATCATGGCAACCATCCTAGATGGACAAGTACTGAGTGGCCTCAATTTCGGTATCGTCTCAGTGACGACCTCCCTTGAGGATGACACGACGATGCCGAGAGAGTTTGGTCTCGACCAGAACTATCCGAACCCGTTCAACCCGACCACGACGATTCGATATCGCCTGGCTGAGTCTGCAGCTGTCTCGCTGACGGTCTACGACATGAACGGCAGAGTAGTATCTACCTTGGTCAACGACCGACAGAACGCCGGTGAGTACACTGTGGCCTTCGATGCATCTTCACTTGCAAGTGGGGTGTATGTCTACAGGCTTGTAGCAGGGACACATGTGTTCACTCAGAAACTGACGCTAATTAAATAATGAAACATTTTACATGGTGAATCTTATAAATATCATGCAGAATGTTTCATTATAAAATTTCAATTATAGTACCTGTAAGTTATTCTAACTTGCATTTAATGTGTTAAAAACATGATATTGTGATCATGATTTTACATTGAAGAACCTATCTTACTGAAGTGGTTTTCGCATTGTTCGCAGTTCAGTAAGTTAGCGGCCCGGCTTGAAACCCGGGCCGCTTTTTTTATGCCAGCAAGTTCATCAACAATGCTACAATCTTATTGCCCGCATCGCCATCGCCATACAACTTCATGTCCCAGTTGATGTTCTGGTTTGAGAAGTTGTTTACAGCCTCTAATATTCGCTGTTGGCTAGACCCGGCAAGTATGTTATATCCGTTTTCGGTGAGCTCAACCCATTCGGTTTCTTCACGCAACGTGATGCACGGCTTCCTGAAAAAGAACGCCTCCTTTTGTAGCCCACCACTATCTGTCAAGACTAGATTGCAATGTTTAAGCAGGTGGATCATGTCGAAATAACCAACAGGTTCTACCACGACACATTCTAGATTCAATTCATATTGATCGATCGATGCTTTGGTCCTAGGATGCAGTGGTATAACCACCGGTGTATGCTTGTGCAAAAGGTTGATCGTGCCGACAATCTCACTCAACTTGCTCAGATCGTCTGTGCTCTCGGCCCTATGAATCGTTGCAAGGTTGTACAGAGGCAATCCTGATGTGATGTGTTTTGCCCTCGACGAATGCTGTTCTTCCATTTTGGAGTAATGCATGGCAGCATCCAGCATCACATCTCCTGTAAGTGCGATCTTGCATCCGAATTCATCAAATCCTTCTTTCCTAAGATTTTCGACGGCGGTTTCGGTGGGGCAGCAGAGCACCGAGCTGATCCGATCGGTGAGGATACGGTTGATTTCCTCAGGCATGTTCATGTTGTGGCTTCGCAGTCCAGCTTCGACATGCACAACAGGGATGTGGCATTTTGCAGCAGCTAACGCTCCTGCCAACGTGGAGTTTGTGTCGCCATAAACGAGAACGGCATCGGGCTTTTCATCGAACAGCACAGCCTCGATCTGTTCGAGCATGCGCCCTGTCATCGCGCCATGCGACAGACGATTGAACGCGTAATGATAATCAGGCTTCGGGATGCCCATCTCATTGAAGAACACATCGCTCATCTGCTCGTCATAGTGCTGACCTGTGTGAACGATGATTTCAACAATCTCGACAGAGTTTCCACTCGAATTGTGAGCCGCAATGGCCCTCGAAACTACGGCGGCCTTGATGAATTGCGGGCGAGCCCCGACCACTGTAACAATTTTCAATTTCATATCACTTCGTATAGCAACGTCTGGATTCGATATATCGGACACCTTTTAGTAAATTACGCCTATTCAATTGTCCAATAATCGATTTGTGAAACACATTTTTGTGAGATGGCTCAATTTACTCGTTTTTGTGCTATCGCTCATAATCCTGACATTGCCGGGTCATGGTGTGGCACAGCAATCGGCTTTGCTCCCGTCTGAGGATCCAGCATACGAGCTCATTGAGCGGTTGCAGCGACGTGGACATCTGACTGAGCTTAATCCTTCGCTGAGGCCATATTCATATCGTGCCCTTAGGGTCGTTCTCGAGGGGACCGATATATCCAAACTATCAGGAATTGAAATAGAGTGGATTTCGCAGCTCAACGCATTGATCGGCCAAAATGACGACTCTTCTGAACTCGTTACGCGATTTGGCTTTGCTGCCAGTATGATGCAATCGAGCTCTAAGCGATACGACCCTCTTCGCCCCTTAGGCACGAAACCCTTCGCTGATCCAAGGGCAGAAATCTCAGCTGTGATGGGTTGGCAGAATGTGGTTGCGGCAACAGGGGTGACCCACGACATGTTCTATGATCGCGATCCTGATGGCCTCGACTTGGTGAACCGTTTTTTCATACGTGGCGAGAATGCCTACCTGGGTTTTTCATCGCGCTTCTTCGACTTATACGTCGGCCGCTTTGGAACCCACTGGAACCGTGTTGGGATCGAGGCTCCCTTGATTGGCGATGACGTCCGGCAATACGATAAGATAGCGATCCGAGTGGGAAGCGAACGTTTATCGCTGCACAGCATTTATGGGGAGCTCGACAACCTCGACTCGGTTGGTGTCTTTTCCGGCAGGGGATTTAAGGCTGGCAATGTGCGGCGCTACGTTTTTGCACATCGGGTCGACTGGAAGCCCGTGTCGTCGTTAACGCTTAGTTTTTTTGAAGGAGATTTGGTCTCCGGTGCCAATGCGGGGCTATCACTTCGATATCTTCAGCCCCTTCATTTCATATTCTTTGAGTCGGACAACACACCCAAAAATTTTGAGAATAATTTGATGGTCGGCGGGGGCTTCCATTACAGTAAAGGACGCTTCTCTGCAACGGGTCAACTCATTATCGACGACATTGTTATCCTCGATCGCAAAACGGTGAAAGAGGAGGGACGCCTTGAACCCGCCACATCGCAGACCACGTTCCTTGCGACCTTAGGTGGTGTCAAACCAAATCTTGACATCGGCATTGCAGGTTCGTTGGTGAGTTCCATGTCGTACCGGACTGACCAGAAGGAGGGTCAATGGACCTACTCCCAACGCAGCCTAGCCACCCCGTTTGCCGACTACGCCCATATCAAACTATTTGCAGATTTGTACGCCGATCATCTTACAACCGGCCTCACACTCAAGCCCGCACTACACGTGCTTGCACAGGGCACGGGCGATTTCAGGGACGATTTCGACAAGTCTTATGAAAGTGGACGATTGCTACCTGCATTTTTGTCCGGCACCGAAACGATAACGGTCCGCCCTTCTGTTGGTATTGATTACAGGCTTTACAATCTTTGGATGGATCAAAACGGAACCAGTAAAGGCTGGGAGTTTAATGTAACCGCAGATTTGGGTCTGAATTTTATTCGCAATTACAGACATGAACCTGGTGACGGCAGAATACAGTTTCACAATGTCGCCAAAGTGAGATTGAAGAGGAGTTTTTAGTCATGTCGAGAATGCTGCATCCTGAAGTATTTCAGCGACACAAGTCCGACTCGCTCAACATGTTCCGTGCTGCAATGTGGCATTTACACCCCGACAGCAGGATCAGGGATGTTGTTTCAGTCGATACCGGACATATTCGCATCAATGACACCAGCTACAGCACTGAAAATCATCCCGTTTGGGTGATCGGTGCCGGTAAAGCCGCCCACACCATGGCCGCGGCACTTGAATCGGTGTTAGGCGATCTCATCACCGATGGATTGATCATTACGACACCAGGTTCGAACTTTGCATCCAAGCGAATTCTAGCTCTGCAAGGCAGCCATCCACTTCCTTCCGACGCTTCTTTAGCAGCGTCCATCGAGATGGAAAGTTTGGTGCGTCGCATCCCCAAGAATGCCCTCGTGATTGCATTGATCAGCGGTGGAACGTCATCGCTCGTTTCGCTCCCGCCCGATGGCATTCAAATCGGCGACATTGCGCAAACGGTCGACGTACTGTTGCGATCGGGCGCCGGAATTTCTGAGATCAACACCGTCCGCAGGCACCTGTGCCAGTTAAAGGGCGGTAATCTTGCTCGGAAGCTGCGATCTAAGCAGCTCGTGACAATGGTTTACTCAGATGTGCCCGGCGATAAACTTCACGACATAGGCAGTGGCATGACAGTCCCGGATCCGACATCTTTTGCGGATGCTCTAAACGTGATCGATCTTCACGGACTTAAGGCTTTGTTGCCTGTGTCAGTACTCCGCTACCTGCAGGATGGAGCCGACGGTCAACATGCCGATAACCCTAAAGCACAGGGTGACATGGATTTAAACCATCAAATTGTCATGCTGAGCTCTTCGTCCATCCTCGCTAATCAAGTAGCGACGCAGGCACAGATGCTTGGGTATAAAGCCAATGTGTACAACCCTGCATACGATACGACGGCACGCAACCAGTCCCGCGAAATCGCTTCTCGCGTTAAAGACAGCCTTCTGAATACACGAACCAAACAGGTGTTGGTGTTTCATGGCGAGAGCAAAGTACATGTGAAAGGTGATGGAAAAGGGGGGAGGAATCAAGAGTTGGCATTGCTAGTTTTACTGGCTCTCGAAGAAATTTCAGTACCTTGGACCCTCATGAGTGTAGGTACCGACGGGATTGACGGCAACACCGACGCAGCAGGTGCGTTTGTTTATAACGGCCTGTTGCCCTTGGCACGCCATCAGGGTTACAGTCCCGAGGGCTACCTACTCGATAATGATGCCTACCACTTCTTTCTGGGAACAGACACCCTAATACGTACCGGACCAACCGGCAACAACATGACCGATTTACAAATATTGATCATAGATCCATGATTTGGGATTCATCTGCATACTTATGGCTGCTCATCCTCATCCCTTTGATCGGCGTTGGTGGCGTGTTGAGCTACCGACACAAGATGAAGCTGCGGAAGCAGTACATCGACGATCCCATTTTTGCAAACCTCTACAAGGGTGACTGGAAAGCCGGCCGCAGGTTTAAAGACGGCTTCATGCTGCTCGGGATTGCACTATTGATCGTTGCCCTTGCTGGACCCAAAATTGGCACGGAAGTGCGCGAGATCAAGCGCCAAGGCATCGACTTGATGATAGCGCTCGACCTTTCATCATCGATGAATGCGCAAGACATCAGCCCCAGTCGATTGGAGAAGGCCAAGTACGAAACCATGCGACTTGTTGGCCAGCTCAGTGGCGACAGAGTCGGATTGATCGTGTTTACTGGCGAGGCCTTCCTGCAATCGCCGTTGACTGTCGATTACTCGGCGCTGAGACTGTTCCTGAACATCGCCGACACGGGCCAAATGCCGAGTACGACAACGAATTTTGACGCCGCATTTACGGAGGCGAAGCGCGCTTTCGAGGGCATCAGGGCTGAAAGTGACTCGGATGCTGCACAGGTGTTGCTTATAATATCGGACGGAGAGAATTTTGGGATGGATTATACTCAGTCGCTTCGAGATCTTGCCAATATGGGAGTGCAAGTGTACACCATTGGCATTGGTACGTTGGCTGGCGGCACGATACCTGAGCTCGACGGACAAACGGGCAGGGTAACGGGTTACAAGAGAGACCGCGATGGCGCTGTTGTAACCACAAAGCTTGAGCCGGAGACCCTACAAAAGATTGCAGATTCAGGTAATGGACGTTACTTCGAAATTCAGCGCGGCAACGAGAATTTTGACGCCTTCATCAACAGGATCGGCGAGTTGCAGAAAGGCGAGTTTGCCAGCCAAGAATACGCAGACTATAAAAATCAGTTTCAGACCGTTGCACTAATTGGTTTGTGCTTCATTGCACTCGCTGTTGCCATACCACGCTATCGTAAACCCAAATCATGATCCGTCTTTTTGTTGTAGACCTCGATGGATGCATTAGTCATCCATTTGTCACACCTGACTGGGAAGCCATCAACGTCATCAGAGATCTCAACATAGCCAGCAGGCATGATCTGAGCATACCACCGATCACAATTTGCACTGGAAGGCCTTTGCCGTATGCAGAGGCGGTTGCACAATGGCTGTGCATCGATTTGCCGTTTGCTTTCGAAAGCGGTGCCGGATTATACCACACCCAGAAAAATGAGCTGAATTGGGCTCCTCAACTTACCGCCGAGCGGCTTGAGGCCATCGCCGAACTGAAGCATTGGGCTGAGAAAGATATCATCCCGAAGTACCCGGGAACCGTTGCTGAATTCGCCAAGCGCTCCGACGTCGGTTTCATCCATCCATTGATTGAGATGAATCACCGTATTTACCACGACGTGAAACCGTACGTGACCGCTAACTACCCTGATTTTGAGGTGCACGACACGGATGTTTCCGTAAATATCATCATAAGCGATTGCAATAAGGGCACCGGAGTCGGACTCTTGAGCGACAAGATCGGGATTCCCCTCGACCAGATGGCCTATATTGGAGACAGTTCGGGCGATCTGCCTGCCATGAAACGCGTCAAGATGTCGTTTGCCCCCAGTAATGCCCGCGACGTGGTAAAAGCATTCGCACAAGTGATTGATGAAGAAGCGACACGCGCCACTAGATTTGCCTACGAGGAGTTGGTGCGTCTGAACAGAAACCACATCTGATCTCGCTGTCAGCGATCCCTGCGCTCCAGAACCTCGAAATACTTCTCGATGAGCTTTTGATAGTCGTCGCTGAATTTCGACATGTTCGGATCGGACAGCCTCGACCTGATACGCTTGCGAAGTTCTTCGAGCGTAAGCTCAGGCGGAAGAGCTCTAAGATTCTGATCGCCTGTGTTACCTTTGCGCTTCTCGTCTTCATCACGCTCTTGCAAGGCCTTCTCGGCATCCAGCATGCGAGACATGATGTTCTGTTGGCGGTTGATGAACTGCCTGTCCATGCGTCCACCGCGTATATCGTTGATGGCATCTTCCATTTCTTGAGCAATGCGCTCCAGCTCGCTCATGATGCGGTCGCCTTCGGGCAAGCCACCATTTCTGCGCATTTCCTCGAGTTGCCGGCGAATGGAGTTCTGCTGGCGAGCCATCTGGTTTAGCCGCTCCATCTGGTCTTGGCTTAGGCGCTCGCCCTGGATGTCGTTGATCATATCCTGGATCATCTGGTTGAGCTGCTGTTGCTGCCCACCCATTTGCTGCATTTGCTGCATCATTGATCCTGATCCGCCACTTCCGCCGTTGTTCTGATTCTCCATTTGTTCGAGCAGATTGGCGATCATTGAGCCTAACTCGTTGATTCCAGAGAGTACAAAACGTGTCTCGGCACTTGCATTGCCATTATCGCGCTCTGCAAGGAAACGAATAGAATTGTCCAAATTCTTTTGAACTTGGGTCTTTTTTTCCAGGATAATATTTGACAACTGCGGCACGCGCGATGCGACCGCTAGCAGGGAATCGACCGTTGTACCAAAAGTTTGATTGACGTTGTTTTCTTGACGAGCCAGCTCAACAAAGCCGTTTCCTCTAAACGGTTGCTGAGCGGTCTTCAACGTAATGTCTTCTTGGGTCTCCGACAGCAACAGCAATGTTCGAAGTATGGATCGCAGTGCATTCGCATTCACCTGATTCTGTTGCTGGCCCATCGACTCCATAGACTGGCGGACACGCTGCGACATCTGCTGCATTTGCTCACCAGCATCCTGCTGCTGCTGTTGCTGCTGTTGTTGCTGTT
This sequence comes from uncultured Chitinophagales bacterium, assembly GCA_964629885.1. Lineage (GTDB taxonomy): Bacteria > Bacteroidota > Rhodothermia > Balneolales > CAYWCV01 > CAYWCV01. The sequence continues at coordinate 11,277 of CAZVRJ010000027.1, read as the reverse complement.
GTTGTTGCTCGCCACCCCCATCTTGCTGTTGCTTCATCTGCTCCAAGATTTCCTTCATCTGCTCGCTAGTGCTCTCCGTGTCCTTCTTGAGCTCTTCCTTGAGTTCCTCCAAAGCTTCGCGGGCGTTGTTAGGTGCATCTTTGTCGAGCGAATCAAGTTTTTGTTGGGTCTGGTCCAGCTCTTTCTTTAGCGACTCCTGTTGCTGTCGCTGCTGTTCGCCGCTGCCCTGTTTCGATAGCTCTTCTTGACGGCGTGCCAAATCTTCGTAGTTCTTGGCCAACTTGTCCATTTCGGCGGTAGTCTTTACCTGCCGGAATAGTTCAAGCGTTCTCTCAAGGCGCTGCTTATAAAGCTCTTCGTTGAACTCAAGGTTGCGCATTGCTTCGCGCAATGCGTTCTGGTCCATGTTCTGCAGCGATTCCTGCATCTGACGCAGTGCTTCGCGCAGCTCCGGACTGTCGATCTCCTCGATCAGTTTCTGAAGCTGCTCATATTGCTGCATCGTTTCGGGAGATAGGATCTGGTTCTGATTGAGCTCGTTGCGAAGCTGCTCAAACTCATCTTTAAGCTGGCGGGCGGCTTCGTTAACCTTCTCTTGACGCTCCTGAAGCTCTTCTAGCATCTGCTGCTGGCTAAATTCGTCTAACTGGTTGGTTTTCAGATCTTCTTGGAAATTCTCCATGAGCTTCTCAAACTCACGGTACTTTTCATCCATGTTTTTGAGCTCATTTTCGACATTTTTTTCCTTCTCGTCCACAACGTCGAGGTAGTCGGCCATGGAGGTGAGCACAATTCGCTGGCGCTGCGATTCCGACATCTTGTAGCCAGCAACGGCATCGTTATCGAATAGCTCAAGCCAGTAGGTCATCTCGTCGAGTGGCTGCACTCCGATGGCTGCGAGATCAAAGTTGGATATTCCAAGTCCGCTCCGCTCGCGAGGGGTAGGCAGATTTAACGTGCCTTCGATAGGTGCACCGAATGCTTTCTTGATCTGGTATTTCACACGTAGGCGACTGAAACCAAAATCATCCCGGTATTCATAACCCAACTGAACCACATCGGGGTTGAGCAGATTCACCTCAGATTGAGGTTCCAAAAGCAGGATGCTTGGATAACTGTCAACAAGGGGGGAGATGACAAAGGTGAATGGATTTCTGTTCTCAAAGCCAATCTCATCGGTTAGATGGAACGATAATGTGTCGGCACCAGCAGTCATCATTTCATAACTGTAGCCGCCATCTGCACCGTTCTCCATGTTTACGGCCTCACCAGTTGAGGTACGTATCAGCTCTACCTGCTCGAGCAGCTTGTTGGCTATGGCTGATATTTGGATGCGTGTGCCTAGGTACGCCTCGATAACTGAAAAAGGATAGGCCTGACGCGACGGTTCGATCCCTGTATGAGATGGTGGAGTAATTACAACTGTTAGATCCTCAAACCTTGGGAGAAGTTGAACTTCGACCCTGAATGTCTCGCTACGGTAGCGGTCCATCTGTATGAAATACTCCGTAGTATTTGTGAAACTGAACGGCTCCGAAACATAGGTGTTGCCGTCGATCGAAGTCATTTGTTGCAGTCGGTAGTCGCTTTCGACCGTCGTTTTCAGACCAATGGCTACGTTCCGAGGTTTGATGTCGCCCTCAAACTGAATCCGAGCCTGAAAACCGCTCCCTTGTTCGAGCACCATGTTTCCGGGAGATATGGTATATGTAAAAGGGATGGGTGGCTGAAACGTCTTCCAAAACTGAATCGTACGAAGCACACCGGAGCTTTGAAATACGGTAGCGACCAGTAGTAGCAGGAAAAGCACACCGCTGGCATAACCGGCTTTGCGATAACCTTGGTACACCGGATGGCTTTGCTCATAGGCCGATTGCTGTACCTGAAGACTTGCATCGTCGCAGGAAGTGAGGTTCTGCTCAATGGCGTGGCTTACAAACAGATTCTCATTTACAGGCTCGAGGTGTAAGTCGAGGACGTTGCGCAGTGCCTCGTTGTCGGCCGATTTGGAAACATCGGCGTAGTAGCGACGAAACTGAGGTTTGGCGAGATGACGTGCCGTGAAAACAGCTGCAACTACGGCTGCGATACCACCAACCGCGATAACGGATGTCTTAAATGCCGCACCCAGATAGAAGACCGATTCTAATGCCCACAACAAAAGAAAGCCGCCCAAAAAGACAGCAAATCCAGCCATAGCAACAGCCAAATGACGCCGACGAAGGAGCATTCTCCAACCGGCATCCATGCGATGCCTTACGTGCTCGAGTCGTGATTGAGTGCTATCTGGTAGTTGTGCTTCCAAGAGTGCCTAGTATATGGCGTGTATTTTGATAGAACGCAGTTTTTGGAGAAATCGTGCGCATAATTTCTGATGTTCAATATAGAAAAGACGTATCAGATTATACAGATGTTCGCTTCCTAACGATCCCGCCGAAGCCCGATCTTACAGGTTTTTACATGATCCTTAGATTGAGGTGTGCTTAGGGACCAAAAAGCGAACCGACCGGTGCATAATTTTGGCATTAACGGTCTTGAGACCCAATCCTAGACTCTCTCCGTCGGCATGTGCAGCCATCGTATCGTGGCATGTTACCGCAATTTGCCGACACTGCCTGCGAACAAGTGCACGAAAGCTTGGCTGCCTTCGAAACATCAGAAAGGGAAGCCGCCAGATCAGCCCAAATTTTCCAAGTGGTTTCACGATAACTACATCCAAATAGCCATCGTCAGGCCTTGCATTCGGAGCAACATAGAAGCCACCACCCTCAATTCCACCGTTCGCCAAGGTTATCATCAGCGCGTCGCATTGTTCTGCACGACCATCTACAACCAGATCAAATCGTTGCGCTTTATGGTGACGTATCGATTTTAAGGCAGCCACTACATACTTCAGCTTTCCTGTCGGGAAATCGATCAACGATGCAAAATAGTTGGCCCAGCCGTCAAACCCGATACCGAGGGTATTCTGGAACATGGATGGTTGGCCATCGACCTCGATCTCAACCGAATCCAAATCAACGACAATGCGCTCGCCGAGCAAGCTGATCTCGAGGGCAGGATCCAACGACAAACCGAGCCCACGTGAGAAGTCGTTTCCACTGCCCGATGGAATGATACCTCCGATGCAGGTAGATCCCCACAGACCTCGGATAAGTTCGTTTACAGAGCCGTCGCCACCACATACAATAACCACATCGTGCGTTTTCGACAATGCCTTTGCTTTGGACGAAATATCGCCCTTGCCCTCTGAGTGCACAATCAATGCGGATGGATGAGCCTTGAGTATAAGCTCTTCCATTTGCGCACTGCGCCCCCGATTCTTTTCGTTGTTCGCCGCCGGATTCAAAATGAACGCGTACTTCATGGCGAACGGTTTACGATCTCAGAATTTGTTCTCGATCAGCAATTTTGTGATGTCAGCCACTTCATCTGACGTCAATTGCACATCGGCCGACTTTGCATTTTGCCTAGCTTGACCGGCGTTTCGGGCGCCTGCCAACGCCACAGTGATGCCGGGTTGCTCAAGGGTCCACGCTAGCACCAATTGAGCAAACGTTGCCTGGTGGCGATCTGCTATTGGGCGTATTGCTTCAAGGAATTGATTTGTCCTCGTCACAAATTCATCAGTGAAGTATCGATTTCCATCGCGGTGGTCGCCCTCCGGAAAACTCTGGCCAGCTTTAATCTTGCCTGTTAGCAGTCCCCGTTGAAGCGGACTGTAAGCAAGGATGCCCAGGCCGTGCTCAAGGCAAAATGGCACGACCTCTTTTTCGATGTCGCGCAAGACCATGCTGTAAGGTACTTGATTCGATACGATGGGTGCCGTTTTGAGCGCCTCAGCCATTTGTAGGGCGTCGTAGTTGCACACGGCCGCATAGCGGATCTTGCCTTGTTCCAGCAGTCGTACCACGGCTTCCATCGTCTCGTCGATTTGGACTGATTTGTCTGGCCAATGCAGCTGGTATAAATCGATGTAGTCGGTCTTTAGACGCCTGAGACTATCCTCACATTCTTCCATGATGCTGTCGCGCCCCGCAAATCGGTAGACCACCAACGGATTCCCGGCCTCGTCTTCAGCCTCTGGTAGTTCGCCATGCTTGGGTGCGCGCCAACGCAACCCGAACTTGGTGAGGATCTGGACGCTGTCGCGGGGCATACCTTCAAGCGCCTCGGCAACCAGCTCCTCGCTGAGCCCCATCCCATAGATGGGTGCCGTGTCGATACTTGTGGCTCCGGCTTCGACCGATGCGCGAATAGCCTCGATGGCCTGCTTGCGGTCTGTGCCTCCCCACATCCATCCACCGATAGCCCATGCTCCGAAGGTGATGACGGAGAGTTCGAGATCAGTCGATCCCAGTTTGCGAAATTTCATGAATTACCTTGGGTTTGCTGCTAAATACTCGTTGATGAATGGCATCAGCATCTCTTTGATTTTCTCGCGAAGCTGCGGGAGGCGGTTGCCACGTTCGCTGCCTATCACGCTCCTGTTCCAGGTCGACACGCTTAGGGTCACGTCCGGATTGCGAGTCAAAGAAGCATTCTGATGAAACCGAAGCTCCATGCTGTAGGTGTACGTATTCAATGTACCCTTCAACGTGTTGATGACCAAAAACAAATAGGGCCGACCCGAGCTTTCGTCCAGTTGCGAACGCTCTACCACGCGAATTCCTGCTTTGCGAAGTTCAACTTCTATGTCGGTGCGGATGAGGTCGACCGTGAAATCCTCGCGGGTTGCATCGGGATCCAATTCCTGGATCACGACCGCTATCGCGCCAACATCACGTAATACAGAAGAAGTCTGAGCTTGTGCGAAAATTGACGTTCCAAGAAGGAACACGATAAATAGTGATAAGGCTCTCATGGTGTTAAATAAGTTCGGGGGATTGATCGAGTAACGCCATTGTACGCATCTTATTGGATGCGGACGTTGGTGCCATAGGTCAAATTTGGGCTTAAAGACACCGGCAGGCGACCGACAGCTGGCTTGTTGCCCAACAGGATATCGGCTGCGGCGGCCTGACTATATTCCGTGTTTTCGTAGGCGAAGACCAACGTGCCAAAATTGTCGGCACCAATTATCTGAAGCCAAGTGTACGGATTGCTGAATAATACCAGGGCTCTGTTCGGAAGTTCCGACTGCTCTGCAATGAGGCGTTGAATCCATGATGGAATTGTGAGTCTGTTGAGCGGCCTTCTGCGCGTGTCGTGCACGGCAATCACAACTTGATCGTATCCTTTCAGCGCCTCTGCAACAGCATCCGCCATGGCCTCGCTCGTTTGCCAACTCAGCCAGTACGGATAGAATCCGTCGCCAAGCCCAATTTGAAATTGTGACCTCTCTGTTGGGCCAATAGACAATACAGCCACCTTATTCGCAGGCTTTAAGGGCAAGATGTCGGTCCGGTGACGAGCCAATGTCACAAAATTTGCCGCTAGCTGACGGTTGAGATTTGCAGAAGCCGCACTGTTAAGGTCAGCCCTGATATTGTTGAGCTCTGTCGGCCTCCATTTGTCGAGTCCCGACCACTGCTTGGCCGCCAATACTTTTCGGACTTTCGCATCGATGTATTCCTGCGAAATCCGCCCTTCGAGCACGGCTGCTTCTATGGCATCGATGGCTTTTGGGATGTTTGGCGTCAACTCTAGAATATCGTTACCTGCCAATAACGCACGTATTTCGGCCTCGCCCGTTGGGAAGTGATCGGTCACACCCTTCATATTCATAGCGTCAGAGAAGACCAAGCCATTAAAACCGAGTTCGTTTCTCAGGATGCCGGTCACAATTGGCTCTGATAATGTGGATGGTAGATTTGGGGTGTTGTCAAGCGCCGGAATACTTAGGTGGGCAATCATCACACCAGCTAATCCGTTGTCGATCATTCGTTTAAATGGGTACAGCTCGAGCGAGTCTAAGCGGTTTCGCTCGTGCTTGATCAAGGGCAGGGCGTAGTGAGAGTCTACGTCGGTATCGCCGTGACCTGGAAAATGCTTGCCGGAGGTCATGATGCCATTCGACTGCAACCCGTCGGCGTAGGCCATAGCTTTAGTGGCAACATTACCACGATCTTCGCCGAATGAACGGTAACTGATGACGGGGTTGGCCGGATTGTTGTTCACATCGGCGACCGGAGCAAAGTTGATGTGCATACCAAGACGTCTGAAATCTTGGGCGATCAGCTTGCCCATCTCTTCGACGAGCGATTCATCGGGTATGGCACCGAGCGACATCTGGTACGGGAAGCTGACGGTGCTGTCTAGGCGCATACCGATACCCCATTCGGCATCCATGGCGAACAAAAGTGGCACCTTGGCGGCTTGTTGTAGCCTATTGGCGATAGCCGTTTGCTTAACTGGTCCACCTTGAAACCAAACCACGCCTCCAATGCCTACTACGCGCACCAAGCGCTCGAGGCTGTCGGCATGGGCAGGCTCACGGTTTGAGTATCCGGCCACCATGAACAACTGGGCAATTCGCTCACGGGGTGTAAGGGTCTCCATGACTGCATCCACCCAACGGCTTTGGGCGTTCATATGGACCACCGGATCGGTATGGATGATGTCGTCTTGGATCTGCGGTGCTACTGCCACTTTGGATCCGCTCGTGCAAGACGCCAGAAAAAGTGCCAAAGTGAGTAAAGAGAGCGGTTTGGTCATGTCAAACGATATTAAATGATTCTGATGGGTAAAATACTTTTAACTGGGCCTGAATGCAAAGCATTGTGGATCAAGTAAACGCTCGTAGGCGGCAATCAAACGTTTACGTATCGGCTCGGCACGGCGGCTTAAAACCTCCTGCTGAGCCGAGTACGTTTGTCGTCCAGTTTCTGTTTCTATCGGGATGGCCTCATACCCGTACATGCTCACATCGTAAGGACTAGCCTGCATGTCGAGGATTCGAGTGTCTATGGCGAGTTCAAGGGCGTCTGCGAGGATGTCAGACGGAATCCACGGCCACCCCTTGTACGCCCATTTGTAGAGGTCCATCGTCACATGCAGGCATCCGGGCTGATCCATTTGGATCTGTGTTTCACGGTTCGGTTGGAACTTATTTAACGGACGTGCCGGCTCGGTAAAAAAGCGAAATGCGTCCACATGCGAGCACCCTATTGGCTGCGACTCAACGAAACTGTCAATCTCGCCGTGAGAAAGGCGCAATTTTAGATATGGATGTCGGATTTCCGACGTTCTAAAAACCATCGCCCATTCATGCATTCCGTAACAGTGGTAAACTGGTGGACGTTTTTCAACCGCTTGAAGCAAACTATGAATCCAATGCAATCCCGTCATTTTTTTAGAATTCAACTTCCCTTTCGAAACGAAACTGTACTCACCAGAGTAATCCCAAAAGGATCCCTCTAAACTCTCGTTGGGATCGTGTTCAACGCGAATCCCAAGTCCGGGTGTCCACAACGACAACTTGGATCTTCGAAACGAGTAATATTCCACCAAAAAGTCGAGGATGGCGTGTCGCACTCCGTGACCTCTATCCTCATAAAAACTACCCAACATCCTCTCGATGCGTTCTCTATGGGTAAGAGACAACTCCGTATACGTTTGGTAATCTAGTGTTTTGTTGATCCGGTCAGACATAGTTAATAGTCAAAATAGTATATTGTGTTAACTAATTATGAGGGATGAACATTAATCGCGTTGGGAGTAATATCGTGTCGAAACCAACCATCCAGAAAACGTTAGAGGAGTCCTTGGTATTTCTATTGCTCAATCTGGCCAACCAGATGCAGCGCAATGGCGACATCATAGCCGACCAAGTATCGTTAACCACACAGCAATGGTTAATTCTGCTTTTTATCGGTGGTGATCCCAATATACCACGGATGGAGTACCTTAGGAGTGAGCGCGGATTTTTAGCCAGCGAAATTGCTGAATCTTTAGGGGTGTCAAGGCCGAACATCACGGTACTTGTTAACTCGCTCATCAAAAAGGGGCTCGTTGAGCAAGGATCCGATCCAGAAGATCGCCGCCGCAAACGGTTGCATCTCACATCCAAAGGGTGGCAGATCATCCAAAAGATGGAACCCGTAAGGCGTAGATTCAACCGCGCGTTGTTCACGCGTTTGGGCGACGAAGACCTGAACGAGCTTAAGCGCCTTCTTGTGCACCTTTTGAACAGGATCTACCGCAGGGACGACGAGCTTTAGAAACTGTTGAAATTGTTTAGCTCGTTTAATAAGCTCGATCCAAAAAACCCAAAAAAGACAATAATTCCAATCAGGTATAACGCGAATATCACCAGTGCGACAATTATCAGCACTTTCATGATGAAAAAGAATGAGCTTTGCTTCTCAAAAGCCGTAAGTAGTTGTCGCGCATCACTGCTTCTGGAGAATGCCAGGTAAGAATCTGCTGATTCCCGAATTCTTAATCCTGCAATGATATAAGGTATTCCAAATATGGCGCCTATGATGCTGAGGCAAGCAATGGCTCCATAAATAATGCAGAACATCCCTACGAAACTCATGTGTTTCGACATCTCCCTGAGTCGCCCCTGGAGGATGGTGGTGTCGGTTTGTTGATAGGTGGTTTCCTGTTCCATATACATCCTGTACAACGGATTGCACTATTTGTTCGTAAGCAGCTTGAAGTGGGAATATACAATCTTTGGGCAATAAGTTCAGACTCAAGCACATGACTCGGTAACTTTTTACTACGGCCACTTATGTAAAAATATTTACTTCAATTGTTATTTATAAACCAAAGTAAAATTAAACATTGACATTGCCCTATAATGTTATTTATGTTAGATGCAAGAGAGCGGTTCTGTTCTCTATTATCGTGTCAGCTTGGTTTGTCGTCAACACCACACATTGAAATTACAATTGTAAGACTGAAGCGCTCCGCGCTCCGCGTCACCTATGAAATTGTCCATTTAATTGGACAGAAGAAGCTGTTAACTACAGCATTGTTCGCAGTTCAGTAAGTTAACACACGGTGCGCAAGGTGAAACTTGCGCACCGTTTTTGTTTTACAGAACTGCTAAATCCAACTGCTGTCACATGGATTAATCCAATGGCGGCCATACGGCCAATCCGATCACGCGTGTCTCCATGGTGTCGACGGCAGTGTAAAAATGATAATGACGGTCCGCCGTGCGATAGATGAAGGGCTTGTGGGCATGCTGGGCGTCAAAATCGCCCGGTGCGCCAAGTCTAAGAACGGGGTTACCCTCGTACTGGCGCCAGTTTAGAGGGAACTCCTCCTCCGTTGTCCATGCCAATCCATCTTGCGCATTCTTTTTGTCCCATCCGTACCAAGCCATATACCATTTATTTCCCACCTTGTACAGACTCGGATCGCCCGCGCGTCCGGTTGAATCCCACGTGCCATCTTCCATACTTCCAACCACGACAGGCGAGTTTTCGTCGTCGACATCCCAGTTCATCAGGTCAATTGATGTGGCATACCCGATATACTCTTCATAGTGGCCGTTTACAATACCAGAGGCGTTGAAAAACATGTAGTACACGCCATCCACTTTCACAATGTTCGGATGCCAGATGGCGTCATAGCGCCAGCCATCGCCTTCAGGCTTGATAATGGGATTATTCGGATTTCTGGTCCAATTAACCAAATCGGTCGATGTGGCCATATTCATGGTTTTCAGGCCCTTCTCGTAGCCAGAATCGGTAGTGCCGAAGTAGTACAAATAATAGGTGCCATCTTCAAACCAGATGTATGGACCCGGCGTGCCGTGCGAATCGGGTGAGTTAGGGTCGTCGGTTGGACCAAAGATTGGGCTACGCGGATCACGCTCCCAGTTGATAAGGTCGTCGCTCCATGCAAGCCCCACCTGTGGACGATCGACAGCCTTGTATCCTCGGGTTGTGGTGTCCATGCGGTGGTAGGCGGTGTACACCATACCATAACGCCCGGTATTTTCGTCGAACCAAACCACGGGCGACTCCACCATGCCGTCGTCGAACGAGCCCGGCTCGCCCAGTGTGAGTACTGCGCCAACTTTGTGGAGTTTTGATCCCGGGAAATGATCGGGCTCAGCCATATCGGTTGATTGTGGTGTGCAAGAAGCCGTGGCCAGCAGTGCGAGCAGGCCAACCATTGTTGAAGTTCTACGCATAGGATATCTGATTTAGGATGGATTTGGGCCTTCGAGGGCCAATATGGTTTCGTTCAGGTCGCCCGACAAACCTTGTAAAGATGCCTCGTCGGTGCTGTGGTGCCAATCGGTTGCAAAGACAAGACCAGCTATAGGCAGTGACCTCATCGATTTGGCCAGCATGATTTGTTGGGCTTTGTCTTTTGCTGCATTTCGCAGATCTACTACGATCGGTAGGCCAGTAATATCGGCCAGCTCGCAAATGGATGCAGGGTCGATAATGGTTCTTCCCGATCCGTCGAAACGCTTGATTCCGGCATCGCAGAGCACAACCTGCCGATTTCCTTCTTGAAGGATCCAATTTGCCGCCTCTACGAACTCATCGATGCCAGAGGCGATGTTCCGGTACAATAGAACAGGTTTAGTCTGTCGGCCAAGTTCTCTTAGAAGAGGCGTATTGCGCATATTCCATGCACCAACCTGAATCATGTCGGCATATTTGCCCACAAGCTCGATATCGTTCGATGAGCTCACTTCTGTAACGAGCCCCATGTTGTAGCCGTCGGCCGTTTCGCGGGCCATGAGCAGATCGGCCTCTTCGACAGTGGTTTGCAACGCTAAGTCGCCCATGGCGCCGGTGCAGCCAATGCGAAGCAGGTCCACACCGCTGTCGCGCGCCACCCTGGCAAGGCGGCTGAACTGCGACATGCTGCCGAAAGTGTCGGGACCGGCTATAAAAATGGGTTGATCACCACCCACAACATGCCCGTGCACCTGGAATGACATCTTGGCCATTGTGGTTATGGCCGGTGCCGCTACCGAATCGACTTTTGTCTCTTGAGCCCGTATGCGTTTTTTCGGAGGTTGGGTTCTGCTAAGTTCGCCGGCAGGGTAGCAACCTAAGACTTTCAGGAACCGAGTGACCGTAGCCAATTTGTTCATGGCTTCACGAATAGACGGATCTGCCAGATTTCCGTCGAAGTCAACATAAAAAAGTTCTTCCCACGGGTTGCCTTCAATAGGCCTGGACTCCAGTTTGGCCAAGTTGATCTCAAAATCACGAAACACCTGCAGACTTTCTAGCAAGGCACCAGCCTTGTGGTGCGTGGCCATCACGATCGACGTCTTGCAAGGAATGCGCTGATCCACTTCCATCGGCTTTTTAGAGACGATAACATAGCGAGTATAAATTCGGCTGGTGT